>JAKZTB010000181.1:0-4990 GCA_047517345.1 Alphaproteobacteria bacterium
CTCAACCGCTGCCGCCGACTGGCCAAGGACTGGGAGAACCTCAACCGCAACGCGCTCGCCTTCATCAAGCTCGCGTCCATTCGACTCATGCTCCGAAAACTCTGTAATCCTACATAAAGTCTCCGGACGGACTCTAAGCAAGGTGCCGCCCCTATGTTTCATCGGGGTGTTCGGTGTTATCCTCCGCGCCTATTCGAATTCAACGCGCGGGACGGGGCGTGAAGCAGGCCAACAGCATACTTTCCGGCTATGGAACCACCGTTTTCGAGGTCATGTCGCGCCTCGGGATCGAGCACGATTCGATCAATCTGGGTCAAGGTTTCCCCGATGAGGACGGCCCGGCAGACGTGCGCCAGGCGGCCGCCGACGCGCTGATGGAGGGGCCGAACCAGTATCCGCCGATGCTGGGCATTCCCGAACTGCGCCAAGCCGTGGCGGCGCACGCCAAGCACCACTACGGCCTCGATGTCGATTGGCAAAGCGAGGTGATGGTCGCTTCCGGCGCGACCGAAGTGCTGACCGGCTGCATGCTGGGACTGATCGAGCCGGGCGACGAGGTGGTGCTGATCGAACCGCTCTACGATTGCTATTTGCCGATCATCCGCAGGGCCGGCGGCGTCCCGAAGATGGTGCGGGTCGAGCCGCCGAGCTGGACGCTACCGAAGGAGGATCTGGAAGCCGCCTTCTCCGACAACACCAAACTGATCCTGTTGAACAATCCGATGAACCCGGCGGCCAAGGTGTTTTCCGACGAGGAGCTCGCCTTCATCGCCGCGCTGGTGATCAAGCACGACGCGTACGCGATCTGCGACGAGGTCTACGAACACATCGCCTTCGACGGCCGCGGCCACACGCCGCTGATCTCGCTACCGGGCATGCGTGAGCGCGCGGTGCGGATCGGCTCCGCCGGCAAGACCTTTTCGCTGACCGGCTGGAAGGTCGGCTACGCGACGGCCGCGCCGGCCCTGCTGGCGCCGATCGCCAAGGCGCATCAGTTCGTTACCTTCACGACGCCGCCCAACCTGCAAAAGGCCGTCGCCTACGGGCTCGGCAAGGACGACGCTTATTTCCGGGGCCTGTCGGATGGCATGCAGGCCAAACGCGACCGCTTCGCCGCCGGCCTGTCGCGGCTCGGTTTCGAGGTGATCGATTGCCAGGGCACCTATTTCATCACCGCCGATTTCCGCCCGCTCGGCTTCGACGGCGACGACGAGGCCTTCTGCCGCCACATCACCACTGAGGCCGGCGTCACCGCCGTGCCGGTCAGCGCCTTTTACGTGGAAAACGGCCCCAAGCACTTCGTCCGCTTCTGCTTCTGCAAGAAGAACGAAGTGCTGGACGCGGCGATCGACCGGTTGGAGAGCTTCTTTTAGGGTTAGCGTTACCCCTATTCCGCGGCCGCCGGCGCGGTGTCTGGCGTTGGGAGGCGCTTCGGCAGGATTGCCACGGCCATCAATATAACGACGGCGGCGCCGGCAAGGATAAGGAACAGCGTGTCGAAGCCCCAATTCTGGTAGACAAAGGCAATCAACGGAAGTGTGAGCGCCAAAACCGTGAAACTGACGACATAGCGGACGCCGTAGATTCGGGCGCGGTAGGCGCCGCTGGCGGTCTTGCCGATCATGAAATCGTTGATCGGAATCTGGCCGAACGCGCCGAGCATGAAACCGAACGCGACCGCGAGCGCGATGCCGTCCGTCAGGCCCGGCATCGCCGAGAAGAAAACCAACTGAATGGTCGCAACCGTCATGAAAACGATGCGCGGACCGTAGCGGTCGAGTAATTTTCCGACGACGAGTTGTGCGATCGAGGCGACGGCGAACACGATAAAGGCGAGGGAACCGATCACGGTTGCGACGTCTCCCTGTCCGGAACCAAGTATACGATCGGTCCATGTGGACAGATTTACGGCGATGCCCTGCAGGCGCTCGTCGAAGATTTTCGGCAACGCGAATGTCGTCGATTGGAAAATGATCGAAGAAACTGCGGTGGTCAGAAATACGATCGCCGAGACGCGTATCAGCAGGGCGCGATAAGACGCTGACGGCTTCACTCCGGCGTCTTCGGCATTGCCCTTCTTTGCGCCTTGATCCGCAGCAATGCTCTGCCAACGCAGCGTCATGTACACGAGGCCCATGAAAATGGAAAACATACCCGGAAGGATAAACGCCATACGCCAACCGCCATTATCGATCAGGTAGCCCGTAATCAACGCCGCGGCGGCGACCCCGAGATTGCCCCAGACGCCGTTTGTCGCAATGCGCATGCCGGTGTCGCGCCATTTTGTGGTGACGATGGCCAAGCCGACCGGATGGTAGATTGCCGCGAACATGCCGATCACGAACAATCCGAAGCCAATTTGCAGCGGCGTCTGCGCGAAGCCTGTGGCGATAGCGGTCAGTCCGATACCGATGAAGAACACGCACATCATGCCGTCACGGCTCCATTTGTCGGCGATCCAGCCAGCGGGGAGCGAAAAGACGCCAAACGCGAAGAACCCCGGCGTCGCATAGGCCAAGAGCTCAGCGTAGCCGACGTTCCATTCCCGGTAGAGCACCAGGGCCGCGACCGTTGCGAATACCAGCGTGAACAAATGGTCGAGGAAATGACCGATGTTCAGCAGCAAAAAATACGATCGATCCCGGTCCATGATGACGATGTCCTCCATTAAGCGCTTGCCTCGCCGCGAAGCGAAAAAAAACTGCAAACTGATACGCCAACAGGATAGGCTTGGCGAAATTGCGATGTCATGCCAATTTCAGTCGAATATCTGCCAAAATAGATTCGCGACGGAAAGGGGCGCCTGACATGACTGTTTCGAAATCGCGCAGCACGGATCCCGAGGATTACCAGGACCTGCCCCAAGCGATCGGGGCGATGTCGAAAATTTTTGCCGACGGGTTCGTGATCCCACTGCACGAACACGAACGGGACCAGCTGCTCTACGCATCCAGCGGCATCATGCGATTGCGGACGGCGGGGGAAGCTTGGATCGTGCCGCGGGATAGCGCGGTCTATATTCCCGCCGAAACGCAGCATTCGGTCGATATGCATGGCGCGGTCGACATGCGCACCTTGTATATCGATACGGCGGTTTCAGACGCGCAACCGCGAGCCCTGCGCGTCGTAGCCGTTTCCACTCTATTGCGCGAATTGATCATGGCCTTGAGCGAAGAACCGGTTCTTTACGATCCGGGCAGCCGCGGCGATCTGATCGCGCAATTGATCAAGCAGGAAATTGGCCGGGCGCGTGAATTGTCGTTGAGCGTTCCGTTGCCCAAGGACCCGAGGTTGCAGCGGCTTTGTGCCGAGCTTCTCGCCGATCCTTCGGACCGCAGGACCCTGGAGGATTGGGCCGCATTCGCCGGCGCTTCGGCACGCACGCTGGCCAGGCTGTTCGAGCGCGATCTCGGAATGGGTTTCAACCGCTGGCGTCAGCGCATCCGCCTGCACAGCGCGCTTGAGGCGATTTCCTCCGGCGAACCGATTTCCCGCGTCGCCCGGCAACACGGTTACCTGAGCACCAGCGCGTTCTCGGCGGCGTTCGGCAAAGTTATGGGCGTATCGCCGTCGAAAGTTTCGATCGATCGATAGCGCGTACCATCGCTACTTGGGCGGCAGCTTGCGCAAATAAGCGATGATAGCGTCGAGATCTTGCTCCTTAATATTTGCGTAGTAGGGATAGGCCATTGGCGGCAGCATGCGGGTTCCATTTGGCCTGGTTCCCGTCGTGACCATTTTCTTGATATCGGCATCGGACCGTTTGGCCAGCCCTGTCGGCGTGATGTTCGGCGAAATGCTGACGCCCCAAGGACCATGAAATTCGAAACCGCCTGCGCCGAGCCGGTTCGCAATGTCCGGACCCCGTTTGCCCATCGGTGAGTGGCACTCGATGCAATGGCCGGCCGGGCCTGCCAGATAAGCGCCATATTCAATCTTGTTGCCTTTCACAGGATCCGGGACATGGGTCACCGGCGGCCCATAGGCCGGCGGCAAGGGCATTTTGTAGATTGATTTTGGGACATTGTTTTTGACCGGCTTAACCGTTCGGAGATATGCGACGATTGCATTGACGTCCGTGTCGGACAGGCCCCTGTAGAGACCGATTGGCATCGGCGGACCGATAATCGAGCCGTCAGGACGCCTGCTTTCTCGAATTGCGGCAATGATTTGAGCATCGGTCCAACTGCCGATTCCCGTCACATTGTCCTGCGTGATGTTCGGCGCGTTAGCTATAAACATTGGGGTTACTTCGAGTTTGGGAAACCCGGCGAGTTCCATCCCGGGAATTTCTCCCTTCGGCCCTTTGGGCGTGTGACAGTTTCCGCAGGCGACGATGGATTTCATCAGGTAGTTGCCGCGTTCGAGCGACGACTCTGCGCTTGCCGGAAGTGTACCGCAAATTGCTGCTATCGCGGCAATCGCCGTGAGCATCCGAACCGCTGTGCCGGTCGCTCGCACGCTGCGGATTGAAAGATCAGGGATTTGATCGGTGCCGCCAATGAAAGCGATTCTCGTCGACATTAGTTTCCCCTTTTTACGATGGACAATTCCAAGCTCGCGGAAACCGTATACTCGCTTTTGCGCTACCCACGGTCGCGATGGTCAATAAATCCGTTTGGGCAAATCTTGCTTATGTATATCTGATCGATTGGCCGATTGGGTTCGAAGACGGCATAAACATTTGGAATAGAATGCGTGGTCGCGTATTTAACCGCCCACGAAAGGGCTTCCTCGAAGCGAAGTTCGCTGGAATCGCCATTGCGAAGAAATTCCACAATGCTTTCGCCAATGCGGTAAGTACAATGGATATTCGTCACTATATCCGGCTCCTCGCACCTCGTAGAAGGTAAGCGTTCGTTCAGGCCGTGGAATCAGCGCGGGCGTTTCCATTCGCCCCGGCCGATTTTAGCGATTGAGGGTGCGTTTCCAATCCCGTCGCAAGGGCCGGAGCCAGACATCCTTTTTAGGCTTGTCGGACTGCCTGTCC
>JAKZTB010000182.1:0-53978 GCA_047517345.1 Alphaproteobacteria bacterium
GTCCTGGGCGATCCGGATAACGGCGTCATCATCGCCAGCTATATCGGCAGCCTGTTCATGGCCGGCGCGTTCCTCGCCATCGGATCGTGTATTTCGGCGATCACCAAGAACCAGGTCATCGCTTTCATCATCAGCGCGACCGTATGCTTCCTGTTCACCATGGCGGGTCTCGAGCTGGTGCTCAATTTCTTCCGGCTGTGGGCGCCCAACCTGATCGTCGATACGATCGCGTCGCTGAGCTTCCTGACCCATTTCACGGCCGTTACCAAAGGCGTCATCGAGCTGCGCGATATCATTTACTTCGCCTCGATGATTGCGGTGTGGCTGCTCGCCAATGTCGTCGTCGTCGATATACGGAAGGCGGCGTAGCCATGCTGAACCGCCTTCGCGATTTAGATCGTTCCAGCCGTGCGATGATCGGACTCGCGCTCGCCATCGTTCTGTTGTTCGCGGTCAATATCCTGTCCAACACGACGTTCAAATCGATGCAGCTCGATCTGACGGACGACAAGCTGTTTACCCTGTCGGAAGGAACCAAGCGGGTATTGACATCTCTCGACGAGCCGGTCGAAGTCCGCTTGTTCTTTTCCCGCGCGTTGGGCGACCGCAGCCCCGATAACGCGCGCTACCACAACCGCGTGCGCGAGTTGCTGCTGCAATATGCGGAAATCGCCAACGGCAAAATCCAACTGACCTTCGAGAACCCCGAACCGTTCACCAGCAGCGAGGACCGTGCGGTGGCGTTCGGGTTGGAAGGGATTCCCGTGAACGAGGCCGGGGACCAAGGGTTCTTCGGCCTCGCCGCCACGAACAGTACGGACGACCAGGTGATCATTCCGTTTTTCGCGACCGAGCGGGAGACCTTCCTGGAATATGACCTGACCAAGATGGTGCAGCGGCTGGTCAACCCGACGCGGAAGACCGTCGGCTTGTTGAGCACGATTCCGATCGCCGGCGGCTATGTGCCGGAATTCGGGACGACGCAACGTTGGCCCGTGATCGAACGGGTCATGGAATTTTTCCGGATCATGCCGCTGCCGACCAAAACCCGCGAAATTCCGGCGGAAGTCGATATCTTGATGCTCGTCCACCCGGTCGGGCTCAACCCGCACACGATGTACGCCATCGACCAGTTCATGATGCGGGGCGGTAAGGCGCTCGCCTTCGTCGACCCGGTTGCCGAAGCCGAAGCGGCCAGCACACGGAAGCAAGGGTTTCGTCCGCGCGGATCGAACTTCAATCGCGTTCTGGAACGCTGGGGCATCCGCATGGTGCCGGGCAAGGTTGCTGCCGATTTGGACGCGGCGCGGCGGGTCAATGTGCGCCAAGGCGCTCAGATCAAGGTCGCCGATTACATCGCGTGGCTCTCATTGACCGAGCGGAATTTCGCTACTGGCGACGTGGTGACCGGCGATATGAGCCTGTTGAACTTCGCGTCGGCGGGCGTGCTGGAGCCGACGCAGGACAAGAACATGCAATTGACCGCATTGGTCAAATCCGGCGGTCGCTCACAGCAGATCGACGCCTTGAAAATTCGCAACGGCGCCGACGTCATGGCGCTTTTCCGCGAATTTAAACCGGAGACCAAGGACTTGATCCTCGCCGCCCGGGTGACCGGCAAAGCAAACACCGCGTTTCCCGAGGGACCGCCGCAGGACAAAACGGCGCCGGGCCCGCGGGCTGCCGCCGCGCAGAAAGAATCGGCGCATCTTGGTCAGGCATCGGCCCCGATGACCGCCATCGTCGTCGCCGACGTGGACATGCTGCACCAGCGCTTCTGGCTGGAGGTCAACGAATCGATGGGGCAGCGGGTCATGGTGCCCAATGCGAACAATGGGGATTTCGTCGTCAACGCACTGGATTATCTGAGCGGCAGCGACGCGCTGATCGGGCTCCGCGCGCGGGGCAAATCGACCCGGCCGTTTACCCTGGTGCAGAATATCCGCAAAGACGCCGAACAGCGCTTCAGCGTAAAAGAACAGCAGCTGCAAGAGAAACTCGTCGGCGCGCAGAATCGTCTGAACGAGCTGATGAGCCGCGAGGCGGACCAGTCCGATTTTATACTGCAGACCAACCAGAAACGCGCCCTGGAAGAATCGCGCACCGAGATCGTCGGCATCCGCACCGAGCTGCGCGACGTGCAGCATGAATTGCGCAAGGATATCGAGCGGCTGGAAAGCTGGATGAAGTTCTTCAATATCGCGGCAGTTCCTTTATTGCTCGGCGTGGCCACGCTCATCGTAACGATCGTCGGCGGCATGCGACGCCGTGCCCGGGTGCGGGTGACGCGCCTTGTTTCCGAAACCCAGGAGGCCGGTATCCGATGAGCGTCCGGACGATTGGCATTCTTGCCATTCTTGCAATCGCGGCGGTTGCCGGTGCGGCGATCGCGCTTGCCCTCGACACCGGATCACGACAGGACCCGCGTATCGGCACGCCGGTGTTCCCCGATTTGATCGAGCGCACGAACGACGTGGCGTCGCTCAAGGTGGAAAGCAATCTCGGCGCGCTTACCCTGGAACGTAGCCCCAAGGGATGGACGCTAAAGGAAAGCGACGGATATCCCGTGATCCCGGTGAAGGCCAACGGTTCCGTACTCGATCTTGCAACGTTACGGTTTCACGAAGCAAAAACCGCGCGGCCGGAGAAATTCGACAGGCTCAACCTCCTCGATTTCGATGCGCCGGGATCGCAGTCCACACGTGTCACCTTGCAGGACAAAGGCGGTGCAACGCTCGTGGAGCTGCTGGTCGGCAACAGCAAGTTCAACTTGCCCGGCACCAAGACCGGCGGTGTTTATCTGCGCTTGCCCGGCGAGAAGCGGGCATGGCTCGCCGCCGGTGGTTTGAATCTGAGCGGTCTGCCGTCCGATTGGCTCGAGCCCACGGTCCTCCATATCGCGGGCGATCGGGTCAAGCGGGTCGAAATCCGCGGACCGGGAGGATTGCCGGTCGTCATCACCAAGCGCAATGCCAAGTCGCTGGTCTACACGCTGAACGGCGTCCCTGCCGGTTACAAGGTCAAGTACGACGAGGAGCCGAAACTCATCGCGACCAACCTCGAATCCTTCGAGTTGGAAGACGCGCGCCGCGTCGGCAGCATCGCGTTTCCACCAGGGCGCACCACGAAGACGGTCTTCGAAACATTTGATGGGCTTCAGGTTATCGCGGAATCCACACCGCAAGATGGCAAGATCTGGACCCGCTTCAATGTCAAAGCCCTCGCCGGCGGCAAGGCGGCGGGCGAAGCAGCCGCGCTTACCGAACGCATCGAAGGCTGGGTCTACAGAATTGCCGACTATCGCGCGGAACGGCTGAGAAAAAGCTTCGACGCGCTGCTCGCGCCCGCGAACTAGTGGATACAATCTTACATTTGGTATCCACGAGCTAGAGCACGTTTCGACCAGCCTTAAGCTGTACCCATTACGGCGGGGCCGACCGCGTATTCGATGCCCAGTTCGCCGATGAGCTTCAACTGCTCCTCGGTCTGCACATCCATGGCGACCATGCGGACTTGTGCCGCACGCCAGATATCCAAGAGCTGCGATACGAGACCGAACCCGTCGGTACTGCTGCAAAGGCGCTGCAGATAAGTCGCGGCCACCTCGATATAGGCCCCCTCGAGAGTCGAGCCCGTGACCGCGGACGCGAAACGCGTCAGCCATACCGGGTGCCCGCGCGCCAACAGCTCGAGCAAACCCTTGTAGTTCGGCGAAGATTGGCGGGCTAGATCGAGCGCAAGCGTCCGGAAACCGATCGAGCCCGGTGCGACGCCGAATTCTTCCACAAAACCCGCGACCGTCGGCGCGAATTCCGGTTCTCCCAAAGACGACGCGTTCACGTCGATGACAATGGGGTCGATCTCCGTGCCGGCAGCGGCGGCGGCACTGATCTGGCGCGTGGCCTCCCGGGTCATCGCGGAATCATGGTGCAGGGTCAGGCCGGGATAGTCGCCCATTATCAGTTTGCGGCTCGCTTCGACTGCAACACCCTCAATCAACAATTGGCCGTGCACCAAATAGAGGGCCGGATTGCCGGACGCCAGATCGATGACCGGATAGCGGAGAAGTTCCATATTCCCAGCGTCGAGCGCCGCGACGATAAGCTCCTTGCTGATCTCGATATCGGCGACGACGCCGCTCAAACTGATCGGCCCGTCGCCGCCGAGCATCGGATCGTCATCATCGTCTTCGAGAAAGGACCGGCGGACATGGGCCAGGGCGCCTTGCAGCTGCTCCCTTTCCACACCCTTGTCGAGGGTAACCGCCTGGCCCCGCGCTCCCAATTCATCCGCGCTGACGCCGAACTCACCCGCCGTCTCGCTTACATCGACAATGATTTCATCCGCTCCGGTGTCGCCGTCGCAGACGATCGTGTAGCTGTTGTCGCCGAGACGTCCGACCTGACCGTTCATCGACTTGCTGTTCAAGGTCAACTCGATCGCGGCGCGCATATCGTCGACGCCTTCCTTGCCGAGGCGTTCGGTCAGGCCCGGATCGGTCAGCGCCTCGAAGCTCAACATCATCAACTCGATCGGTTTGTCGTCCGGCGCTTGATCGATGAGGTAACTGACCGAATCGAAAAAGTCGACCCAGATGACCGACGGTTCCGCCGGCGGCGGTGCATCCGCCGCCGTTTCCAGAACGGTATCGGACTCCACGAACTCCAACCACCACAGGACGGCGCCATCGGGTTTGACCGTCATATGGAACAGCCGCGCATCGCCCGACGAGGTCAGGACGGCGATATCGCTGATCCGGCCTTCCGTGTTGCTCGTAACGCTGCTCAGTATTTTCGATACGAGCGGATGTCCCTCTTCAGGGAAGATGCTATAGACGCTGCCGTTCTTGATTTCTTCCGGCAGGCGGGCACGTATTACGCCGACATTGCCATCCGCCCGGAAAACTTTACCGGTCTTGTCGATCAGTACTTTGAACTCATCGGCCATTTTCCGCGCCCCGACAGCCTCTATAGCCTTACCTGATTATGCACGGTCCTGCGGGATTATGCCAATCGAAGCAGCTACATAAAGAGCCGTTCGCCCTTCATGCCCTTATACAGATCGGCGACGAACTCGCCGTAGCCGTTATACAATAGTGTCGGCACGCGCTCGTTCATGCCTAGGACGCGCTCCGACGCCTGGCTCCAACGCGGGTGATCCACTTTCGGATTCACGTTCGCCCAAAACCCGTATTCCTGGCCTTGAATCCGTTCCCAAAAACTGACCGGCCGTTCTTCGGAAAAATGGAATCGGACAATCGATTTTACCGATTTGAACCCGTATTTCCACGGCACGGCCAATCGCAACGGTGCGCCGTTCTGTTTGGGAATCGGTTTTCCGTACATCCCGGTCGCAATAAACGCGAGTTCGTTGGTCGCTTCGGGCAATGTCAGCCCTTCTGTATAGGGCCACGGGTACCAGCTCGCCTGCAGGCCGGGCATCGTTTTTTTGTCGGCGAGTGTTTCCATATGAAGGTATTTCGCCGAACCCAGCGGTTTGGCGAAATCGACCAACGCCCTGAGGGCGAAACCGCTCCAGGGGACGGCCATCGACCAGGCTTCCACGCACCGGTGGCGATACAGGCGTTCTTCCAAAGGCATCCGGCGGATCAGATCGTCAAATCCGATTGTCATCTCCTTTTCCACCAGACCGTCGATCCGGACCTGCCAAGGCCTAATCCTCAGTGCCTGCGCCGATTCGGAAATCGCCTTGTGGCTGCCGAATTCGTTAAAATTGTTGTAAGTCACCGCATGCTTTTCTTCGGTCAGCGGGCGGTCCAGGCGGTAGCGGAGATTGCGCGGCGCCGGATACAGATCCGCGGTCGGATCGCCCGCCGCCAGGGCCGGCAATCCGCTGCCAGCCAAGAGCAAGGGCCCCGCGCCGAGGGTCTTCAAGAATGTCCGTCGGTTGCGATAAACCGTTTCGTCCGTCGCGGCGCTATCGGGGAGCGCCCACGGTTTCCTGCTGATCACATGCATGGCGATTCCTCCGTCCCAACGTTGCAGCGCGCATTTGTCGTTCCATTGCCGCGACTCGGCTCAAAATTAATCTGCGTTGACGCCAACCGGTTCAACCGGTGAACGAAACCGCGATCTGTCCCTCGCCATGGAAGAAGCCAGCGGTCCCGGGTTCGATCATCCGGCTTCCTTGCGCGCCTCAATCACGATAGCCGCTTCGCGTCCGGCCAGTTCGTTCAGGTGATCGAACTCCCATTCGAAGGTCCCGACGCCCTGCGAGAGCGAACGCAGCTCGATGATCAGATCGTGCAGTTCGGACTGCGGCATGAAGGCACCGACCTCGTCCCAACCGCCCCAGCCTTCTTTCGGATTGAAACCCAGGATCTGGCCGCGCCGTTTGGTGATGATGCCCTGCGCGTTGGCGGTGAATTCGCTCGGCACCGACAGGGTAACTTTGCAAATCGGTTCCAGCAGAACCGGCGCGCATTGCGGCAAACCGTCCTTCATCGCCAGGATACCCGCACGGCGAAACGCCATGTCGGAGCTGTCCACAGCATGATGCTGACCGTCGAACAAGTTTACCGACAGATCGACCACCGGGAAGCCGAGCGGCCCTTCCGTCAGGTACTCTTTAACGCCCGCTTCGACCGCAGGAATATAGTTGCGCGGCACCGAACCGCCATGGATCGACTGGTCGAACTGGAAGCCGGAACCGCGCGGCAACGGTTTGATCTCCACATGGACGTCGCCGAATTCGCCATGGCCGCCACTTTGTTTCTTGTGCCTTGCATGCTGCTTGATCGGTTTGCGGATGGTCTCCTTGTAAGGAACATCCGGTTTTTCAGACACGACGCCAACGTTATACCGTTCCCTTAGCTTGTCCGCTGCGACTCGCAAATGGATATCACCCTGGCCCCAGAGCAACATCTGGTGCGTGTCGTTGTCGTGTGAAATTTGCAGTGAATTGTCTTCATCCACCAGTTTGGCGATCGCCGCGGACAATTTAACATCGTCTTCCCGTTTTTCCGATCTGATCGCCGCCGAATAAAGCGGCGCAAGCGTTTTCGGCCACGGCATGGATTTCGCCGCCGCACCTTCGGGCGTCAGCACGTCACCAGTATTGACGCCTTCCATCCGGCCAAGCGCGACGACGTCGCCCTGGATTGCTTCATTGATCTTTTCCTGGTCGTAGCCCATGAGGCGATACAAACCGCTGACCCGATGGTCGCCGAAGTTCATGCCGTCCTTGATGGTGCCGTTCCAGATCCGCGCGACCGACAGCTTGCCGGACCGCGGTATATGATAGGTCTTGAAGACCTCGGCGAGTGGATCGCCGCTTTGTCCGCCGAGCCTTTCCAACGTCGCCGAAACTTCCGGCGCTTCGTGCCGCAGCGCTTTCATCAGACGTAGGACGCCGGACGACCGTTCTGCAGCACCAAGGAATACGGGCACGACGGTATTATCTTGCAGATCTTTGGTCAGATAGCCGTAGATATCCTCCTTCGGCGGCACCGCATCCTCGAGCAGCATCTCAAGTAGAGGGTCGTCGTAGTTGGACAGCTCTTCCAGCAGCTCCTGACGGGCGGAGTCGTTCTCGTCCCGCATATCTTCCGGAATTTCGATCAGCGAGGATTTCTCTCCGGGTTGATAGGCGTAGGCGCGTTCGGAAACCAAATCGACGTAGCCGCTAATCGCGTCGCCTTCGCGGATGGGCACATGGCGCAGCACCAGCGATTGCGTCGAAATGGTTTGCAGCGCTTCCATCACTTCCGCCACCGGCACGTGCGGATGGTCGACCTTGTTGATGAAAATCATGTGCGGAATGCCGTTATCCTTGAGGAAATGCAGCGTCGGACCGACGACAAGCGCCTTGGCCGGCTCCGGATCGACGACAACGACGGCAACGTCGGCCACCATCAGCGCGGTGCGGGCATCGTAAAGAAACTCGATGGATCCCGGACAATCGAGAAAATGCCATCGCTCCCCAAGAAACTCGCCCGACGCAACCGAAACTTCGGTACTCATGTTTCGTTTACGGGCCTCCGGCGACGCATCGCCGACGGTATTTCCTTCCTTCGCCGTCCCACGCCGATGGATTGCGCCGCACGTGCTCAGAAGCGCCTCGAGCAACGTCGTCTTGCCACTTAGATAAGGGCCGACGAAGGCAACACAGCGGGGGGCGGAAACCGATTTTGCAGGCATGATGGACTCCCTTACCGATTATTCGTCTTCGTTCGACGCTCCTTATTACGCGGGGCGCCGCTCCCTGAAGAGAACCAACTTGAATTTTTGAGAGCTACGCGCGATGACGCAAGCAAAATCGACGCGCTCTAGTTTTGCGCACCGTCGATATGCGGTTTCAGGACGCTGTAGCAAAAAGCCTGCGTCGGGGTCGAAATCCCTGCCGCCGCGCCAAACCGGACGACCGCGCCGCCCAAACGTTCGAGTTCGAGCGGCTTGCCGGCGGTCAGATCATGCAGCATCGAGGCGACCATCTCTGCCGGAAGTCCGTCGAACGCGGCGACCCGCTGCGCCACCGCATCGGCCGACAAGGCAACGCCGCGCGCATGGCCGACGGCGACGGCTTCGGCCACGCACGCCTCCAGCATCGTGCGCGTTTCCGGCGTCTCGCGCAGCCGGCCGATGGGCAGGCGTGTGACACAGGTCATGTTGCTGAGCGCCGTCAGCATCACGAACTTCATCCAGATATCGGCCTCGACATCGTCGGACAGAGTCGCCGTGATACCGGCCGCCTCGCACGCCGCCACCAGCGCTTCGCCGCGCGGCGATCGGGATCCATCCTGTTCGCCCACGGTGATGAAATTGAACAGGCCGGTCTGGGTGATGATTCCGGGTTCGCTGACCACCGTGGCGACACCGACCGTACCGCCCATGACCCGCTCGCGGCCAAAACGCCGTTCAGGATATCGACCGCTTCGACCCCGTTCTGCAGCGGCACGACCGTCGTACCGGGGCCGACGATTGGCCGACAGGCCTCCGCGACCGCCTCGGTGCCGAATAGTTTTACGGCAAAGAGCAGATAATCCGGCACTTCGATCGTCGATACGTCGTCGGTCGCCGCCGCCGGCTGTACCCGGATATCGCCTTCCGGCGTGCGGATGCAAAGGCCGTTTGCCCGGATCGCGTCGAGATGCGCGCCGCGCGCGACGAAGGTGACGTCGACGCCGGAGAGCGCCAGGCGGCCGCCGAAATAACCGCCGACCCCGCCGGCGCCGAACGCGACAATACGCATTTTTCGGGCAGGCTCTTATGTCAGCGACGCGCAGGCCCGCTGGATGCGCTGGCAGGCGTCTTCGAGCGCGTCCTTCGACAACGCGTAGGAAATGCGGAAGAACGGCGACAGACCGAACGCCGCGCCGTGCACCGCCGCGACGCCTTCGGTTTCCAGCACATAGACGACGAAATCCTCGTCCGTCTCGATTACCTTGCCGTCCGGCGTTTTTTTGCCGATCACGCCGGCGCAGGACGGGTAGACGTAGAACGCGCCGGTCGGTGTGTTGCAGGTCAGCCCGTTGGCCTGGTTCAGCATGGACACGACCAGATCGCGGCGGTCCTTAAAGGCTTCGTTGTTGCGCGCGATATGGCTTTGATCGCCTTCCAGCGCCGCAACGGCGGCCCATTGGCTGATCGTCGAAGTACTGGTAATGCTTTGCGACTGCAGCATGTTCATCGCCTTGATGAGTTCCAGCGGAGCCCCGCCATAGCCGACCCGCCAGCCGGTCATGCAGAAGGATTTCGACAGGCCGTTCAAGGTGAGCGTCCGGTCGAAGAGGGCGGACTCGACCGCGGCGATGGTCGCGAATTCGGCGCCGTCATACAGCAAATGCTCGTAGATATCATCGGTCAACACCCAGACGTCGGGATGTTTCAACAAAACGTCCGCCAACGCTCTCAACTCGGCGGCGGAATAGGCCGAGCCGGTCGGGTTGCTGGGACTGTTCAGCACGAGCCATTTTGTCTTCGGCGTGATCGCGGCTTCGAGCTGGTCGGGGGTCATCTTGAAATCGGCTTCGCTCGAGCATTCGACGATAACCGGCGTGCCGCCGTTGAGCAGTGCCAAATCCGGATAGGTCACCCAATAGGGCGCCGGAACGATCACCTCGTCGCCCTCTTCCACGGTCGCAGTAAAGGCGTTGTAGATGATCTGCTTGCCGCCGGCGCAGACCGAGATCTGTTCCGGCGCGTAGTCAAGACCGTTTTCACGCTTGAATTTGTCGGAGATCGCCTGCCGCAATTCGGGAATTCCGGCCGGTGCGGCGTAGCGGGTCTTACCCTCGCGCATCGCCGCGATTGCCGCGTCTTGGATATGCTCCGGCGTATCGAAATCGGGTTCGCCGACGGCGAGGCCGATGACGTCCTTGCCGGCCGCCTTCATCTCTTGCGACTTGGTGTTGATGGTCACCGTGGCGGACGCGCCGATCCGGGACAAACGCGAGGCTAGAAACGCCATGACACTGTCTTTCGTATGGTAAGCGGGGAACGGTCCAGAACCGTCGTGATTCAGCCGGACACTACGCCGAAGCCCAAAGCGGTTCAACGGTCAAGGAATTGCTATGCGCCATCGATACCGCCCAATCGCTACGTGTCACCTCAGACAAGCGGCGCAACCGGGCAGATCAGGCCCCCAGTCCCGAAGCCAACGTCGCCGCAGGCCGGCTCCCGGCTCTACGGCGCTTCGCGCCTTGGCCGGGATGACAAGTTGCGCGAACCGCCAACCCAAATTGACCCGTCGTGTGCCGGCAGTATCGGGACGCGGGCTATTACTTTCCGCTAAACGCGCTGAGCGCCGAGCGGGCCGCGGAAAACCGGGCCAAGCTCGAAGCCTTCGAAACCAGCCAAGGCGGCAAGATCCGCAGCCGGATTAAGCAGACGCAAGAAGACGGCAATTCCGAATACGCTCAGGAGAACCTCGGGCGACAAAAGCACACGTTCGTTTCGGCGCGCGCGGTATGCTGTTCCTCTAGGATTTGGGGTGTTCGCTTGCCGGACAATCGCTGGTCATGGCGATGCTTTCGCGACGATATTGATCGAACCGCCGTCTGGAACCAGGCGTCTCAAGACGGCCGGATCGCGCGACAGGCTTTTACCGGTCGCCTCATGGGCAAGGCTGTAATCGGCATCGCCGAGAATATCGAGCAACGCTTCCAGCGATTCTGCCCTCTCCTCGAGCGTGTAGGGCGCCAGTTCCATGACAACAACCGGTTTCTGACGTTTGAGGAAGGCAAGTCCGCCGCGCAACACATCGACCTCGAAGCCATCGACGTCGAGTTTCAGCAGTTTCACCTTTCCGATGTTCCTCGATTCGACGAATTCCGTCAGGCAGATATTCACCGCCCCGTCCGTCGGCATCGGACGGCCACCATGTTTGGCGTGCCCCTGCAGGTCCCCCGCGAGCGGCCAGCTCGAATAGAGTTCTTTCTCCAGTGGCGCCTCCGACGAAACGGTAAGCATGACTTGTTCGGCGGCGATCCGTGCAGACAGGTCGGGGTTCAAATCGATATTCGCGCGCAGTTTGCCATACGCAAAACGGGTCGGCTCCAAGGCGTATACCCGGCCGGCCGCCCCGACGAGCCTAGCCAACGGAAGGGTATGCGCGCCAATATTTGCGCCAATATCGATGACCGTGTCGCCCGCTTCAACCAGTCCCGCGATCGCCCGAACCGTCCTGTGTTCGAAACGGCCCGTGAGGTAGATCGCAAAATCGATCCCTTCCTGCAGATCGAGGTCCCAGTTGATCGAATGCCGGCGAACCCGAGTCCGGGAATCCCGCCCCAGAACTCGCCGCATACCCAATACCGGAATCTGCAACGACCGCGCCAGCGCGAGTTTCTGCTTCGTCTTCAGGATCATGCGGTCGTTAAGCCAATATTCAAACCGAAGGCGATTCGCAGCGTGCTGCGGCAGCCAAATATGCGACACAACCTAGCAACCACGGCATTTTGCGGCCCCGTCCGGAACGTACAGAACCGGCGCATCTGACGCAACTGCCATGAGGATGCCGGAGCAACGCGACTGGACGCCTCACAGGTCGACCAGCATTGGTGGCGCACCGCGCGCCGATCTGCGGTAACCTGATCATCCAATTCGATGAATTGCGGGGACCCATGAACGTACAATACGGCGCTGCACCGCTCGATCTCGGCATGACGTCGGACCTTTGCGCATTTCTAGCGACGCTGAACCTCTCCGATTTGTCCGCCGCCGCCGTGCACGAGGCCCGTCGTGGCGTGCTCGATTGGATCGGCTGCGCGCTGGCCGGCAGCCAGGGTGAAACAATCGATCGGCTGCTGTCGGTCCTCGAAGCCGTCGGCGGCAAGCCGCAAGCGACCGTGCTGGCGCGGAAGCTGAAACTGGGATTGCTCGAGGCGCCGATCGCCAACGGGCAGATGGGCCATCTGCTCGATTTCGACGACACGCATATGGACGGCGTCGTCCTGCATACCAGCTCGCCGGTGCTCGCCGCCCTGTTCGCGCTGGCCGACGCGCGGTCGGTCGACGGCCGGACCTTCGTCACCGCCTATGTCGTCGGATTCGAGGCGGGTGTCCGGACCGGAAAATCCGCGCCTGCCCATCATGACGGCGGTTGGCACCTGACCGGCACGCTCGGCACCATCGCCGCGGGCCTCGCTTCGGCGCGGCTGATTGGGCTTGGCCCCCTGCAGACCACGCACGCTGCCGGGATCGCCGCGACGCAGGCCTCCGGTATGCAGCAGAATCGCGGGACCATGTGCAAATCCTTCCATGCCGGCCGCGCCGCGTCGAACGGCGTGCTGGCGGCGTTGCTGGCCGAACAGGGGTTCGACAGCTCGACCGAGATCATCGAAGGCAAGCGGGGGTTCAGCCGCATCTACAGCGCCACGACGGATACCGAACCGCTGCTCGCCGGCTTGGGCGAGGACTGGCAGATCGCCGGGAATGGCCACAAGCCCTATGCCTGCGGTGTCGTGCAGCATCCGCTGATCGACGCGATGATCGCGCTGGCGAAAGCGCACGGAGTGAGCGCCGACAACATCGCGTCGATCGAGGCGAAAGTGCATCCCGGCGTCATCGCCATCACCGGCGTCGAGGACCCGCAGACCGGACTCAAATCCAAGTTCAGCCTGACCCATTCGGCCGCCGTCGCCTATCTCGACCTGACCGCCGGTATCGCCCAGTATTCGGACGCGCGCGCTGTCGCGCCGGACGGCGTCGCCCTACGGAAAAAAATAACCGCTTTGCCCGTCGACCGGTTCCGTAAAGACGAAGCCGAGGTCGCGATCGAAACCGTTTCGGGCGACCGGTTTACGATCCATATCGATCACGCAACCGGCACGGTCGACAACCCCATGTCCGACGACGCGCTGCAGGCGAAGTTCCTCGCCAATGCGGAACCGGCCATCGGCAAGGATGCGGCCCGCCGCACGGCCGACCTGATATGGCGGATCGACGCGCTCGACGATGTCCGCGCGATCACCGGAGCTTGCGGGTGACCGGCGGTGTGGATAGCGATTCTAGTCGAAGCCGCACCTGCCATGGCTCTCCATCGTGGCGCCCAAAACGGTAACCAGGCTGAGGTTCAGCAGGACCGTGATCACGAACCCGACGGCGTATTGATTCGGCAGCGTTTTCATTCGCTATAGCTTGCCGTCCTTCACGATTGTGACGACTTCGGGAATGCTTGCCGTGTTCGTCGGCGCGATCAGATGAACCCCGGCAATCTCGGGAATTTCGGACATCGCCTCGATCTGTTCCGCGCAGATACGAATCCCTTCCGCCATGGGATCGTCGGCTTTTGCGAGGCGGTCGACGATAACGTCCGGAATGATGACGCCCCACAAATTCTCGCGCATCCAGATCGCCGAGCGCGCGGAGGCAAGCGGACCGTTGCTGATGAGAACGGAAAGGGATCCGGCGAAACCTTCTTCGGTCAGTATTTCCGCGTAGCTGCGAATCACGTCCAGATCGTAGCAGACTTGCGTCTGCAGAAAGCGCGCGCCGGCATCGATCTTCGCACGCAACCCGTCGCGCCATTTTTCCGATGCCTCGGTGGTCGGCGTATCGGCCGCGCCGACGAAAAAGTTTGGCGGGCCGACAATCGGGCGTGTGTTCGGCGGCGCGCCTTCGTGCGTCTTCCCTCCGAAGGAAGGCAGCACGCCGTGCGCCGACATGGTCGTCGCCAGTTCGATCAGCGCCTGGCTCGACAGATCGAAGACCGGTTTCGCGTCCGGTTGGTCGCCCGCCGTGGGATCGTCGCCGGTCAGCAGCAAGAGGTTATGAACGCCGAGCGCCGCCGCACCCAGCAAATCGCCCATCAGCGCGATGCGGTTCCGGTCGCGGCAGGTGAATTGAAGTATCGGTTCGATCCCGTTGGACGCGAGGATCGCCGCGCTCGCCAGGCTCGACATGTGCACCCGGGCGCTGGCACCGTCCGTTACGTTGACCGCATCGACAACGCCTTTCAACGGCATGGCTTTGTCGAGCAGCGTTTCGGCGCACCCGGAAACCGGCGGCGTGATCTCCGCGGTAAACGCGAACTCACCGGCCGAAAGGCGTCGAAAAAGCTGGCCGTCGATCGTCGAGCCCTGTTTCGGCATCGTCTGGTATCCTTGAAATGCTGGAAAAGGAGCGTGAAGCTATACGGCGGGCCCACGATGGCAGGTCAAAACCGCAAATGCCGGGTTCCTTGATCGATATCGAATATGGCCTGCTCCATCGATAGCCGGGACCCTTTTGAAACGCGCGTTGCGCCTTGTCAATCGGCATTTCGGGCCGTGCCGGCAACAGCCTGTGATGCCAACGAGCGTTGATATTAGCCGTCCCAACCGATTCGGACCGACGCCCACCATTCGCGCCATCGACCGATATCGTAGGCGTACCGCTTCCCCGTCAACGCCGTCAGCGCCCCGATGATCTGCGAGCGCAGCCATAGCGGATCGCCCTCCTAATCCAACCGTTCGATTAGCGCTTTGACCGTCGCCGCATCTTTCTGGCCGGCGGCGGCCACCGCCCATATCGCCGCAAGCTGCGGGTCGAAATATTTTTCGAATGAATTAGCAGCAGTCTTCCAAGACAGAGAGAGAATCGCGGCGGGGATCTCCTGTCGCTTGGACAATCCCATAGCCCAGAAAAGCAAGGTTTGCGCGATGTCGCTTGCTTCGACCGGGAGGCCGCCGCCGAAAGCCTTGACCGTGCCGCGCGGCGTCGATGCCTTCAGCCGTCGGGCGAAGAAACCCGGCGGTGGCCCGCGTTCGACGGCCTCGAAAATCAGTTTACGGAGCCGGCCGCGCGCGTGGTTCCGGTAATGGGTTTTGCCGCCCAGCACTTCATCGAGTTCGGCGCCCAAGCGTTGCCAATCGGTCGGTTCCCGCGTCGCGGGATAGGGCACCGGCAACGGCATCCGATCTTCGGGTTGCGGCAAGCGGTGCGGCGGCGGTCCCCAGAGTATGCCCCGGCCGTCGTCGCCCGCCCCGGTGACATAGATTTTGCCGGCAATGACATGAAGCGAAGTGGGGCGCCCGCCCAATGCCCGAGCCTGCCGGGTCCAACCCGTACCTTCCGGACTCGACCAGAGCCAGCCGTCGCGCGAGACCGCCCACAATCGCTGTCCGTCGCCGGTGAGATCAATCGGTGAGAATTCCAAATTCCTTTCGCCGACCCGCTCGGATGTTTGGCCGTCGGTTCTCCAGAGCCGGTGTCCGTCCTCACCTTTCACGAGCGCGTAAAGTTGGCCGCGATGGCGGGTAAGCGCGAAAAAGTAGCGATCTTTCGGCCATCCGGGCACCGTCGTCAGGCGATCACCCGTGAAACCGACCAGCCGGATTCCGCCGGGATCCTTCAAATATCCGTATAAGGCGCCGTGCAGCACGACCGGTTCGTGGAAGCGGCTGAGCCGCCGCGCCGGTGTCGGATGGTCGTAAAGCGCAGCCCAGTCGCGGCCCCGGTTGTCCGAAACCTGGAACCCGGTACGCCACGCCGAGGTGACGAGCAAAAGCCGGTCGCGCCAGACGGCAAGCGAGTCGCTGTGGAAGATTGTCGCTGTCGGCACCAGGAGGGGTTGCCAATTCGCGCCGTCGGTGACTTGAACCATACCCCAGCCGAACGAAAACCGGCTGTCCTCGAACGGCCAGTAAAGCAGGCCGCGATAGACCAGCGGAACACCCGCATCCTGGCTGTACAAATGGCGCTCGTAGCGCAGCTTGCCCGAGGCCGGATCGAGACTCCAGATATCGGCCGAATTGTGGTTGCGTCCCTTGACCGAGTTGGCGAACCATATTCGGCCGCGATAGGCGATCGGTTGCGAAATTACCGGCAAACGGACCGACCCGGACACGCACCTCCAGCTCCTGCGCGCCCGCTTGTAATGGTACTGCAGCGCTCAACAGCGCGGCTGTGAGAAAACAACGTCGAAGAACAGTTATTCTGTGCATGGCGATGGGCATCGCAGAAACGTGTGTTGCGTTGCAGCCATTTTCAGCGGAAACCCTGAGCCGGCCCAATCACGCTTGCGCGACCGGAAACAGCATGCCGTCGATCACGATTCTCCTCGCGTTCATCGTTGGCGTACTGTTTTGCACCCTCCCGGCCATCGCGCAGGATTTCAATCTGGTCGCGATTCCTGCCGGCACAGCGACGCTTGGCGATCCGGACGGCGACACCAATGAAGTCACCAAGACAGTTCCAATCGCCGCGTTCCGGCTGATGCGAAGAGAGGTAACGAACCGGCAGTTTGCACAATTCGTCCGGGTCAACGCCTATCGCACGACCGTCGAAATTCTCGGCGAAGGCCATGTCTGGGAACGCCGGTGGAGACAGGAAACGTCGGCAAACTGGCGCCATCCGCAGGGCCGGCAAAGCGATCTCGCAGACCTCTATAGCCATCCCGTCGTCCAGGTTTCAGCGATCGATGCGGAGGCCTTCTGCCGCCACTACGGCATGCGGTTGCCGAGCGAGGATGAGTGGGAATTTGCCGCGCGCGGGCCGCGGGGGTTCCGTTATCCCTGGGGCAACACGCTCAATCGCGAATTTCTCCCGGACGTTGCCAATGCCGGCACCTACGCTTGCTGCGCGCCGTCCGCATCGGACGGGTTCGCGCGCACCGCGCCGGTCGGCACTTATCCGCGCGGCCGCTCGCCCTTCGGTCTCGACGATATGGCCGGCAATGTCTGGGAGTGGACCGCGACGCCATTTCCGGGTGCAGCCGCCGACCGCGTCATCCGCGGCGGCGGCTGGGGCAACGATCCCTACGGCCTGCGCACCGCTTACCGGCACGGCAACCCGCCCATGATCGGCCTTGACATGGTCGGCTTCCGCTGCGCGGCGGATTGAGGGACATATTTGCGCGGTCGGCGCAAGCGATGGATACGGCATGCCCGCGACGGGAACTCATAACCTGATTCGGATATTCAGTCAGCCCCGTCGCCGCGCGTAGATTTACCGAACACGCGCTATTACACTCAACTCAATGTTGGGCGACACTCAACGCAAATTGAGTGCAATCGTGTTGTCGAGTTGAAAAAGAAGGCTGTCAGGAAAATGTCGGTTAACAAGGCTGGCTGTTGCTTGTTTCTGGCGATGTTTGTGGCGCTGACGCTCAATTCCAATTCCGCGCGCGCGCATCGGTTCCATGTTGCTCTTGTTATTCCCCTGTCGAGCATCGCGGCTGTTCAGGGCCACCGGTTTCGCGAGGGCTTCGTGCTGGCGACAACGGAACGAGACGGCCATCCGGACGAGGAATCGGACGGCCATCTCGGCGGCCTCGATGTCTACATTCGCGCGATCGATGCGCAGGGCGATGTTCGCGCCGAACTCGGGCGCATCGTGTCGCAAGGCCAGGCCGACATCGTGGTCGCCTTTGGCGCCGAGAAAACGTTACCCCTGATCGGCAAAATTATCGACGGAACGACGGCTATTTTGCTTCCGCCCGGTCAGTTCGCTTATGCCGAATCCGGCCTGCCGGCTGAATTTATTCTGGCCTATGAAAGGAAATACGGCGCTGCACCCTCGTTACAGGCAGCACAAGGGTACAGCGCGGCGCGGCGCATCGATATGGCCGTGCGGGCCCAGGGCGGGGTTGGGGATACAGCGTCACTGCGACGGAATTTCAAGAAGACCGCACGAAATTTTACCTGGTGACGGAGGTGTTCTTTGCAACGCAGACCTAATCAACACGGTACCGGACATCGGGTATCCAGAATTTGAAATAACCAGCGGAATTTTAGGTATCCGGCTATTCGGTGCGCTGGACGTTAGAGCCTGGCTCTTAGATTGGGCAGTAACCTACGCACCCCGACACCCAATAGGGTGGGCTACCGGAATTAAACATTCCCCTATGTGCGCTTCAAAAAACGCATCGTAATTTGCTTCAGCTTTCCTTGGCGGTCGTGTAAATTTTCCGCAATTTCCTCGATTGTATGTTCTTCCGAAGGGCAAGGGGCAATTGTTGTTAACTCCAATGCTTCGTGCGCCGGGAGGTTCTTGGTAACCAATGTTTGGCTATCCTCACACCATGATATGACGTTGCTGATCCACTGATTGGCGGAAACACCCATACTAAGGCGATCGGTTCGAGCCATTAGATAATTTCCTCTGAATAACAGTTCTTCCAGGTCGATTTTGACCTGTTCATCGTATCCTTGAAATGTTCCGCTGTAGGTTTCAATCTGAGCGCTCTTTTCGAGATCGAGTAGGTAAGGGGCGGTCGATAACCGCCCCAGAAAGACCGCCGGAGATTCCCATTCTCTCATTCCTGGATGAGCCTCAATGGCATCTCGGAGGGAATGCTCAAGTTGCGTCTCACCCTCTAAAGGGAATTCGATCGACATATGCCGGTTTCCATTTGTTACGACCTCAATCGTAAACGAGTGTCGTTCACTAGAAACATGGCACCGCAGTTGTTTGACCGTGTGTCCTTCGGGCTCGTCTGCCATGGCACCTCTCCGATATTGTCCCCCCAATCGTAAAGTTCAATTAAAGCGGAAGTCGAATCGGTATAACCGCCGCCTGACCGTCTTCACCGCACTGGACTAGTCGGCAGCGGCGCTGGTTGTGGCGGTATGTGGGGTGAGGCGGTACGCGGCACCGGCTTGTTCATTTTCATATGTGCCCGCGTGGCTCATGGATTATTGTCCCGCTCGTGCATTTGCCATAGGTTGGCGTATGGCTGGATCGCAAACCTTGGGCGATCTGCAAGGCCGGATGCTCGAAATCGCTTGCGACAAATGCGGGCTTTATGAACGCTACGGCTTAGCAGCGCTGATCGATATTCACGGGGCTGAGCACCAGCTGTCGGACGTGTTAGCGCATGTTACCAAAGGCTGCAAAAACGCCAAAAACACGGCTAATAATGTCTGTGGCGCTTCTTTTCGAGGGTTGGAATCATAAGCGTTTTTCTGTGGTGAACTGCCTGCATTCCCTTGTCGAATAGCCAGGAAGGACCGCTTCCGAGGGCAACGCGGACGTTCACGCCGGAAACCGATGCTGTACGGTTATCCGGCGTGTAAGATTTTGCACCCGATTCAGGCGCAAACGGCCGATTTTGGCAGCCGATATTCGGCGTTTCATGATGCCAGACTCTAAGGGTGAATCGGCGGCTGCGGCGCGGCGACGCCTCACAGGTTCCCCCGCGCGGCGATGCGGTCGGCGCGGGCAATCAGGCGCTGGGCGCGGATGACGATGGGGATATCGATCATCTTGCCGTCCATCTCGAACGACCCACGGCCCGCCGCGGCCATCGCGGCATCCGCTTCGATCACCTTGCGCGCGTAGGCGACGTCTTCCGGGTTCGGGCTGAACTCCTCGTTCAGGATCGGCACGTTGGCCGGGTGGATGCAGGACGCGCCCTCGAAACCGAACTTGGCCGAATGGCGCACGACCGCCCGGAACCCGTCCAGGTCGCTGTAGTCCGCCACGGTGCCGATCAACCCCATCGGCGTCAGGCCCGCGGCGCGGGCGGCGAAGATCGATTGCTGCTTGGGATACTGGAAGACCTCGGGATCGGGTACGAAACCGCAATCGAGCGCGAAATCCTCGCCGCCGAGCAGCACGGTGTAGACCCGCGGATGCGCCTTGGCGATGTCGTTGATCGTGAAGAAGGCGTCCGCCGTCTCGACCATCGGCAGCAGCCAGGTCGACCCCACGGTTATGCCGCGCGCCGCCTCCAGTTCGCCGACCAGCTCCGCGATCAGGCGCACATGACTGGCGCTTTCGATTTTCGGCAGTTTCAAGGCGCAGATGCGCGGCGATACGGCGGCCTCGATATCCCGCACCGCCAACTCGATCGGCCGGTTGATGCGGACCAGCACGTCGGCGCCGTTGCGCGACACCTTCTTTGCGGCGGCATCGATCAAGGTGCGGGCGTGCTCCTTTTCCGATGGCGGCACGCTGTCTTCGAGGTCGAGAATGATGCCGTCGGCGCCTCTTGTATGCGCCTTGTCGACAAAGCGGTCGACATTGACCGGGACATAGAGCAGGGACCGCCACACCGGCTTGTCGTTTGCCGTATCGTTCATGAATTCGTCTCCTTAGAGCCAGCCTCTTAGATAACGCCATTGTCTTTCAAGTCCGCCAAATCGACTGCGTCGATGCCGATCCGGCCGAGGATTTCCGCGTTGTGCTGGCCGAGCAACGGCGCCGGGCGGGCGAAGCCGCCGGGCGTGCCGGACAGGCGCGGCGTGATGTTGTGCATCGCCACCGTGCCCATCTCCTCGTCGGGCAGATCGACGATGATTTCGCGCGCGCGGAAATGCGGGTCTTCCATGATCTGTTCGATATCGTAGACCGGCGCCACCGTGACGCTTTCCCGGTCGAAGATTTCCATGCATTCGTCCAGGGTCCGCTCGCCGATCCAGCCGCCGACGATCTCGTCCACCTCGAGCCGGTTTTCGACCCGGTCGGCGTTGGTCAGGAATTTGGGATCGTCGTTCATGTCGGCGCGGCCGATGACGCGGAAGATGCGCTCCGCCATCGACTGCATCGACCCGGACATGGCGAGCCATTTGCCGTCCTTGGTCGCATAGACGTTGCGCGGCGAGGCGGTGTTCGAGCCGCTGCCGACCCTGTCGCGCACTTCGCCGGTGACCTGGTGCCAGGCCGGCTCGGCGCCGAGGATCGAAAAGATCGGTTCCAGCAGGGACAGGTCGATGACCTGGCCGTCGCCGCCCTTCACCTCGCGCTCGCGCAGCGCGATCAGCACCGACATCGCGCCGGACAGGCCGGCGATCATGTCGGCCATCGCCAGCGGCGGCAGTACCGGTTCGCGGTCGGCGAACCCGTTGCGGTAGGCGAAGCCGGACATCGCCTCGACCAGCGTCCCGAAGCCGGGCCGGTGCTTGTACGGGCCGGTCTGGCCGAAGCCGGAAACCCGCACGAGGATCAGTTTCGGATTGCGCGCATGCAGTACCTCGGGCCCGAGCCCCATCTCCTCCAGCGTGCCGGGGCGATAGTTCTCGATCATCACGTCGGCCTGATCGACCAGTCGCAGCAGGATGTCCTTCGCCGCGTCCTGGCGCAGATCGAGCGAGACGCTTTTCTTGTTGCGCCCGTAGACCTTCCAAGTGACGGGGATGCCGTCGGTGATCCATTGCCGCAGCGGATCGCCCTTCGCCGCCGGTTCGATCTTGATGACCTCGGCGCCGAAATCGGCAAGCTGCAGGCTGACCATGTTACCGGCCACCAGGCGTGGCAGGTCGAGCACCGTCACCCCGCCCAGCGGACCTTCGAAACTTTCGTCGAATTGCGGCACCGTGCCCCCCAACCGTTTCTCGCTATCCATTATCAAGGCGACCGGCGTCGGGCGCCGCAAGGATAAAATCCCGGAACAGGCGGACTTTCTGCAAGCGGCCTTTCGCTTTCGGCCAGGCGAGGTGATAGCGCCGCCCGCTGGACACGCTGACCGGGAAGGGCGCCACGAGCCGGCCGGAGCGGATATCGGCCTCGACCGCATGCGCCGGGGCGATCGCCACGCCCTGGCCCTGGATCGCCGCTTCGATGGCGAGCGCCACATCGTCGAAGACCGGGCCTTGGAGGCCGAAACCGCCCGCGAAGCCGACGGCCGCAAACCAGCTCGTCCAGGCGTCCGGGTAGGCGGTCAGGTGCAGCAAGGTGCCCAGCGCCAGCGCGGAATGGCTGTCCGGAACGGTCCCCGCGGGACTGCACACCGGGGTCAGACGCTCGCGCAGGATTTCCAGCGAGTCGACGCTCGGTTCATGCGCCGGTTCGCCGAGCACCGCGATATCGATTCGATGCATGTCCGCCGGCGACGCGATATCCCGCAGATGCACCGACAACGCCCGGTGCGCGCGCTGAAAACCCGCCAAACGGCCGATCAGCCAGCGGCTCGCCACCGCCGTCGCGCCGACGATGAGAACGGATTCGTCCGGCCGGTGCATGATGCGCGCCGAGGCCGATTCCAAGTGTGCGAGCGCCTCCCGCACGTCCGTCGCGTAGCGCTCGCCCGCGAAGGTCAGGGCAATACCGCGCCCGAGCCGACGGAACAGGGGTTGCCCAATATAGGATTCGAGGGTGGCAATCTGCCGGCTCACCGCGCCCTGGGTCACGCCGAGCTCCTCCGCCGCGCGCGTATAGCTCAGCAGCCGCGCCGCGCATTCGAAGGTGCGGACCGCGTTCAAGGGTGTACGGAAGGGCCTGTCGGACATCGCTGTTTCAATTCATGATTTTTTCTCATAATATAATCGCGATTTCGTCCCTTGTCGATTTCGGGGCGTTTCCGGCACATTGCGGTTGTGTCAAACGAAAGGACAGTTATGAGCCAGAGGGACCCGAAACAGAGCGCCAGTGTCGCGCATCTCCGAACCGGAATCAGCGCCAGCCGTGTCGCCTTCGTACAGGCGAATTGGCACAAGGACATCGTCGATCAGGGCCGCGAGGCGTTTCTGGAAGCCTTCGAATCGGAAGGCGGTTCGAAAGACCGGGTCGACGTGTTCGATGTGCCCGGCAGCTACGAAATTCCCTTGCAGGCAAAACTGCTGGCGAAGTCCGGCGACTATGCCGCGATCGTCGCGGCGGGCTTCGTCGTCGACGGCGGCATCTACCGGCACGAGTTCGTCGCCCGCGCGGTTTTGAACGGCTTGATGAAAGTGCAACTCGAGACCGAGATACCGATCATTTCGATGGTTCTGACGCCGCAGCAATTCCATGGCCACAGCGAGCATGTCCGCTTCTTCCAGGAGCACTTCAAGATCAAGGGCGCCGAAGCGGCCGACGCGCTGGTCAACGTCTTGAAGGACCCGGTGCGCGCGAAAGCGTTATAGAGCAGATCCGGCACCTTCAACGGCTACGTTGTTCTGGCCGAACCCGAAGCGCCGGTCAGGACGATACCCATGACGACCGCCGCCGCGCCGCCGAGATGATACAGATGCAGGGTCTCGCCGAGAAAAACGACGGACAGGACCGCCGCGAAGACCGGCAGCATGTGTGCGGTCAGCGCCGCCCGGCTCGGGCCGACCAGCTCGATCCCGCGGTTGTAGCAAAGATAGGCGATGATCGACGCGAACACTGCGACGTAGCCGATGGTCCAGACGGCATTGGCGTTGAACGGCATGGTCCGGACAGTGGCCGTCTCCCACAGATAGAAGGGCAGGGTCATCAGCAGCCCGAACGCCATCATACCGGCCAGCATCGCGTTGGGATGCAAATCGGCCGGCCGGCGCTTGACCAGCACGGAATAAAAGCTCCAGGCCACCACGGCCGCGACCATCCAGAAATCACCCGTCGTGAAGCGCATCCCCCCGATGACCGCGGGATCGGCCCGGGTCACGATGATGGCGATGCCCAGGGACGACAGAAGAATACCACCGGCCTGGCGCCGGCCGATGCGTTCTCCCAGGACCGGCCACGCCAACAAGGGCACGAGCGCCGGTGTCGCCGCGTAGATCAGCGCCGCGTTGAGCGCCGTCGTCGTGCTCACCGCGACATAGAGGAAGGTGTGAAAGAGCGCGACGCCGAGCAGCCCGAGCAGGGCCAGCAGGCGCCATTCGCGGCATAGCACCGGCCATTGCCGATGGATCAATGGCAGGACGAAAGGCAGAAATATCGCAAGAGCAACCGACCAGCGCCAGAAGGACAATCCGATCGGCGGCACCGCCACGCTCGCCGCCCGGCCGACCACGATATTGCCGGCCCAGAACAGCGCCGCACCGGCCATCAAGAGGTAGGCGAAAAGGTTGGGGTTGACGGGCCGCATGGTCCGGCACGCTACCAGACCCTCCGCCTGTCAGAAAGGCAGCGCTATTCCGCCGCGACCAGGTCGAGCGCTTGCCGCGCGGTGCGCGTCGCGTGTTTGCGTTTCAGTGGTGTGTGCAGGAACCGGTTGACGGCCGCCAGCGCATCGCCGCGCCAGGGTGCATCGGGACGGGCCGCGGCAAGCTCGTCGGCCAGCGCCGTCAGCACCTTCACCAGATGGCAGGAGACGTTCGGTTCCGGCTGGCCATGGTCGAACAGGGCGAGCTGCTGGCGTTCCAGGAACCCCGCGCCGTCGACGACCCGCCAGTTCTTCACATCCTGATCGGCGTCGACGAAGCCGGCATTGCGGCCGACGAAGCAGCCCATTTGCAGCAGGCCCGCCGGCCACAGCTCGGGAAACTTGGTGCATTGCGCCCGCACCGCGTTGGCGAAGGTAAGGCCATGCGTAAAATCGAGCCAGCTGACATTGTCGGCGATCGCGCCGCCGAGTCGGTCCTGCTGCGGCAAATCGAAATACAGCATGTTCCAGCAATTCGCGCCGAGCAGCGCATCGTAGAGCGCATACGGGTCGGCCGACGACTCCTGTGCCCGGGCCAGTACCTGGCGCACCGACTTGCCGACGTAATCCCGGTATGAGGACGGCGCGGTGCCTGCTCCGCGCCAGGCCGCGAGCGCATCGCCGTAATAACGAAATTCGGGGATCAGATCCTCGCGCCGGGCGTAGACGATCATGCGCACCAACGAAAACAACACCGGTTCCTGAACCGATTCCCCGAGACGCGCGATCAGCGCACCCGCCTTCGTAACGTATATCAGCGCATGCCCGAACCCGATGTAGTGCGACAGGGCTGCGCGGGTCAGCGGTTCCTCGAAATCGCCAAAACCGAGCCCGTCCCCCATGCCGCCGCGCAGCAGCGCCACGGCCTGATCCTCGTCTTCCGCCTCGATCGCGGCGACCAGCGCGTCCGCGTGGTAAGATCGTGTGTCGCTGGAGAACGGAAACCTCGGCTCGCGCATCGTGTCGAAACCGATATGGGCGACCGGTTCGAGCAGCGCGACGAGCCCTTCGGCGGCGTCCCGGGCCCGCTCTTCGCCGAGCCGGAGCCAGTCGGGCGCGGCGGCAAAGGCGTGGGTCATACCGAACTCCATGCGGTCGAACCCGATACGCACGGCTTCGCGCAGCGCGTCCAGCGGATCGCCGCCGGCCCGTTCGACGCGGGCGACGAGCCGTGCCATGCGGCCATATTCTTCCTTGTCCATGGCGTCGCGCAATTCTTCGAGGGCGGCCGCGATGCGCGTCTCGCCCGGCGGGTCGGAGAAGTCGAGCAGCACGTCGTCGCCAACGATCGTCACCGGATAGCGCCGCAGCCCGTCGCCGCCGACCAGGGTTTCGCCGCTTTCGAGATCGAATTTCCAATTGTGCCAGTTGCAAGTGAGCACACAGCCGTCGGCCACCGTCCCCTGGCTCAGCGGATAGCCTTCATGCGGACAGCGATTGTTGCAGGCGTAGACGCCCTTCGGACCGTGGAACAGGGCAACCTGCTTACCGCCATGCTTGACCAGCATCCGGCCCTTGGCTTGCAGTTCGGAAAGCGAGGCGACGCGGTGCGGCGTATCGGTCATCGGTGGTTTCTCAATTCCTAAAGTAATATCTTTATAAATCAATAATCGGGAACCTTGATATTGTAAAGTAAATTCTTTAGAAACATGGCATGAGAAAATACCTCGCGCGCAGCGGCACCCGCCGCACTATCCAGGAACTTCTCAAACAGCACGGCCCGCAGGACGCGGCGGCGCTTGCCGGCGACCTCGGCATCTCTGCGATGGCGGTGCGCCAGCATCTCTACGCGCTGCAGGACGATGGGCTTGTCGTCTTCGGCGAGGAACCGCGCCCGGTCGGGCGGCCGGCAAAGCTGTGGCGCCTTACAGCTGCCGCGGACGCCCTTTTCCCGGACCGGCATGCCGAGCTGATCGTCGAACTCATCGCATCGACAGAGACCGCTTTCGGATCGGACGGCATGTACCGGCTCGTCGAAGCGCGGGCCGAACAGCAGATCGCGTCCTACCGACGGCAGGTTGGCGACGCGAAATCCTTGCGCAACAGGGTGCAGCGGCTCGCCAAGATCCGCACAAACGAAGGATACATGGCGGGCGTGGAAAAAGATGGCGACGGCTATCTGCTGACCGAAAACCATTGCCCGATCTGCACCGCGGCGGCGGCCTGCACCGGGATTTGCGCCGCCGAGTTGCGAGTCTTCCGCGCCGTGCTGGGTGACGACGCAACCGTCGAGCGGACCGATCATATCCTCGCCGGCGCCCGGCGTTGCGCCTACAAAATCGCGAAAGCATGACCCTGCGGATCGATTCCCGCGGGCGATTTCCTATATAAAGAACCATGCCCGACGCTCCCGGACTCGCCGAAGTTTCGCCCGCCTTCCTGAGCCAATTGGAAGCGCGCAGCGACTTCGAGCGGCCGCTTACCGAAGGCGGCGTCCGTTTCGACCTGAAATCGGACTACCGGCCCGCCGGCGACCAACCGCAGGCGATCGACGCGCTTTCGAGCGGGTTGGGCGGAGGCGAGCGCGACCAGGTGCTGCTCGGCGTCACCGGTTCCGGCAAGACCTTCACCGTCGCCCAGGTGATTCAAAACCTGCAGCGCCCGACCCTGGTGCTGGCTCCGAACAAGACCCTGGCGGCGCAGCTTTACGGCGAGATGAAATCCTTCTTCCCGAACAACGCGGTAGAATATTTCGTCTCCTATTACGATTACTACCAGCCCGAAGCCTACGTGCCGCGCACCGACACCTATGTCGAGAAGGAATCCTCGATCAACGAACAGATCGACCGGATGCGGCACTCGGCAACGCGGTCGCTGCTCGAACGGGACGACGTCGTGATCGTCGCGTCGGTGTCGTGCATCTACGGCATCGGCGCGGTGGAGACCTATTCGCGCATGACCGCCGTGGTGAAGGCGGGCGCGCGGCTCGACCCGCGCAAGCTGATGAAGCAGCTGGTCGAGCTGCAATACCGGCGCAACGACACCAACTTCCAGCGCGGCACCTTCCGGGTCCGCGGCGACACGATCGAGATCTTTCCGGCTCATTACGAGGACCGCGCCTGGCGCGTGTCCATGTTCGGCGACGACGTCGAAGCGATCCATGAGTTCGATCCGCTGACCGGCGAGAGGACGGCGTCGCTCGAATCGGTCCGCGTTTACGCGAACAGCCACTACGTCGCGCCGCGCCCGACCCTGCTGCAGGCGGTCGACAGCATCCGCAAGGAATTGAAAAGCCATCTCGCGCTGCTCCACGGACAAAACAAGCTGCTGGAGGCGCAGCGGCTCGAGCAGCGTACTGTCTTCGATCTGGAGATGATCGAGGCGACCGGTTCCTGCGCCGGCATCGAGAACTATTCGCGCTATCTGTCGGGCCGCAACCCGGGCGAGCCGCCGCCGACCCTGTTCGAGTACCTGCCGGACAACGCGCTGCTCATCGTCGACGAAAGCCACGTTACCGTACCGCAGCTGGGCGGCATGTACCGCGGCGACTTCGCGCGCAAATCGACCTTGACGGAGTACGGCTTCCGCCTGCCCTCCTGCATGGACAACCGGCCGCTCAAATTCGAGGAATGGGAAGCGATGCGGCCGCAGACGATTTACGTTTCCGCGACGCCGGGCGGCTGGGAGCTGGAGCGGACCGGCGGCGTGTTCGTCGAACAGGTCGTGCGGCCGACGGGACTGATCGACCCGGTCTGCCAAGTCCATCCGACCGAGAACCAGGTCGACGATTTGCTGGCCGAATGCAAAACCTGCGTCGAGGCCGACCAGCGCGTCCTGGTCACCACCTTGACCAAACGCATGGCGGAAGACCTGACCGATTACATGGTCGAGGCGGGGCTGAAGGTGCGCTACATCCATTCCGACGTGGAAACCTTGGAACGGATCGAGATCATCCGCGACCTGCGGCTCGGCGTGTTCGACATCCTGGTCGGCATCAACCTGCTGCGCGAGGGGCTCGATATTCCGGAATGCGCCTTGGTCGCCATCCTGGACGCGGACAAGGAGGGCTATCTTCGCTCGCGCACCTCGCTGATCCAGACTATCGGCCGCGCGTCGCGGAACATCGACGGCCGCGCCCTGCTCTACGCCGACAAGATGACCGCCTCGCTCGACTACGCCATCACGGAAACCAACCGCCGGCGCGAACGCCAACAGGCCTATAACGCGGCCAACGGCATCACGCCGGAATCGATCCGCAGCCAGATTTCCGACATCCTCGATTCGGTCTACGAGCGCGACCACGTCACCGTCGATACCGGCGACGCGAAGCTCAAGCACCTCGTCGGCATGGACATCAAGACCTACATCAACGCGATCGAGGCGCGCATGCGGGCCGCGGCAGCCGATCTGGAATTCGAGGAAGCCGCCGCGCTGCGCGACGAGATCAAGCGCATCGAAGCTTACGATCTCGACATGCCGGTCGACACCGCGCCGGTGAACAAGAAGATCGCGGCCAGCATCCAATCGGTGCCGAGCGGCGTGCTGCCGAAGGGCCGCGGCAAGCGCCGAGGCAAGCGGCGCAGCGCGCGGCGGGGGATATGAGACGCGGGGGGCCTAGGAGCCCTGGAGCGGGAATAAGCTCAATTAAAATCGATTTATCGTACGCCCAACAGACACTCGCGTTCGAGCGTCCCAGTCAACCCTCGTTTGGGAGAGACGTCTGGCCTCACGCAAGCACAGGTCGATAAAGCCTGCGTTGAGAAAGACGAAGAGCCTCCAAATTTGCCCGAAGGTTTGAAACCCCGGACGAAAATCTGCCCTTAGCGAATATAGTAGCACCATCACGGACTCCCCGCGTCCCGTTTCACGGACGGTTTGGCATCCCGGTCGACCCTGGTTTAAGACCTGGCCAGCTGGTCGACCCTGGCCGCCGGGATTGCGTTTCCGCGGCAAAGCCCATTATCTTGCGGACCCGGCTCTGTGCCGCTCGGGATGATGAATGATGCAGCAAGGTTCTCACATGCGCAGATACGCGATACTCGTCGCAACAGTTTTGATCGGAATGGCCGCGCCGGCCGCGGCGGATTTCGGGCAGGATAGACATCGCTGCACTCGCGATGAGGCCGGTCCCGGCGTGCGGTCCGGCGCCTGCCTCCCCCCGGGGCGCGACGGTCGCTTTGATCTCGCCAGCGCCGCCAACAACCGAGGCGGTTCCATTTCGGACGAAGACCAGCACGATCAGGCGATCGGGGGCCTTCGCTTGGACCCGAGGCATGCTCAAGCCCTGATATACCGGGGTTCCACCTTACTTCTCAAAGGTCAGCACGACCGGGCAATCGAGGATTTCAACGAGGCCATTCGCTTGCACCCGGCAAATGCTTTTGGTTTCGCAAGCCGCGGCGCGGCCTACGCACACAAGAGCCAGTTCGACCGGGCAATCGAGGATCTCGACGAGGCCATTCGCCTGAAAGCCGGGTATGCCAATTTCTTCGGCATCCGCGGAATGGCCTATACGGAAAAAGGCCGGCACCACCGGGCGATCGAGGATTTCAACGAAGCCATCCGGCTCGACCCGGCTTACGCCGAAGCCTTCATGCGGCGGGGATTTCTCAACGAGAAACTCGGGCAGCGGGATTCGATGCTCAAGGATTTTGAGAGCGCCTATTCTCTGGGCAATCGTGATCCGATTTTGCTCCGGAAACTCAAGGAAATTGGCGTGCTGCCGCGTTGATTGAAAGAGTGTACGGGCATCATGGGTTGGATTCGATCCACCACGCTTGATCCGGCGAACGGCGCGGCCCTATCTTGAGGCCATGGCGATACCGAAAACAGCCCTGGTTACCGGCGCGGCGCGGCGCATTGGACGGGCGATTGTAAGCGATCTCGGCGCATGGGGATGGTCGGTCGTGGTGCACTACAACCGTTCCGCCGATGAGGCTCAAGCGGTCGTCGGCGAAATCGAGTCGGCGGGCGGCAAAGCGATAGCCTTGAAAGCGGACCTCGCCCGAGAGGAGGAAACGGGCCGGCTTATGGCGGACTCCGTCGCCCGGTTCGGTCCCATCGGCTGTCTGGTCAACAACGCATCGCGCTTCGTCCGCGACGAGTTCGACACCGTGACGCGGACCAGTTGGGACGCGCATATCGAGCCCAATCTGCGCGCGCCCTTCGTGCTGTCGCAGGATATGGCGGCGGCACTGCCGGACGACAAAGACGGCGTCATCGTCAACATCCTCGATCAGCGGGTTTGGAACCTGACGCCGCATTTCCTGTCCTACACGTTGAGCAAAACGGGCCTGTGGACGTTGACCCGGACGCTCGCCCTGGCGCTGGCGCCGCGCATTCGCGTCAACGGCATCGGACCCGGTCCGACCCTGCGCAATGTCCGGCAGACCGAAGCCCAGTTCCAACGGCAACAGGACTCGGTGCCGCTGCAGCGCGGCGCGTCGTCGGAAGAAGTCGCGCGCGCCGTCCGGTTCATCATCGACTCGCCGTCGATGACCGGACAGATGATCGCGCTCGACGGCGGGCAGCATCTCGGTTGGGCGCAGCCGCCGGCCAGCGCCGAACCGGAGGAGTGATTCGGAACGCAGTTCAATCCGGCGTATCAACGGCGACCGCCAACTCCCTGAATGAAAAGGACTTCTTTTCGCCGCTCGCGATTCGGCAGTTTTGCACAACCCGTTAGCGTAGAAAGACCAATCCGCCATTTCTCTATTTTAATTTGAAATTAACCATTCGGTAATATCCACCTCGCCGTTAATTGATATATTTCAAATAGTTGCACATTATGCCTATTAATTAGGCAATAAGGACAAGGTCCTGCTTTCGTTGATCGTTGCGATTTAAGAAGGGCATTTTCAACAATGTTATCCACAAAAGCCGTGGATATCGTTTAAGCGTTCGCAATTGACGCGAATCGAAGCCATTTTATGAAGACGGCTGCATCGTCGGATAGGCGAGGCGCAGGGGCCTAGACCGGATTTACAGGATTGTTGGAGGGCATCAATCCTGTAAATCCGGTCGCTACTAATAAGTAGAGCAAAGCAACAGGACAAATGATAATCGCCTACGGCGGTTCCCATCAATCCTGATTTGCTCTAGCCGACGGCGTCAGCGAGGAAAACGTGGTGTCGATGACGGAACGAGCGAGAACCGGTAGCGAGGCCGTGCCCAGCGGCAGCGACGGGCACCGCGGTCTGGCGTCCGGCGCCGCCGTCATCCAGTCCTACCTGCAAACCCTGCCGAGCGCGCCCGGCGTCTATCGCATGCTGAATCAGCGTGGCGACGCGCTTTATGTCGGCAAGGCGCATCAGCTGCGCAAACGGGTCGCGACCTACGCCAGCCCGTCGAAGCTGCCGATCCGATTGCAGCGCATGATCGCGGAAACCCGGTCGATGGAATTCGTGACCACGCATACCGAGGTCGAGGCGCTGCTCCTCGAATCGAATCTGATCAAGAAATTGCGGCCGCGCTACAACGTACTGTTGCGCGACGACAAGACTTTCCCGCACATCCTGATCACCGGCGACCACGACTTCGCGCAGCTGGTCAAGCACCGCGGCGCGCGGAAGCGGGAAGGGCGGTACTTCGGGCCGTTCGCGTCGGCCGGTGCGGTCAACCGGACGATCGCCGCGCTGCAACGCGCATTCCTGCTGCGCAACTGTTCGGATAACATCTTCCGCAACCGGACGCGGCCGTGCCTGCAATTCCACATTAAACGGTGCAGCGCGCCTTGCGTCGGGCGGATCGGGAGGGAGGACTACGCGGAACTGGTCGGAGAAGCGCACGAATTCCTGACCGGCCATAGCGGCAAGGTTCAGGCCCGCCTGGCGCAACGCATGGAATCGGCAAGCGAAGCGCTCGAGTTCGAGGTCGCCGGACGCATCCGGGACCGCATCCGGGCGCTGACCCAGGTGCAAGCCCATCAAGACATAAACCTGTCCGGTCTGGAAGACGCAGATGTCATCGCGCTGCATCAGGAGGGCGGCCAAACCTGCGTCCAAGTGTTCTTCTTCCGCGGCGGCCGCAATTACGGCAACCGGGCCTACTTCCCGAGTCACGACCGAAATTTAGAATCGGAGGACGTGCTCGCCGCCTTCGTGGGACAGTTCTACGACAACAAACCGCCGCCCCGTACCGTCCTGCTGAGCCATGAACTTTCCGAACGCGGCCTTATCGCCGAAGCGCTGTCGACCCGGGCCGGCCGAAAGGTGCATTTGCTGACGCCGCGACGCGGCGCCAAACGCAAACCGGTCGAACACGCGCTGGCCAATGCGCGCGAAGCGCTGGGACGCCGTCTTGCCGAAAGCGTAACCCACCGCCGCGCGCTGGAAGCGCTGGCGGCGCGGCTCGATCTCGATTCGGCGCCGGCGCGCATCGAAGTCTACGACAACAGCCATATCCAGGGCGCGAACGCCATCGGCGCAATGATCGTCAGCGGCCCGGACGGGCTGATAAAAAACGCCTACCGCAAATTCAACATCAATACTGTGGGCGGTGAAGATGGGGCGGAGGCGGGCGACGACTATGCCATGATGCGCGAGGTTCTGACTCGGCGCTTTACGCGTGCTCTGAAAGAGGACCCGGACCGGTCCGACGGCAACTGGCCCGACCTGGTGATCGTCGATGGCGGCCGCGGGCAACTTGGCATTGCACGCGAGGTCTTCGCCGAACTTGGAATCGACGACGTCAATCTTCTCGGCGTCGCAAAAGGGCCCGACCGAAATGCCGGGCGCGAGCGCTTCTATACGCCGGGCGGCGTCGGGTTCACCCTGCCGCCGCGCGACCCATTGCTTTATTTCATCCAACGGCTGCGCGACGAAGCGCACCGTTTCGCAATCACCACCCATCGCGCCAAACGGTCGCGCGAGATTTCCGCCTCGCCGCTCGACGAAATCGACGGCGTCGGCGCAAAACGGAAAAAGGCCTTGCTGCTTCATTTCGGCTCGGCCCGCAATGTTGCCCGGGCGGGGCTCGCCGACCTGGAGGCCGTCGGCGGCATCAGCAAAGCGTTGGCGGAGAAAATTTATGGCCATTTTCACGCCGATCAGTAGAATAAATCCTGATCGACGAACCGCCTGAAAAGGCGTTGTCGTCCAAGGAGATACCCGAATGATCACCAGCCTGCCGAATCTCCTGACGCTGTCGCGGATTGGAGTGATCCCGGCAATCGTCGCGCTGTTTTGGGTGGATGGCGACCTGTGGCGCTGGATCATGCTCGGCCTCTATAACTTCGCCTGCCTGACCGACTTCTTCGATGGGTATGCGGCGCGCTCCATGGGCACGATCTCGAATTTCGGCAAGTTTCTCGATCCGGTTGCGGACAAGATTTTGGTCGCGGCCGTCATTTTCATGCTGGTCGCCTTCGACCGGATTACGGGACTATCCATCCTCGCCGGCTTGGTGATCCTGTGCCGCGAGATGCTTGTTTCGGGCTTGCGCGAGTTTCTGGCCGACATAAAGGTCGGCGTGCCTGTGAGCCGCCTCGCGAAGTGGAAGACGACGATCCAAATGGTCACGCTCGGATTCCTGATGGTCGGCGATGCGGCGCCAGCAGCAATTCCCGCGACGCTGATCGGCGAAGTGGGCCTTTGGGCTGCGGCGGCTTTGACGATTATCACCGGCTACGACTATCTGAAAACCGGGTTGAAGTATCTGACGGTAAACGATCCGAAACCGGCCGAACAAAAAGCCGAGCAGCCCGGACCCCATGCCGCCAAGAACGGCGCAAGCTAGGAGCCTGTCCGAGTCATGCTTATAGACTGCACCGCGTTCTCAAGGGTTTGGGACGCCGTCCGGCGCAGGTCACCATGAAGATTTTCGGCCTTGCGGGTTGGAGCGGGAGCGGAAAAACAACGCTGGTAATGCGCCTGCTGCCCGAACTCAACGGGCGGGGCTACACCGTTTCCACCGTGAAACACGCGCATCACAATTTCGATACCGACAAGCCGGGCAAGGATTCCTACGAGCACCGGCGCGCCGGCGCGACCGAAGTGATGGTCAGCTCCGTCAACCGGTGGGCGCTGATGCATGAAAATCGCGGCGGCCTCGAACCGGATCTCGACGCGTTGGCGGCCCGCATGACACCGGTCGACCTGCTGCTGGTCGAAGGCTTCAAACGCTACGGGCATGCGAAGATGGAAATTCACCGGCCGTCGGTCGGCAAGGATCTGCTGTGTGTCGACGATCCTCATATCGTCGCCGTCGCCAGCGACGAAGCGCTGCCGCAGGTCAATGTCCCGGTATTGGACCTCAACGATGTATCGGCCATCGCCGATTTCATCGTCGCCCATGCCGGGCTCGAACAGAGCGGTTCCCGTGGCGCAGCTTAGCGACGATTGTTTCGCCTTCGGCGATACGCTGACGCCGCTCGACGACGCGCTGCAGGCGTTGCGCGACCGCACGAATCCGATTGCCGAGACCGGTGAGATCGGGTTATCCGACGCGGTCGGCCGCATCCTGGCCGAGGACATCGTCGCACCGTTCAACGTGCCGCCGCACGACAACTCGGCCGTCGACGGTTACGCCGTCCGCTTCGACGATCTCGATCCCGAAACGGAAACAAGGTTGCCGGTGACGGGCCGCGCCGCCGCCGGACACCCCCTGGGCCGGCCGGCGCAACGCGGGGAAGCGATCCGGATATTTACCGGTGCGCCGATGCCGCTCGGCGAAAACGCCCCCGATACGGTCATGATGCAGGAGGATTGCTGCGTCGACGGCGGCGCGGTCGTCATCATGCCGGGGATCAAGCGCGGTGCGAACCGGCGGGCGGCGGGAGAGGATATCCGCGAAAGCGAAACCGTTCTGCATAGCGGACAACATATGCGGCCGCAGGATGTCGGTGTCGCCGCATCGCTCGGCGTGACCCGGCTGCGCGTCTTCGAACCCTTGCGCGTCGCCGTTTTCTCCAGTGGCGACGAACTGCGCGAACCGGGCGGCAATCTCGATCCCGGCGCAATTTTCGATTCCAACCGGTTTGCCCTGGCTGCGGCCTTAAGGCAGCTCGGCTGCATCGTTACCGATCTCGGTATCATTCGCGACGACATCGAGATCATCCGCGGCGCGCTTCGGGAAGCGGCCGGCGGGCACGACCTGCTCATCACCTCCGGCGGCATGTCGACAGGCGAGGAAGATCATGTGAAGGCTGCCGTCGAGACTTTGGGCTCGCTGTACTTCTGGCGTCTGGCGATCAAGCCCGGGCGACCGGTGGCGCTCGGTCAGATCGACACGCCGCAAGGGCCGGTCCCCTTCGCCGGCCTGCCCGGTAACCCCGTCGCCGCAATGGTTACCTTCATGGTCGTGGCGCGGCCGCTGATCTTGCGCTTATCGGGCGCCAGCGAGGTCGCGCCGATCAGTTACCGCGTGCGCGCCGGCTTCGAACACCGCAAGAAGATCAACCGCCGCGAATTCGTTCGCGCGAAAATCGTTACCGACCCGGACGGCTGGCCCAAGGCGCTGAAACACGGCCGTAGCGGCGCCGGTGTGCTGTCCTCGCTGGTCGGTGCCGACGGGCTGGTGTCGCTGCCGGAAGAGATGACCTTCCTGGAAACGGGAAGCATGGTAGACTTTCTGCCGTTCGCAGAGGTCATGTCATGAAAATTCTCTACTTCGCCTGGCTGCGGCAACGTACCGGGATCGGCGAGGAAGACGTCGCACCGCCGGACAGCGTGCGCGATGTGGCATCGTTGATCGACTGGCTGAAGCAGCGCAGCCCTGAATTTGCCGAGGCGCTCCAAGATACCCAAGCCATTCGCGTCGCCGTCGATCAGGAGTTCGCCACGCTCGACACCGCGCTGTCCGGAAACGAGGAAGTCGCCTTGTTCCCGCCGATGACGGGGGGCTGATTTGACAATCCGAGTGCAGCGGGAAGATTTCGACGTCGGTGCTGAGATCGCGGCGCTGACCGAAGGCAATCCGAGTGTCGGCGGGGTAGCAAGTTTCGTCGGCCTGGTCCGCGACATGGCGGATGGAGAGCGGACCAGCGCGATGACTTTGGAACATTATCCTGGCATGACGGAAAAAATGCTGGCCGAGATCGATGCCGAAGCGCATGATCGATGGCCGTTGGAAGCCAGCCTCATCGTCCACCGATACGGGCGTCTCGAAGCGGGTGACCGCATCGTCCTCGTGATCGCCGCCAGCCCGCACCGCGACGCGGCGTTCGATGCATGCCGGTTCCTGATCGATTGGTTGAAGACGAAAGCGCCGTTCTGGAAGCTCGAAGAAGCCGAGGACGGAGCAACGCGTTGGGTCGAGGCTAAGGACGCCGATGACGATGCAGCAGCGCGCTGGGAAACGAAGGCAGGGGCGAGAAAAGCAGGATAGTCATGGCGGAAATCATCAATCTGCGCGAGTTCCGAAAAAGCAGAGACCGCAAATCGAAATCCACAAATGCTGCGCAAAACCGCGCAAAGTCTGGACGCAGCAAGGCTGAAACGGCGCGCGACCAGGACGCCGCGGAACGCGCCGATGCCGAAATAGACGGTAAACAGCTCGAGCACGGTAAAACCCGCCGCGACCAGCCGCCAGACCCGAAGTAGCCGATGCCACGAACCGGCGTCTTCCAGTACCTGTCGATCGACCGGGTCCGCTACGGCGCGCCTTTCGATGAGGCTGTCGCGGCGGAATCCGAATTGGTGGGCGCGGAACGCGTCTTCGTCCTGGCCAGCGGAACGCTGGTCCGCGAAACCGATTGCATCGACCGGCTGCAAACCGCCCTCGGCGGAAAATACGCCGGGCTGTACGACAAGGTCGGCGCACACACGCCACGTCACGCGGTCGTCGGGGCGGCCAATATGGCCCGTGACGCCGGGGCCGACCTGATCGTCACGCTGGGGGGCGGGTCGGTCACGGATGGCGGCAAAATGATCGTGCTGTGCCTCGCCAACAATGTCCACGATCCGGTTGAGCTCGACTGTTTTTTCACGTGCATCGCCGACGACGGCACGGCCGAACAGCCGCCGCTTGCCGAACCGGACATCCGAATGATCAGCGTGCCAACCACTCTATCGGCCGGCGAGTTCAACTACACCGCCGGGTGCACCGATACGGTGCGGGAGATGAAACAACTGTTCCGCCATCGGCGTCTGGCGCCGCAAGCCATCGTGCTCGATCCCGCGGTAACAATGCACACGCCGGAGTGGCTTTGGCTGTCGACCGGCGTGCGGGCCGTCGATCACGCCGTCGAAGACCTCTGTTCCCGCGATGCGCATCCTTTCGTCGACGGGACCGCGACGCACGCGCTGAAACTGCTCGGCCGTGGCCTGCCGCGGGTGAAAGCGGACCCAACCGACCTGGAGGCACGGCTCGATTGCCAGACCGGCGCCTGGCTGTCGATGAACGGCGCCTTGGCGGGGGTCACGAAAGGCGCCAGCCACGGCATCGGGCACGTACTGGGCGGGACCGCAAAAGTGCCTCATGGGCACACCTCCTGCGTCATGCTGCCGAGCGTTCTGCGCTACAACGAGCCGGTCAACGCGGAACAGCAAGAAATGGTAAGCGCAGCGTTGGATCGGACCGGCGACAAGGCGGCGGACGCGGTGAGCAATCTCATCGCGAATTTGAACCAACCCGCCACACTGCGCGCGGTTGGCGTGCGGCAAGAGCAACTCGACACGATCGCCCGCAACGCGATGCATGACCGGTGGATTCACACCAATCCGCGTACGATTACGTCGCCAGATCAGGTCCGCGAAATTCTCGACATGGCCTGGTGAGCGAGAGGGCAATTGGTGCAAATCGTCCACGGATGGCGTTTCAACAATATTCGTGGTGATATATACGGTGGCGTGACGGCCGCCGTCGTGGCGTTGCCGCTGGCGCTGGCTTTCGGTGTCGCGTCTGGTGCCGGTCCGATCGCGGGAATTTATGGGGCCATCGCCGTCGGTTTCTTCGCCGCGGTATTCGGCGGCACGCCGGCCCAAGTTTCCGGTCCGACCGGCCCCATGACCGTCGTCATGGCGGCCATCGTCATTCAATACCAGCACGATCCAGCGCTCGCCTTCACCGTGGTCATGCTCGGCGGTCTGTTTCAGATTCTGTTCGGTGTATTCCGCATCGGCCATTTCATCGACATGATGCCCTTCCCCGTCATATCCGGCTTCATGACCGGGATCGGGTGCATCATCATCATCCTGCAAATCGCGCCGCTGTTCGGGCACGACCTGCCGGCGGGCGGGACGTTGGGCGCCCTGATCGCTTTGCCCGACACCGTTTCAACGCCGAATATCGATGCGCTGTTCGTCGGCCTGGTTTGCTTCGCCATCGCCGCCTTCACGCCGGCGCGGATCGGCCGAATATTGCCGCCGCCGTTGATCGCGCTTTTCGTCGGCACGGGGTTGGTTTATGTCCTGCTGCCGGCGGCGCCGATCCTGGGTAACGTCCCCACGGGCCTGCCGGAGATAAAGCTGCCGGCCCTGGCTCTGGAGTCGCTCCCGCACATGATCGGCTCGGCGTTGGTCCTCGCGGTACTGGGATCGCTGGACAGCCTCCTCACGTCGCTGATCGCCGACAACGTCACCCGCACCCATCACAAGTCGGATCGGGAGCTTGTCGCACAAGGCATCGGCAATATGGTCTCCGGGTTGATCGGTGGGTTGCCGGGCGCGGGGGCGACGATGCGCACGGTCGTCAATGTCCGGGCCGGGGGCCGGACGCCAATTTCGGGCGCCCTGCACGCCGTCGTCCTGCTTGCCATCGTTCTTGGCATGGCGCCGCTTGCCGCCCATATCCCGAACGCCGTCCTGGCCGGTATTCTGTTCAAGGTCGGCATCGACATCATCGATTGGGATTATCTCAAGCGAATTCGCCGGGCGCCCAAGCAAGGCGTCTTCTTCATGATCGTCGTTCTCGGCCTGACGTTTTCGTCGATTTGATCGTCGCCGTCGCGGCCGGCGTCGTCATGGCCAGCCTCCTGTTCGTCAAGCGCATGGCCGATCTGCAGCAATCCGACATACGAAGCGCGCGGGCGACGCATCCCGAACTGGCTTTGACCGCGGAAGAATCCGAAATCATCGATCGGGCGGAGGGACGATTGCTACTGTTCAGCTTTACCGGTCCGATCAGTTTCGGCGTGGCCAAGCGATTGTCGCGGCGCCTCGGTTTGGCGGAGGATTTCGCCGTCTTGGTGCTGGATCTCACCGCCGTGCCGATGATCGATTCCAGCGCATCGCTGGCGCTGGAGGACGCCGTCTTGGACGCGCTGCGACGGAAGCGCACCGTGTTTATTGCAGGGTTAGCGCCCCTCGTCCACGACACGTTGGACCGCATCGGCACTCTGGCGAAGTTGCCGCAGGGCTGCTGCCAGGAAAGCCGGTTATCGGCCTTTCGCGCCGCCGCAGCGGCTGCGAAAGCCGACACTTAACTCACATTTTTACGCCGCGCTCAGGGTCGCCGGCACTTCTCGGCGGACTTCGGCGTCATAGTCCTCCATCAAGGTCTTCGTCACCGCGCCGGGCGTGAAGCTGTATTCGCCAATTTCGCGCACCGGCGTGACTTCGACCGCGGTCCCCGTGAGGAAGACTTCCGTTGCACCGGCTAGCTCCTCCGGCTGGATATGCCGCTGCACGATCTCGTACCCGCGGGCTTCGGCGAGCGCCATCACGGTACGCTTGGTGATGCCGTCGAGGAAACAGTCCGGCTCCGGCGTATGCAGCTTGCCGTCTTCGAGCAACATGAAGATGTTCGCACCCGTCGCCTCCGCGATGTAACCGCGATAGTCGAGCATCAGCGCGTCGGCGAAGCCCTCCTTCTCGGCGTCGTGCTTGGACAAGGTGCAGATCATGTAGAGACCGCCCGCTTTCGTCTTGCACGGGATCGTCGCCGGATCGGGCCGCCGCCATTTCGCCCATTTCATCCGAATGCCGGTCATTCGGTCGGCGAAATAGTCCGGCCACTCCCACGCGGCGATGGCGACGTGAATTCGGGTCGTCTGCGCCGAGACGCCCATCATCTCCGATCCCCGCCAGACGATCGGCCGGATATACCCATCCTTGATTCCTTGAGTCTGCACGACGAGCTCGCAAGCACCATCGATCTCCGCGATCGTATAGGGAACGACCATGTCCATGGTCTGCGAGCCTTCGAACAGGCGTTCGGTGTGCTGCGTCAGCTTGAAAATACGGCCGTCATAGGCGCGCTCCCCCTCGAAAACGCAAGAGGCGTAATGCAGCGCATGGGAAAGGATGTGCGCATTGGCATCTTTCCACGGCACAAGTTCGCCGTCATACCAAATTTGACCTGGCCGGTCGTCGTAACTCATTTCCATAAAACTTCTCCTTTGGCATTCCGCCAAAACCCGTCGCCGTTCACTTATTTAGCCGGGCATCGCATGATCATTTCGCCTTGCGAGGATGCAAAAATTTGCCGATAACCTTCGAAATCGTAACATACCGTCGCAAAATCGACGAGGGATGTAACATTCTATTGTTTTTATGTCAATAGTACTGACATAAATTACCCGAGACCCAGAAACGGAGCGGACAGAACCGTGAAGACGCCGGCCAATATCAGCGCCAACCCGCCGTACCTGCGCGACGAGGAACTCCGCCAGGGGATCGAGATGCTTTTCTACGCCTACCGCGATTTTACCGCGGAACCGGACGCGATCCTGCGCCGGTCCGACTTTGGACGCGCCCACCATCGCGTGATCTATTTCGTCGGCCGCTATCCGGACACGACCGTATCGGCGCTGCTCGACATCCTTCAGATCACCAAACAAAGCTTGAGCCGTGTCCTTGGCCAACTGGTGCGCGAGGAATACATCAACCAGATCAAGGGGCCGCAAGACCGCCGGCAGCGCCTGCTGCGCCTGACGGAAAAGGGACGCGAGCTGGAACGTCAGCTAACCGCTGACCAGCGGGCTCGATTCGCACGGGCCTATCGGGACGCCGGGGTCGAGGCGGTCGATGGATTTCGGAAGGTCATGCTGGGCTTGATCTCGCGCAACGAAGATCGCGACCGCTTCGACGGCGCCTTGCGTTGATACATTCCTATGCAATCGTGCTCAACGATCGATATAATCGGTCCATGAATGCGGATATGTCGCATATCCTGGTCGTCGACGACGATCGACGGCTGCGGGAGCTGCTTCAGAAATATCTGATGGACAACGGGTTTCGCGTCACGGTCGCGACGGACGCGGAGAACGCCCGGCAACGCCTGAGAGCGATGGAATTCGACCTTATCGTCATGGACCGCATGATGCCCGGCGAAGATGGGCTGGATCTGACCCGGTCGATCCGCGAAAACAGCAGCGTGCCTATCCTAATGCTCACCGCCATGGGCGAGACGGAGGCGCGCATCGACGGATTGGAAGGCGGTGTCGACGACTATTTGTCGAAGCCTTTTGAACCCCGCGAATTGGTGCTCCGGATTGGTATGATTCTGCGGCGCGCGCATCCAGCGCCGTCGGCACAAGAGATCCGGCTCGGCGGCTACGTGTTCGATCCCGAGCGGGAAATATTGCAAAGCGACACGGGCGCACTTCGGCTAACGACCACGGAGGCGAGCCTCCTGCGCGTTTTGGCGGAAAATGCCGGGCGTGTCCTGAGCCGGGAGGCGTTGACTCGGCTGTGCGCGATCGACGGGACTGACCGGATGATCGATGTCCAGGTCACACGCCTTCGCCGCAAGATCGAACCGGACACCAAGGCGCCGCGCTATTTGCAAACCGTGCGCGGACAAGGCTACGTCCTACGTCCGGATTGACGCGATGAGCCTCGGTCTTCTCGTCAAACGAATTCTACCCCGGACCCTGTTCGGCAGATCGCTGCTGATTATCGTGTCTCCACTGATCTTGTTGCAGGTTATCTCGACCCATATCTTTTACGATCGCCACTGGGACACGATAACACGGCGGCTGTCGAGCTCCATCGCCGGCGACATCTCGATGGTGCTCAACATGCTGCGCGAAAATTCTGGGCCGGAGAACCGCACGGCCATATTCAATCGCGCCCGCGATACGTTCGGCTTCATCATTACGATCGAACCGGGCGTGATACTGCCGAACAAGACGACGCCCGCCAACGAACGCATCGACCACTTCCTGACCATCGCTTTGGAAGAGCGTATCGGCCGCCGCTTCCAGATCGACACCTCCGCGTTCAAGGAACGGGTCATTATCGACGTGCAGCTCCCCGAGGCAGTGCTGCGAGTGGTCGCGCCGGGAGACCGGTTGTTCAGCTCGACCACCTATATCTTCATTATGTGGATGGTAGGCTCGTCTTTGATCTTGTTCGCCGTCGCTTCGATTTTCATGCGTAACCAGATCCGACCGATCCGGCGGCTGGCGCTCGCGGTCGACAGTTTCGGCAAGGGACGTCTGGTGGATGAAGATTTCCGGTCCGGCGGCGCGCTCGAAGTCCGTCAAGCGGCTTCCGCTTTCAATTTGATGCGCGAACGAATCTACCGCCAGATCCGCCAGCGCACCGACATGCTGTCCGGCGTCAGTCATGATTTGCGCACCCCGTTGACCCGCATGAAGCTGCAGCTGGCAATGCTCGGCCGGTCGCCTGAAATCGACGAGTTGAAGGCCGACGTCGCTGAGATGGAAAAAATGATCGAGGGCTATCTGACCTTTGCCCGTGGCGAAGGCGACGAAGAGGCGGCCGAAACCGACTTGAGCATTGTCGTCGATGAAGTCGTCACGCAATGGAAGCGCAATGGCGCCGCGATCGACGCGCACGTCGAAGGGCGACTGGAAGCTTGGTGCCGCCCAAACGCGGTGAAACGCTGCCTCGACAACCTGATCGCCAATGCCAACCGCTACGGCACCCACATATGGATCCGCGCGGGCAAGCGGGGCGACGTCACGGAAATCGCCGTTGACGACGATGGCCCTGGAATCGAGGAGGATGCACGGGAAGCCGTGTTCCGGCCGTTCTTCCGTCTCGACCATTCACGCAATCCGGAGACCGGGGGAACCGGCCTCGGACTTGCCATCGCGCGCGATATTGCGCGGGCGCATGGCGGCGATATCGTCATGGAAACCTCGCCGCATGGAGGGCTGCGCGCGTTGGTGCGGTTGCCGCTTTAAGCCACGTTAGCCCGGGCGAGGGTGACGAAATCGTACTCGGGCGTATCGCCGTCAGCCGCAAACGCGTCGCGGCTGGTTTCGCACCAATCGGCGCAATCCAGCGCGGGAAATTTAACGTCGCCGGTTATTTCGCGCTGCACCTCGGTCAGATAGATCCGATCCGCCATAGGCAGCGCCAGGGCGTAAATCTCGCCGCCGCCGATGACCATGATTTCCGTAATACCGTCGCGCTGCGCGACATCGCCAGCTATGCGACAGGCGGCTTCCATATCGTGGGCGACCACAATGTCTTCGGGTTTGATTCGGTCATGGCGCGTCACGACGATATTGGTGCGCCCCGGCAGCGGTCGGCCGATGGACTCGAACGTCCTGCGCCCCATGATCAACGGCTTGCCCATGGTTATGGCTTTGAAATAGCGCAAATCGGCCGGGATGCGCCACGGCAGGTCGCCATCCCGGCCAATCACGCCGTTGCGCGCCATCGCGACGACCAAACAAATAACCGGGGTCAAACGGCGACCTTACCGGCGATATGCGGGTGGGCCTGGTAGTTCTCCAGCGTGAAATCCTCGTACCGGAACGCGAAGAGATCCGTTACCGCCGGGTTGAGGCGCATCCGGGGCATTGGATACGGCGCGCGCTGGAGCTGGATGTCGACCTGTTCCAGATGGTTGGTATAGATGTGCGCGTCGCCGAAACTGTGTACGAAATCGCCGGGCGCGAGACCAGTCGCCTGCGCCATCATCAAGGTGAGCAAGGCGTAAGACGCAATATTGAAAGGTACGCCAAGGAAGATATCGGCGCTGCGCTGGTAGAGCTGGCAGGACAACCGGCCGTCGGCGACGTAAAATTGGAACAGGCAATGGCAGGGCGGCAAGGCCATATTGTCGACCTGCGCCACGTTCCAGGCGCAGACGATGTGGCGGCGCGAATTCGGATTCGTCTTGATTTCCTCGACGAGTCGGCCGACCTGGTCGATGTGATCGCCGTCAGGCGTCGGCCAGGATCGCCATTGCGCGCCGTAAACCGGTCCCAACTCGCCGTTTTCGTCGGCCCATTCGTCCCATATCCGGACACCGTTCTCGCGCAAATAGGCGACGTTGGTATCGCCGGCGAGGAACCAAAGCAGTTCGTGAACGATCGATTTCAGATGCAATATTTTGGTCGTCAGCATGGGAAAGCCGTCGGCCAGATCGAAACGCATCTGGTGCCCGAAGACGCTGTAGGTGCCGACGCCGGTCCGGTCGCCCTTATGGACGCCGGAATCGCGCACTCGGCGCATCAGATCGAGATATTGCTGCATCGCAACGCGATTTTACCTGATTCGCGCGGCTGCGAAATCTGATTTCACGAAGTTCATACGATCTCGAAAATTTGCACAATCTCGCATCGAAGCTTTTTTTATCGGTTCGTTGCGGCTATATTTTACCCGTCGGGAAACCGACTATGGCGTTACAGGGCCTTATGGAATAAGCGTTGCGGACCCGGGGGCGGTACCCGGCGCCTCCACCAAAATCCGAGATTTCATCGGATACCTGCAGATGGGGGGCGAAACAGGATCGACGCGCGTGGTAAAGATTTGGTCTGCGCCCGGCATGGTACCACCGTTATCGGGCTAAATCGCTTAATTGCGAACGACAACTTTGCGGGCGAAGCCCGTCTCGCTGCTTAGTCTGACTAGGTAAGCGCGGCCCGGGGGGCGCCGGGCAACAGAAGCCCCCCAACGAACGCCCGCGGGGGAAAAGGGGCGACGGGTAAGTCGCATTTCAGGGGGATCATGACGGACGACATGATGCGATACGACCTATTGGTCGAACATGCGTTGCGCACAGTCGTACACGAAGCGATGGCGCAGATCGCAGAAAACGGCTTGCCCGGGGAGCATCATCTCTACATAACTTTTCGCACCGGCGAAGAGGGTGTGCAGATCCCCGATTATCTGACCGAGCGGTATCCCGACGAAATGACGATCGTCCTGCAACATCAATTCGAAGACCTGACAGTGGACGATGTCGGCTTTGTCGTCTCGCTCAATTTCAACAATGTGCAAGAAAAATTGCGTATTCCGTTCGAAGCGATTACCGCTTTTGCCGACCCATCGGCCAATTTCGGGCTTCAGTTTAAATTCGAAGAGGCCGAAAAATCGGCGCCGGGCCAATTCATTGCACCCGATCCGGACATTCAGGCGGACGGCCAAAACAACACAACCCCCATCGAAAACGAAGAAGCAACGGCGGCGAGCTCGGACAACGACGGCAACGTCGTCACCCTGGATACGTTCAGAAAAAAATAGCAAGCCGCCCGGCGGAATCCGATTGTCGGCGTCCCGGAGGCTATTCGCATTCGCGATTATTCCATGCCCGAAGGAATTTCGGCGTAGCTGGCGTTATTTCGACGCGGTAGACTGACCTCTCGGTCGTGAATTGTTGCAGAGGGGAAAGCGCCATGTCCGCCACCGATCACCCGACGATGTTCCCGCTCGGCGCAGATGAGACGCCGTATCGAAAAATCTCATCGGATCACGTCAGTTCCGCTTCGTTCGACGGTGAAACGGTACTGAAAGTCGCGCCGGAGGCGTTGTCCCTTTTGGCCGCGGAAGCGTTTCGCGACATCAACCATTTCCTGCGGCCGGAACATCTGGCCCAGTTGAGCAAGATTCTCGATGATCCCGAAGCGTCCGACAATGATCGGTTCGTCGCTTACGACCTTCTGAAAAACGCCAATATCGCCGCCGGCGGTGTCTTGCCGATGTGTCAGGACACCGGGACCGCGATCGTCATGGGCAAGAAGGGCGAGCGCGTGTGGACCGGCGGCAACGACGAATCGGCTCTGGCCGAAGGCGTGATGCGGACCTACGAGAAGAGCAACTTGCGCTACAGCCAGGTTTCGCCGCTGTCGATGTATGAGGAAACCAACACCAAGACCAACTTGCCGGGACAGATCGAGATCTACGCGGAGCCCGGTGACGCTTACAAATTTCTGTTCGTGGCCAAGGGCGGCGGGTCGGCCAACAAGACCTATCTGTTCCAGGAAACGCCGGCGACGCTGAATCCGGAAAAGCTCTTGCCGCTTCTCGACGAGAAGATCAAGGCGCTCGGCACCGCGGCCTGCCCGCCCTACCACCTCGCCGTTGTCATCGGCGGCACCTCGGCCGAGTTCAACCTGAAAACCGTGAAACTGGCGAGTTGCCACTATCTCGATTCCTTGCAGACCGAAGGCGGCGACAAGGGACAGGCGTTCCGCGACCTCGAGATGGAGGACGTTGTTTTCAAGATGTCCCAGGGCATGGGGATCGGCGCCCAATTTGGCGGCAAATATTTCTGCCATGACGTCCGGGTCATCCGCCTCCCTCGTCATGGCGCGAGCCTGCCGATAGGCATAGGCGTTTCGTGCTCCGCGGACCGTCAGGCGCTCGGCAAGATCACCGCCGACGGGATCTTTTTGGAACAGCTCGAAACCAACCCGGCCCGGTTCCTGCCGGACACGGTATCCAAAGATCTCGGTGGCGAGGGCGTGAATATCGACCTCAACCAGCCGATGTCGAATATCCTCGGCACACTGACCAGATATCCTATTAAAACGCGTCTGTCGCTGACCGGACCGATCATCGTCGCGCGCGACCTGGCGCACGCGCGTCTCAAGGCGCTTCTCGATGCCGGCAAGGAACTGCCGCAGTATTTGAAAGATCATCCGGTCTATTACGCCGGCCCGGCAAAGACTCCGAAAGGGTATGCCTCGGGTTCGTTCGGTCCGACCACCGCGGGGCGGATGGATTCCTATGTGGATCAATTCCAGGCGGCGGCGGGAAGCATGATCATGCTCGCCAAGGGCAACCGGTCCGACATCGTGCGTCAGGCCTGCCAAAGCCATGGCGGTTTCTATCTCGGATCGATTGGCGGACCGGCGGCGCGGCTCGCGCTCGAATGCATCAAGAAAGTCGAAGTGGTCGAATACGAGGATTTGGGTATGGAAGCGATCTGGCGGATCGAGGTGGAAGACTTCCCCGCCTTCATCGTCATCGACGACAAGGGCAACGATTTCTTTAAGGCGCTGTAGCGCCCATAGCCGCGCCTATCGGATTTACCGGAACCGCCAGCGCGGTTCCGGCAGATTTGCAGAAGTAGCTAAAGGTTCAGAACGTCGTCGTGCGTGCTGGCGGCGATCGCCATGACCTCCCCGATCGTACCCGGATCCATATCGAGATCTTCGAGCGTCGCCTGCAAATGACCGGCAACGGCGGCGAAATGCGCCTCTCCCAGCCCCTTCTCTTCGACCAGCGGCTTGTGCGCCTCGCGTAGAGAGCGGCCGTTATACCCTTGCGGACCGCCGAACGCGCCGGTCAGGAACATGCGAAGCATGAACCCCTGGCGGTCCATGTCAACGCCTTCGAAGAACGGCGTCAGCGACGCGTCCGCCATGATTTTGGAATAGAAGATGTCGACCGCCGCCTCTACGGCCTCGTCACCGCCAAGTCGTTCGAACAGGCTTGCGGGCGGCGTCGCGATATCTTCCACAGCAGCCGGGGCTTCTGGCTTCGGGAATTTGATGACTTTTTCGCTTTCCTGTGGCGCCTTCGCGCTTGAGCGTGTCTTGTCCGCTTTGGCGGCATCGCCATCATCGTCCTTCGCCTTGGGGCTCGACTTGATCGGTTTCGCCTTTTCCTTCGTGGCCCCTTCGGTCGCAGATTCCCGGCGCTTTAGAACCACCGGCGGCGTCTGCGTCAGATTGTCGGAATCCAGAATGCGCTCTATATCCAGCACCACCAGGAGATCTTCCGGCAGGCGGTAGACCCCGGTGCTGAGACGGCGAAGCTTTTCGTCCAACGTTGCCGGCGGTTTTTCGTAATCCCGGCGCGGCAAGTCGCGGACGTCGCCGATCGAATCGACAAGAAGTGAGTAGAGGTCACCGTGATACTCCACGGTAATTCCCATGCCGCGGTTGATTTCCGAGTGATCGTCGACGCCCAGGCAACGCCGCAGATTGATCACCGTGACGATGCGGCCGCGCAGATTCATCACACCCGCAATCGCCGACGGCGCCAGCGGCACAGGTGTTATCAAGCGCGGTTCCACGATGTCTTGTACCTGTAAAATCGGTACGCCGAACATTTGGTCTTCGATTATCATCGTGACAAGCTGTTCCTTGTCGAGGGCGATCTGATCGAAACCGACCCCGGTCTGGTCTGAATTCTCGACGACGGCTAGCTCACTCATGGGGCGCTCCTCGGACACATATTCCGCCGCACCGGACCCGGATCAGGGGCGAAACGGCATTCAAAGTTGCCCGACGATAGCGTGATCGGGTTAACGGAGCCTTTACAGCCGACGCCCCAGAGCCCGTTCGACCTAATGCGCTCTACGCGGCGCGCCGTTCGACCTAATGCGCTCTAAGCGGCGCGCCGTTCGACTGTTCTCAACATTCCGGAACCTCGATAGGCATCCCTTCCCGATTGCCCCATTCGTTCCAAGACCCAAGATAATTCAACCCTGGGGTAACCGAGCAGCCGCAACGCGAGGTAGGCATGGGCAGACCGGTAGCCCGTCTGACAAAGCGCGATGATCTCCTTATCGGCCGTCACGCCATGCGATTCGAACAGCGCGCGCAGCGCCGGTGCCGGCTTCATGGCGCCGTCTTGCGTCAGATGATTGACCCATTCCAGATGCACCGAGCCCGGAACGGTGCCGCCCCGATCCGCGCGGCGGTCTTCGCCGGTCCATTCCGCGCGGCCGCGCGTATCCAGGACGACCGTGTCGGTCGAGTCGATGGCCGCGTGTACTTCGCGATAGGTTGCAAGACGGCTAAGGTCCGAATCGAACGTGAAAACCGACGGGCTGGCAACCGTAGCCTCCCGCGTCACCGGCAGTCCGGCGGCTGCCCACCCCGAATACCCGCCGTCCAGGACGTGAACGTCATTGTGTCCGAGATATTCGAGAAACCACAAACCGCGCGCGGCCGTCATACCGGCGATCTCGCCGCAAAACACGATGGTGTCGTCGAATGAAACGCCGCGCCGCGCCAACAGAAATGCCCACATCCGCGTGAAGGATTCGAGCGGCGCGTCATCCGTATCGTCGCAATTCACCGCATAGATGTCGAAATGCCTGGCACCCGGGATATGACCCATGGCGAACCGTTCGCCGGGCCGAACGTCGATGAGCCGCAGCGCCGGATCGTCCAAGCGTCCGTGCAGGGTTTCACGCGACCATAGCAAATCTGGATTTTCATACTCTTCGTTATTATTCATCGCTTCATTTCCTTCGAACTCATACCAACGAGCGCCGATAGTGACGCCTGGAGGCGGCTTGGCAGGATCGAAGATCGAATGTGACCATGACTCGGGGCCTTTCTGCCGGGGGCAATCCTGTACATCGGCGAAGAAGCGATGGATAGGCAATACTTCGATCATTGGCTTCCTTGCAATTCGCGACGCTAAACCGCATGTTTTACGTACTGCCATGATGAAATTCATCCGAACCCTGCTCCGACCCGACCGGGAGGAGACCGATCCGGAGACGGCGGAAGTCGCCCAGGCGGCGAACATCTTGCAGGTTGGGGAGTTTCAACTCCTCCAGCTCGCCTATAAGGATTGGTACGACGAAGAGTTACCCGAAGCGCTGACGGACAGTCTGTTTGCGGATTATATGCTGCGCAAGCGGGTTCCACATTGGGCGCGCCACTTCGCGCGCCGGATCCTCGACTGGGAGCGCAGAGGCCTGCTCGACGCCAACAACATCGACTATCATCGCTACGACCGCGGATACAGCTCGCTGGCACCGGGCGGCGTCCGCCGTTTCTGCATTGCGACCGCATTATTGGTGATTTTCGTCGGCGGCAGCCTTTGGGTCAGCCATCTCGCGGCGGGCGGCCGCTCTACGTCATTCCTGCCGCCTTATTTCAATGCCGACGAATTGGTGCCTGCGCACCAACCCGGCCGTGTCGGGCCGGGATCTTAACCGGAGCGCATCAAGTTTGCGCGGCCCTATACGGGATTCGATCGATTTAATTTAGCCGTCTAATTTCAAAAGTTTAGAACGGAGTCGCACGAGTGACGGATCGTCAAAGGCTATTCCAAACAACGCCGCTCCACCCTAGTGGTCGCATTCCAAAATATGGTGCCCATACGATCCCGTATGCGGGGTTCTCGGTATGTCGCACTCTTAAACGGGCGAATTCGAGAAACTGTCGTATCGGCGCCAAATGTTAAATTGTATCCACTAGGGAATTATCGATGTTCGAGTTCGGGGGCGAGTACGAACCGCTGATCAATTTCGTCTTTTTGATCGTGACCGCCGGCGTCGCGTGGCATGGCATCCGTTTTCGCGACGCCGAAGGCGATACCGAATTTATGCATTTGCTGTTTGGCTGTATTGCCGCGGTCTTCTTTTTCCTGGTCCTGTTTCAGGACGTCTTGGGCGTCGTTAAATTCGGTTAACCGCTCTATGGTTTGCGCATGCGTTGCTTATCGTCGATTTTGGGGACGCGCATCAACCGTTGGTCCGGCGGCAATTTGAGTTGTCCCTGTAGGTAGACCGCGCGTTTGCGGACCGAAGAAGGGTCGGGGATGCCGTACAGGACCTGATGGATCAACCCCGGCTCGTCGATCGCGCCTTCGTCGGTGCGCAGCGCCTCGATATAGTCGGCAAACGCCTTTTCATACTTGCCCGTACGATCGAAAACGATGCCGCGGTTGGCGAACGCCGCGGCCAGCACGCCGCGGCCGGTGGCGTCCTCCGCGATTAGCGTTCGGTTCAGAAAGTCGATCAGATAACTTAGCTCGGCAATAGCGTCGTCATACCGTTCCGTCTGAATGAACACCAGCGCGCGGCCCATCAGCGCGCCGCGATGGTCGGGCTGCTCTGCGAGCGCCTTGGCGAAGTAATCGAGCGACAGCTCGAATTGGCCGTCCTCGAGCCGCTGCACGCCGAGTTCGGTTTCCATGTCGCCGGGCGCGCGCGCGTCGAAGGACTCGAACGCTTGCGACACCAGGACCACGACGACGATCAGCGCGATCATCAGCAAAATAAAACGCCGAATCACGGCGGCGGTCATGCCGGCCCATCGAACAAGGTGGCGGTATAGAAAACGGAGAAAACGAAGCAGAGCAGCGCCGCGGTGACGGCGGCGCGTCGGCGCAGGCGTTGCTTCTCCGCCTCGCCGATTTCCGCCCGCCGTTCGGCGCGGCGCACCAACAAGATCCAGATCAGGCGCCGGACCGGCAAAAACAACGCCAACGCCAGGATAGCGGTCCACAAATATTGAAAATCAGCACTAAAGATATTCGCCACAAACTGTCTCGCAATCCCTGACCGAGTCGAAATTCGATTCTATCAAATGTCGCGCGAGAAGCCGAAAAAAACGGGGGGAAGCAGCGCTTCCCCCCGAAAAATTCAACAGCAGTACCGTTAGTCTGCGGCACCCGATACGGCTTCATCGCCGATATCGTCGACCAAGGCCTCGACTTCGATGTCGGGAACGGTCGACATCTCCATCTTGTAGGCCAGGAACCACATCATGAAGACTCCGAGTATCCAGAACAGAATCTGCCATGCCCAGATCGACGGAATTCCGAAGGTCCAGCCTTCGACGCCCGCATTGGGCTCGCCGAAGATGTAGTTGCCAAGAACGGCGCCCGGGCCGATGCCGAAGAACATCCACGCCAAGGTGATGGCCCATGCAACCGGCACGAGGCCCTTCTTCTCCGGCGGCAGGCTGGCATGTTGGCGCAGGAAGTCGTGGTACTTCATCCTGTGCTCACGCGCACCGGCATCCTGCGTCATCGCCGACACCGGCAGGCAGACCAGAAGGTTGAAGAACATGCCCCAGCCGGCGCTGTGGATCGTCCAGGGCCAGCGGCCCCAAGCGAGGTCGGCGTACTTGCCGTCACCGTTGTAGAACAGCGTGTCCAGGATCGACAGGCCGAAATTCTCGGTGAAGATCACCGCAATCAACCCGACCGCGAGACCAAGCGTCGCGCCCTGCCGCGTAATCCACGGGAACCAGGTCACCGCGGCCAAAGAAGGCCACATCTGAAACCCGAAAGCGACTGCGAGTCCGCCCAGCAGGACCAAGGCGTCACGACTAAAGGTTGCCACCGTAAGGGCCGCGAACACGATAACCGCCACGCCAATCCGCCCGAACAGCTTCTGAGTCCCGTGATCCGCTCCTGGGTTCAGGTAGCGCTTGTACAGGTCACGGGTCAGCATGGCTCCGGCGGTCGACATATATGCCGCGCCGGTCGACTGCATCGCCGCCAACGCGCAGACCGCAAGCAACCCAACGAGCCACGGTGTCGTTTCGCCGATCGAGTTGAAATAGTGCGGCACCAGACCGGCCTGCTTGTTCGCGGTGAGGTCGGGAAGGACCGCCGCCAATGCAAATCCGGCGTCGGTAACCCCTTGGTTGGCGCCCAACAGATGCGCGCCCATACCTTGGAACGCCGTGAAGAAGAACAGGATCAACCCGATGCAGAACGACGATGCGATGACCTGCTGCGGTGCGAACGGCCGCGGATCCGTGTTCGAGAACGCCCACATCGAGAACGCCGGAGCGGAATGAATCCCCATCAGCGCAAACATGTAGGTCAGGCACATCACACCGGTCCACAACCCGCCGACCGGTGTTTCCACGCCCAGGCCCGCGGTAAACTGAATCACCCCCGGTATGGCGAAGTAGGCGTTATAGTCACCGCCGCCCCAGCCTTTCGTGGTGCCCCATTTGCCGATATCCGACGCCGCGAACTTGGCGAATCCCGCGTTGAGCGATTCCCAACCGCCGGCCGCGTTCAACGCGATGAAGCCGGTAATGATGATGCCCAGCGCGAGCAGGACGCATTGCACCGTGTCCACATAGGCCACGGCGCGAAGGCCGCCCGAAGCCACGTAAATGAACACGATCAGCGACAACACCCACATGCCGACATTGACCGAGATCATGTCGTCGGTCAGCACGTTGAACAGGAAGCCCGACGCACCGAGCTGCACGCCCAGATACGGGATCGAGAACAGCAGCGCGACAATAACCGTCAGGATTCGAATCGCGTCGCCCTGGAAATAATCCGAGAGCATTTCGCCAGGCGTTACGTAACCGAACCGTTTACCCAGCATCCATTGCCGTTTCAGGAACATCACCCCGGTAAAGGGGATCGTTATCGTGTAGAACGACGCATAGGCGTATTGGAATCCGTCCCGATAGACGAGGCCTGGATGGCCCATAAACGTCCAACCGGAAAACGATGTCGCCGTTGCGGCGAGAATAAAGACAATCATCGATAATCGGCGGCCGGCAATAAAATAGTCGGACGCCGTTTTAGCCGTCATCGCACCGCGGATACCCCAATAAATGCAGTATGCCCAATAAAGCGCGACGAAGCCGAAAAGCCACATCACTTTTGCAGACAAGGCTAATTCCTCCCAGTTAGCGCAGCACCGACGACCCATCAACCGAGAAGCCGGACGCCGCTCTTTCGCAACAGGTCCTTTTCTATCGATTGACAGCCGTCTCTTGCGACTCGCATTGCGGCCTTGTAAATGCCGATCGAAGCAAAGAACCCTAGTTTCCCAATGTGGGTGGTTATCAAAGATTGGTAAACTTTGCAAGCAGAACAGGGGTTGCTTCAGGAACAATTTTTTGTCCGGGCTGAAGGTGCGAGATGGGGGAGCGCGCACCTGCTGAAGGTGATTTGGGTCGTTTCCAAGCTTGGCTTGACGACGTCATGAGAGCCGCCTGACTCCGCCGAGCGGCGTTTTCTGGCACGGCGGGCACGACAGTCCGACCGCGCCGCTCGACGGCGCGT
>JAKZTB010000183.1:0-5097 GCA_047517345.1 Alphaproteobacteria bacterium
CTGGCTCAACCGCTGCCGCCGACTGGCCAAGGACTGGGAGCACCTCAACCGCAACGCGCTCGCCTTCATCAAGCTCGCGTCCATTCGACTCATGCTCCGAAAACTCTGTAATCCTACATAAAGTCTCCGGACGGACTCTAAAGAACAAATCGAAGTCTCTATCAACAACTATAATTTAAGTATTGTTTAAATATTAACTTTGTATTAACCGATTTTATCGAAAAAATTAAAATGCATTAACGATTATTAAGTCGGTATCTACCGCGGTCTCTACAAATCACTTGATCCCGAGATAATGTTGTCCCTCACACTGAAGGCTGTGGGCTGAAGTCCGGATCGCTGCCGCGCGACCATGTGACCGTAAGCTGTTTCCAGCTCCTGAACGTGCTGTGCATAGTCGAAGATTTCGGCTTCGACCTTATGCCGCAATGTCGAACGCAAGGCGGTCAGCCGAACCTTATTGGCAGCGAGCTGGATTGCCGTTTCGACATAGTCAACCGGATCTCGTGCGATCAAATCGGCGAGGTCCAGTTTGGTCAAATAACTCGCCCCTTGCCGGCCCATATAGCTATTCGTTTCCATCGTTACTAGAGGCAACCCCATCCACAACGCCTCGCAACTTGTCGTGCCGCCGTTGCACGGGAAAGGATCGAGCGTGATGTCGACCTCTCGCATGCCGGCGAGATGGTCCCTTCGCAAAGCTCTGAGACCTTGGAATTCCAGTCTTGCAACTTCAATGCCATGACTCGTGAAACGCTGTTGGAAAAACGCCTTTGTCGCAGCGTTCTCGAAATGGATCGAACTACGAAGGATCAACCGTGCGTCAGGGACACCGTTCAGAATTAGCGACCATGTTTCTATGACGTTGTCGCCAATCTTCGCCAGATTGTTGAAGCTGCCGAATGTCACATATCCGTTTTCAAGACAAGGCGGCGGCAATGGTTCCGGCGCATCTGCCGGTGGCAGATAGACATTGTGATTCCTCAAGCGCACGAGTGCTTCCGTATAGAATTGCTCGACCGACCCGACCGGATCGGACACGGTCTCGGTGATGATGTAGTCGACCGTATCGAGACCCGTCGACGCCACCCGGTTGTGGTAGCCGACTTGCACCGGGGCCGCGCGGTAGGCGATCGCGCGCCGGTCCTTGCCGCGAAAAAACGACGCCAGCACGAGAATGTCGATATCGTCCCGTCTGATCCGGGCGGCGGTCTCGGCAACCGAGTCCGGTCCGATGCTCTGCCAAGAGTCCGTATAGGTGCCGAGCCGGTCGGTTACGGCGTCGATAACATCGTTGCCGAAGTAACCGGTTATGTGGAACCGGTCGCGATCGTGACGCGCCAATACGGGTTCGAGAAACCATGACGTCACATGGTCGAACAAATCATATGCCAGATACGCGACGCGAATGCGGCTGTCAGGCCGGGCGATGGCAGGCGACGGAAGCGCTTCGTTTTCGACCTGTGCGTTTAGCCGGCGGCTCCAATCGCGGTTGATTTCGAACAGGGCGGCGGCATCGGAATCCGGATCGAATGCCGTATAGAAGCTTAGGCCTGATATGGCATCCAGGTTATAGGGAGTTGCAGCATGCGACCGCCGAAGGCAGGACAGCGCGGCTTGCGTGTCGCCCCGGGCGATATAGATATCGGCCAAATCGTTCAACGCTTCGTGGCGATCCGGGGCCTTTGCGAGAACCCGCTGGAGAGCCGCCTCCGCGGCTTCGTTCTGTCCGGTGCGTTTCAGGCAGGCGCCGAGCAAATACTGCGCATCGTCTGACTCCGGTTGCAGCTCCGCAGCGCGTCGCGCCGGAGGAAGCGCTTCGGCGAACAGCTCGCGCGCCATGAGGCTTCGGGCGTGGAAAAGATGTACGCCGGAATCTTCCGGTAGTTTAGCGGCGACAATTTCGATGGAGGCTGTGGCGTCCTCGTGTTTTTGCAAGGCGAATAACGCAACCGCGCGCATCAGTTCCGCTTCGGTACAACCCGCGTCGATGGCCAGTGTCCGCTCGGCCGCCGCTGCACAGTCGTCCCACTTTGCGAGGTCGTGCTGCGTTCTGGTCAATTCCAGCCACGCGGCAGCCGACTCCGGCATGCTTCGTACCGCGCGGTTCAAATAAGTTGCCGCGCCGGAATAGTCGCCCGCTTCGCGGCGAAACGCGCCCAAGAGTTGCAAGGCTTCGCCATGTTCGGGGTTAAGTTCGAGCACGCGTCTGAATAACGCTTCCGCCTCGTCGGTGCGACCCGCGAGATGGTGACGCTTCGCATCGTTTAGTGCGGTGTCGGCATCGTCGTATGCAGTTGGATCGGTCATTGAGTCGCTTTGCGCACCAGTTGCCGTGCGGTTTGTTTCTAGCGCAATCCAGACGCGCTGTCCCGTAGCCGCAAGGTAGGTTGGCTGGGTCGGTCGTTTGGAAGTCAACAACAATTGCAAGAAGCATTCGACTTCGTATGACGGGAAGGCTACACAGGCGCCGTCGCTGCTGTTGCGGCGGTGCGAGTTCAACGTATACGCAACAAGCCGATGAATGAAGAATTTTACAAAGTAAAGCGGCTGCCGCCGTACGTATTTGCCGAAGTGAACGATATGAAAGCGCGCGCGTGGGCGGCGGGTGCCGATATTATCGATCTTGGTATGGGCAATCCGGACATGCCCCCGGCGCCGCATATCATCGAGAAGCTTGTGGAAACGACTCAAAATCCGCGCGTCCATCGCTATTCGAACTCGCGCGGAATCCCCGGATTGCGGAAAGCGCTTGCAGGCTATTACGATCGCCGTTTCGGGGTTGAGATCGATCCCGAGCGCGAGGTGATCGTCACGCTCGGCTCGAAGGAAGGGCTCGCCAATCTGGCGCAGGCGATTACCAGTCCTGGCGATGTCTTGCTGGTGCCCAACCCGTCCTATCCGATTCACCAGTTCGGCTTCATCATCGCCGGCGGGTCCGCGCGGCATATCCCGGTGACGCCGGACGGCGAATTGATCGCAGCGCTTGAGCGCGCGGTCATCCATTCCGTGCCGAAACCGATTGCGTTGGTGCTGAACTATCCGTCAAATCCGACGGCCTTGACGGCCGATTTGGATTTCTACGGCGAGGTTTTGGATTTTTGCCGCCGGCATGAAATCTACGTGCTGTCGGACCTCGCCTATGCCGAAATCTATTTCAACGACGATCCGCCGCCGTCGATACTTCAGGTGCCGGGCGCCAAGGATATCGCGGTCGAATTCACCTCCTGCAGCAAGACCTATTCGATGCCGGGCTGGCGTATCGGATTAGCCGCCGGGAATCCAAAATTGGTTGCGGCTCTTGCGCGGGTCAAAAGCTATCTCAATTACGGCGCCTTCACGCCGGTGCAGGTTGCGGCGACGGCGGCACTGAATGGACCGCAGGAATGCGTCGAAGAGGTTCGCGGAATCTACAAGGAGCGGCGCGACGTCCTGATCGAAGGCCTTGAGCGGGCTGGATGGTCTATACCGAGCCCGCTGGCGACCATGTTCGCGTGGGCGCCCCTACCGCTGGCATTTCAGGAAATGGGCAGTTTGGCGTTCACCAAACGATTGCTTGAGGAGGCCGAAGTCGCCGTATCGCCTGGCATTGGGTTTGGGGAGCACGGCGAAGGTTATGTGCGGATTGCATTATGTGAGAACACACACCGCATTCGGCAGGCCGTTCGCAATATCCGCCGCTTCCTGTCGCAGTCCGATCCATCCGCGGATGCGCCGGATTCGCCCCTGAAGGCCGCCTCGTGACCGGCCCGCTGAAAATCGCCGTTGCCGGACTGGGCGTTGTCGGGGCCGAAACGGTTCGTTTGATCGCTGCGCACGGCGAGATGCTGGCCCAGCGTGGCGGCCGGCCCGTCAACGTCACGGCCGTATCCGCGCGCGACAAAATCAAGGATCGCGGCATAGATTTCAGCTCGGCCGCCTGGTTCGACGATCCCGTTGCGATGGCCCGCGAATCCGATGCAGGTGTGGTTTGCGAACTTATCGGCGGCAGCGATGGCGTCGCTCGCGACGTTTGCGAGGCCGCGATTGCCGCGGGACGGCATGTCGTTACGGCCAACAAGGCATTGATTGCCATGCACGGCGCCGGCCTGGGCCGTGCCGCTGAGGATGCCGGCGTTACGCTTGCGTATGAAGCGGCGGTGGCCGGCGGTATACCGATCATCAAAGCCTTGCGGGAAGGGTTGGCCGCCAACAAGGTGTCGCGGCTGCAAGGAATCCTGAACGGGACGTGCAACTACATCATGACGACAATGCGTGAAACGGGACGGGATTTTGCCGAGGTCCTTGCCGAAGCGCAGGAGCACGGCTACGCGGAGGTCGATCCGAGCTTCGACATCGACGGCATAGATGCCGCTCACAAGCTCGCGATCCTGGCTAGCGTTACCTTTGGATGCGAGATCAATTTCGATGCCGTTCACATCGAAGGTATCCGGCATGTTGACGCGCTGGACATTCGGTTCGCCACGGAATTGGGCTATCGGATTAAGCTGCTTGGGATCGCCGAGAACGGCAGTGACGGCATCCAGCAGCGCGTCCACCCGGCGATGGTTCCGCTGGATGCGCCGATCGCCTCGGTCGAAGGAGTCTTCAACGGAATCGTCGCCGAAGGTGATTTCGTTGGCACAACGATGTTCGAAGGGCGAGGCGCCGGTGCGGGGCCGACGGCTTCCGCTGTCGTTGCCGACATCGTCGATATCGCGCGAGATCGGCAAACGCCGACCTATGGCGTGCCGGCCGACAAGCTGGCAGCACCCCGCATACGGCCGATGGACGAACGGGTCGGTCTCTTTTACGTGCGGGTCATGGTCTACGATAAGCCGGGCGTCTTCGCTGATATCGCCGGTGCGTTGCGCGATTCGCAGATTTCGATCGAATCAGCCATTCAGCGTGGCCGAGCGGAAGGCGGCGTGGTCCCCGTTGTCCTGACCACGCACGAGACGAAGGAATCCTCAATGCGGCGCGCCCTGGAGCTTATAGCCCGTTTGGACAGCGTTGCCGAACCGCCTCGTATGATCCGTATCGAAATCGACTAATAGGCTGTTTCCGCCGCCGGTCAGTCGATCTAAGCTTCGGTCTTTACGAGCCAGACTCTGAGAT
>JAKZTB010000184.1:0-3431 GCA_047517345.1 Alphaproteobacteria bacterium
CGGCTTGTCGATGCCGGCGGCCTCCCGGGCGCCATGGAAGGCGCGGTTGAGTTGACGGGTGGTCAGTGGGTTGACCGGGTCCTGGCCCGGGAACAGCCAGCCGCCCGGCAGCATCACGCCGCGCGCGCGGCCCACCAGCCACCAGGCGCGCAAGACGTCGAGAAGGTTGTCGGACAGCATGGCGTAGCGGTCCCGGCGACCCTTGCCTTGCTCGACCCGGATCACCTGACGCCCGGAGTCGATGTCGGTCAGCTTGAGCGAGACCACTTCCGAGGCGCGCAGACCCGCACCGTAGGCAACGCTCAATGCCGCCCGGTATTTGGGGCCAAGCGCCGCGTCCAGAAGACGCGCCACCTCCGCCGGGCTGAGCACCACCGGCAGTTTGCGAGGCTCGCGAACCGTCGTCATGCCCGCCTGCGCATCGCCGCGGCCTAGCGTCACGCCGAAAAAGAACCGCAACGCCGACACCGCCGCGTTGATCGACGTTGCCGACGAACCGCTCGATCTCAGATGAAGTTGGTAACGCCGAAGGTCCTCCGCTTCCGCGCCATCCGGAGAGCGACCCAGAAATGCTGTGAAGTCCCGCACCGCGCGAAGGTATCCCTGCTGCGTCTTGGCCGCAAAACCGCGGATATCCATGTCCTCGATCATACGGCGGAGCAACGGGCTGATCGCTTGCTTGATCATGACAATCTCCTGTGTCGAGTAAGGTCGAAACCCCAAATCTCAACACAGGACAGACCCGCCCCTTAAACCGAATAACCCGCATCGGCCGAAACAAACTACCGCGAGAGCGGTTTAGTCCTTTGACCCAAAGGCGACATTTAGGGCGATGCTGGGCGTCGGTAATTGCAATCGTGAACCAATGTTGTGCGCGTTGTGCCTCCGTCAGCGTTTTCGCACAGGCAAGACCCGATTCGGACATGGATCCAGCATTCCGAGCTTCGGCCAAGATCTGTCGCCATGGCCTTGAGATTGGCGATCTGAGTGCGTTTATCACCTCCGGTCGATTGAACATCACGGTCGCAATTTCACCGCTGCGGTCAATATTTAAACGACGATTTTCATATCCGCGACAATTGCCGGAGCAGCTTCGCACGCCTTACCGATCTGGCGCAAAGCGCGGCACGTCTCCGTGTCACCGTGCTCGATACTATTTCGGCGCGCCATCGAATTCAGGTACTACGACGCCGGTCTGTTCGGTGATCAAGCCGTAATGTTCGATGCGGCGATGTCGAGCGAAGTTGAACATCAGTTCCTTGCCAAGACGGCATTCATCGAGATCGCAGTCGGCGACCAGCACCTCATCCTCAAGCGTTTTCGCCTGTGCGACGATCTCTCCGCTCGGGTTGACGATAACGCTGGAGCCGATCAACCCGGCCCCGTCCTCGACCCCCGCCTTTGCGACAGCGACGACCCAGCTCGAGTTCTGATACGCCCCGGCTTGAACGGCTAAATTGCTGTGGAAGATGCGTCGGTCGTATTTGTCTGCGCCGCCGTTCGGGTCGTGCGCCGCGGAGTTGTAGCCGATCAGAATCATTTCCGCGCCCTGCAGGCCAAGCACCCGGAAAGTTTCCGGCCAGCGCCGGTCGTTGCAGATCGCCATGCCGACGATGCCGCTGAAGGCGTTGAAAACGTTGAAGCCGAGATTGCCGTATTCGAAATATCGTTTCTCGAGCTGTTGAAATTCCAGCCCGTCGCGGAAATTTTTGGAGCCCGGCAAATGGATCTTGCGGTACTTGCCGACGATGTGCCCGGCGGCGTCGATCAATATTGCTGTGTTATAGCGGTGCGTGTCGCCGTCCTCCCGGACCAGCTCGGCATAGCCGAGATAGAATCCGACCCCCAGCCTGGCGGCCTCGTCGAACAGCGGTTGGGTTTCTGGTCCCGGCATTTCGGCTTCGAAATAAGCATCGATATCCGCCTGTTCTTCCATGAACCAGCGTGGGAAAAAGGTCGTCAACGCCAACTCGGGAAAGACCACGAGCCCGGCGCCCCTGGCATGCGCATCGCGCAGCAGGGAGATCAAGCGCTTGACCACCGAGGGGCGGTTGTCGGCACGCGATATGGGCCCAAGTTGCGCGGCCCCCACGGTTACCACTCTCGACACGTCAGTTTCCCTCCCGTTCAGCGCCTTTAGACCAGTTCATCATAGCCGTCGCGATAGCTGGTAGGTCATCAGGCCTCTTATTCGAAGTTCGTAGGTTCAATTTCTAGACTGGCAACAATCAATTGGCCCGCTAGAAATATAGCGGGTATTGATTTGTCCACCAATACGCCTCGATATTTCCCGGGTCGCCACTGCGTATTTTGCTAACCACCGCTGAGAACCTGTTGAAGTGAGATTAGCAATTCCTTGCATCAAACGGATTGGCAAGCTTGCCGAGGCTTTCCACAATGGCAGTCTGGTGCCGAGCTAACTCATCAATCACCCTCTTGCTGCTTCTCTGCTTTCGATTGCAGGCACTCTTAGTTCAGCCCGCCCCAAGCCATACAGCTTGGTTCGATCGCTACCATAGGTCTTCCCTTACCGTCGTTTAATCTGATATTTCCAAAATACCTTTTAAATCGAAACCGATGATACAATGGCTGTTGCGCTTTCTTGGCAGGGTCCTGTCGGACCGGGCCACTTTCCAGAAGACCCGTTGATTTTTGAAAACCTATGTGAAGCCGGTGTATATTTGGGGGTAAAGACTTACGACGAAAATCGCCTTATTGCTTATGCCGGTCAGTCGGTTTCTCTACTTGCCCGCTTTGACCAGCATCTGTCCTCGATGCTTTCGCTCTCGGCACCGTTGCGCGATGCGTCCGGCACGACCGTATTCACCGGCGATGCCGGCGCCCGAATAGCGGCATATGGAAATCTTGCAAATACGGCGGCTCTGGCCGCCGCCGATACTGGGCGCGTCCGGTTCTGGTACACGCGCCTCATGCGCGCCAACGAGGAAGGCACGCTTGCCCGCTTTCGTGCCCATCGCACCGAGCTCGTCGAGCCCAATATCGCCGAGTGCAAGGGCCGCATCGTCAAGCTGATGGGGGACGGCTTGCTCGTCGAGTTCGCGAGTGTCGTCGATGCCGTGCGATGCGCTATACCGAGGTTCAGCGCGGGATGGCAGCGCGGCTCATCCTCTGGCACGCCGGCATTGAGATAGTTCTCCGCGTCGGCATCAACCTCGGCGACATGATCGTCGAGGGCGACGACATTCTCGGCGACGGTGTCAACGTCGCAACCCGCATGCAGAAGATCGCGCCGCCGGGTGAGATCTCGGTCTCCGGCGTCGTCTACGAAAGCGTAAGTGTCCGTCCGGGGACTTTATGAGTCGGATGAATCGGTTATCCGGCGCCCCCTCTTGAAGAGCTGAATCAGCTGTGATTCTCTGGGGTGGTGAATTTACTCTTGAGGTGCCCCATGTGGACTGCCGACAACCGCC
>JAKZTB010000185.1:0-15538 GCA_047517345.1 Alphaproteobacteria bacterium
CCCCTATATCCGGTTTGCGCCCATTCTAGCCCTAGTGGGTGTGGGTGTAAACCGGATAGGCAAGGTCGGTTCTCGTAAAGCGATCCGGGAAAGGCGTGGTTGCTCTGCGGCACGTAGGCGAGCGTCTGACGCAGCGTGATCGACCGCAATTGCCGGATATCGATCCCGTCCAGCGTTACGGACCCCGCTTGCGGATTGTAGAAACCGAGGATGAGTTTGCCCAATGTCGATTTGCCGGAACCGCTGCGGCCGACAACGCCGACGATGTCGCCGGGCTCGGCAACGAAGCTGACACCCAAAAGCGCCGGATCGGAATCGGCGGAATAGCGCATGCTTACCCGGTTGAAGGCGAGCCGGCCCTCGAACTCGATCGACGTCGCGGGCCCATCGCCCGGTTCCTGCTCACGGGCGTAGCCGAGCAGCGTTTCGAGCTGCCGGATACATTGCCGCAACTGCTCGATCTTCGCCGAGGCCCCGAACAGCGCCTGCATCGGCTGCAGCACGCGCCAGACAAGCATCATGATTGCGATCAGTGCGCCCATGGTCAACGCGCCGTCGATCGCCAGGAATACGCCGACGGTCAGCGTGCTCGCGCCGGCGATGGTGACCATCGTTTGGGAAATATTCTGCGAATGCTGGAACAGACGGGAAACGTTGTAGTTCGACCATGCCGCGTCGCCGGAAAGATTGCGGAACCGCTCTGACCAGATATCTTCCGCACCCTGCTGCTTGACCGAACGCATCCACCACATCAATTCCACGAGAAAGCTAAACCGCTCGGACCGCGCTTGTCCCGCCCTGCTGGTCAGCACGCTGGACTCGGCGAAGACGATCCGCCCCATCAGAAGGTAGGCGAGCGCCAATACGACCGGCACGACGACGATCCATCCACCCAGCGCGACGATGACGCCGAACGAGATCAACACGAAAGGAAGATCCATTAACAGCGTTGGCAATCCGCCGGTTACCGCGTCGCGAAACGCCTCGAACTCACGAATCCGCGTGACCTGACCCCCGACGGGCGCGCGCTCCGTGAAGCCGGGCGCCAAGTGTAGGATCTGTTCGAGCACGCCGCTGGCAACCACATAGTCGACCCGTGCGCCCATGTAGGCTTGCGCGCGGGCGCGAAGGACACGGAATAGCAGTTCGAACAGCGCCGCCCCGCCTACGCCGCCAATCAGGTAGGGCAGCATTTCCAACGAACTCTTGCCGATGATCTGGTCGTAGATGACCATGATCGACAACGGAACGGTGAGCGACAGGATGTTGATCAGGAACGTGATGAAAAACAGGGCCGCCAGCGCACCGCGGAATTGCAGCAATGTATCGCGCAACCAGGACGGCGCGCGGGATCTTTGGACGGATGGCTTCAGCAGTTCCTCGATGACATAGAACGTTCCGTCGGGCAGCCCAATACGCGGTTCCAAATGCGACAGGTCCGAGCCATCGCAGGTAATAAGCTTGTCGCCTTCGCGGCTGACGATGGTCCAAGGACGTCCGATTCGCGAAACGAACAGGCAGGGACAGAGCCGCGCCGCAAGCGAGCGCGCCTTCACTTTCAAAGGCACGGCTTTGAGACCCAAACGCGCCAAGATATCGCGAACATCGTCGATCGTTATGTCCGGCATATCTTCCGGGAATGCTTCGATGATCTGACGCGGGCTGCCCTGCCAGCCCAACGCCGCAAGCAGGCGCAGCACGCAAATGACGATCTTGTCGGGATTGCCGCCGAAGCGGTTCTGCACCGCCTCGAGCCACTGAAACTGAAGGTCGGCCGGAGAAGCTTGAACGAGGTTGATGCCGCTCATTCCGCCGCCTCCGTTTTACTTTCGACGGCATCCCCGCCAGACGTGCCGGCTGGTAGGCGAACCGCCGCAATTCGTCCTTGATCCAGATTGACTTCCATATCCGCAAGCCTGATCAGGGAAGGGCGGCTGCTCACGAGAACGATCGTCGTGCTGCCTCGCAATCTCACGAAGAACTCGCGCAGTTTCTGGTCGACGCTGAGATCGAGGGCGCTGTTCGCTTTGTCGAACAACAGCAGGCGCGGGGCATCGCCGAAGGCACGGACCAGCGAGATGAGCTGTTTTACGCTTCCGGCGAGACTGTCGGATGCGGTATCGCCGACGGTCGTCTGCAACCCACCCGGCATGCGGGCGATGACCTCGTCCAATCCCAGCTCGTGCGCCACACGGAGCGCCGACGGAAGCGCCGCCCGGCCCTGGAACTTGGTCAAATTGTCCAACACTGTGCCGCGGAACAACACGGTGCTCTGCCGCGCGAAACCCGTCTTCTTCCGGAACGCGTGCATATCGATATTGTCGCTATCGATGCCGTCGATCAGCAGTTTTCCCCGATCGGGCCGCGCCAATCCGGCGATCAAATCCAGCAGGATGGACTGCCCGCTGCCCGCGGCGCCGGTCACCGCAACGATGGCGCCGGCCGGGATTTGCAGCGAGACATCGTCAAGAACCGGATTTCCGCGTCGACCGCGATCGATCGTAACATTCTGCAATTCGATGCCGATTTCCAGGTCGGGAACGACCGCCGTCGCCGAATCGGGGCGATACTCCATTGGCAATGCCATAAGCGCGTCCAGCCGCTCTTCCGAAAGCCTCAGATTTCGCGCCTGTATCCAGACACCGATCATGCGGATCAAAGGTTGAACGGCGCGCCCGGCCAACAGGGTCGATGCGATGAGCGCGCCACCGGTCATGCTGCCTTGCACGACGAACACACTACCCGCGGCAGCGACCGCGAACATGGCGAGATTGCCGAAGGTCGCCCCGAGCGCATTGCCGATCGCGGTAAGCCGCGCGACATCCAAGACCGCCGTCGATAGCGGCCGCAAAAAGGCCTGGTAGCGGCGCATCAATTGGGCTTCCAGACCAAGCCCCTTGACGGAATGAATGCCGGAAAGAATTTGGAAGATGAAGTTGTAGCGTTGGTCGTCCAGCGCCGCACGGCGGCGAACCGCACGGTCCAGCGAAGAACCGATGAACAGCGCCAGGAATGCCGCGAGAACGACGACACCGACGGGTGCGAAGACGATGGGACCGCCGATAATAGCGATCAAACCGAGAAAAATAAAAACGAACGGCAAATCGGAAATCGCCAGCAATCCGTTGCCTGAATGAAAATCCCGCAGCGGTTCGATCGCGGAGATTCGGTCAAGGTGCGTGCCTGCGGGGACGGTTTCGAACGCTTCGACTTCGGTCTTAAGAAGCCTATCCACCGCGCGGCGCGACGTCGCGTGCTCGAAACGCGCGGCCGCCCACGCGATTATATAGCCGCGGACCGCGCGTAGAATTGCCTCCAAAACGACAACCGCGGCCAATCCCAGAACGAGAAAGGTGAATGTATTGGTGGCATCTCCCGGAACAATACGGTCATAGACCTGTAGAATAACCAAGGGTAGCGCCAACGTAAGCACGTTCAAAGCGACGGATGTCAGCAATACGTCCGACCGATTGAACGTCACCCGAAACAGGGACCGTAAGAAACTATGCCGTTTCGCCATTTCCGCTTTTTGCCCTAAATATATATACGAAACTTTAAGGTTTCTGGCGTGCTTACAGTGTAACGAAGCCCAGAATTGGGCGGATCAGAGGGTATACGCATTCGAGATACCGGCAATAGCATTAACCTTATTCACGTACATCATCTATTTGGGCGATGTATTTTCGTAAAATTTATATATAATTTTATCTATCTTGATTTGATAGTGATTTCTTTACTACGGAATCACGTACGCGAGGCGAACGCGACAAAGGAATGGCAATGGCTGTGAACATCGAAACCGCATCCGACGCATCCGGCAACAGCTTAATCGAGTTGTTCGATCTGCAGGACATCGAAAGCCAGCGTATCGCCGGACAATCCCCCCGGTTGACGCCGCAGGCGCAAGTCGTCCAGCGGACCGATCTGACTCACCCGAACATACAAATGGGCAATACGACCGATGCGCCATCCGAGGAAAATCGGGATACCGATCTGTCCGGACCGAACGCAGATACGGGCGACACGACGCGCGTATTCGAAATTCGCATTGCACCGGAGACGGTAAGCGAGATACAGGCGTCGGGGACAAGCGCCTTCGTGCCGGTCCGCCTCGATTCGATCATCACGGCAGGACGTGGCGGTGGCGAACGGGCGGAAAACGCCGCTCGCTCGGACGGCGCATTCTCGCAATCCGGTTCTGTCGGCCCCGACGGGAGCGGCGCGGGCGACGCAGGGTCTGCCGGCGACGTAGCCGCGGAGTTTTTCCTTTTGGTGACCCCGGAGACCGTCGCGGAAGTCGTCGCCACCGTCGCCGTGGAGGCCGCACTGCCCGAAATCGAACCCGACGCCACGGAAGACGATGACGATGCCCCCGACGATGACGGCCTGATCCTTATCGTCGCCCCGCCCGATCTCGACGCGTCGGCCGCAAGCCTGGAGGTCGAAGCCGCGACCGGAATAGAGGACACTGCGATCGCATTGGATATCGCGGCCGCTCTTACCGACATCGATGGTTCCGAAACCCTGTCGATCGAAATCGACGGCCTGCCGGACGGCGCGACCCTGTCCGCCGGGATCGTTAACGCCGATGGCAGTGCCATTCTGACGCCAGCAGATCTCGAAGGCCTCACGATTACGCCGCCGGCTAACAGCGACGCCGACTTCAGCCTGCAAATCACCGCGACGACGACGGAGGGCGCGTCCGGCGCCACCGCGACGACGGCCGCGACCCTGCCCGTCACCGTGACCGCCGCAGCAGATGCGCCGAGCCTCTCCGCCGAAGACGCTTCGGGCGCCGAAGATACGGCGATTGCGCTCGAAATCGCTTCCACCCTGAGCGACACCGACGGCTCGGAGACACTTTCGATTACGGTCGGCGGACTGCCCGAAGGCGCATCCTTGTCCGCCGGCACGGTCAATCCGGACGGCAGCGTCACCCTGACCCCAGAGCAGCTCGAAGGCCTCACGTTGACGCCGTCGGCAAACAGCGACGCCAACTTCTCCTTGCAGGTCACGGCGACGACAACCGAGGTCGCGTCCGGCGCCACCGCGACGACGACCGCGACATTGCCTATCACCGTGACTGCGGCGGCAGATGCACCGAGCCTCGCTGCCGAAGGCGCGTCGGGCGCCGAGGATACGGCGATTGCGCTCGATATCGCCTCCACCCTGATCGACACGGATGGTTCCGAAACCCTGTCGATCGAAATCGACGGGTTGCCGGATGGCGCGACCCTGTCCGCCGGGATCGTTAACCCCGATGGCAGCGCCATTCTGACGCCAGCAGATCTCGAAGGTCTCACGATTACGCCGCCGGCCAACAGCGACGCCGACTTCTCGCTTCAGGTTACCGCCACAACGACCGAAGGTGCTTCCGGCGCGACGGCGACGACGACCGCGACCCTGCCCGTCACCGTGACCGCCGCAGCAGATACGCCGAGCCTCACTGCCGAAGACGCTTCGGGCGCCGAGGATACGGCGATTGCGCTCGATATCGCCTCTACCCTGAACGACACCGACGGTTCGGAGACCCTTTCGATCACGCTCGACGGACTCCCCGAGGGCGCCGTCTTGTCTGCCGGGACGGTCAATCCGGACGGCAGCGTCACCTTGACGCCAGCAGCTCTCGAAGGCCTCACGATTACGCCGCCGGCAAACAGCGACGCCGACTTCTCCCTGCAGGTCACGGCGACGACAACCGAGGGCGCGTCCGGCGCCAACGCAACGACGACCGCGACCCTGCCCGTAACCGTGACCGCCGCAGCAGATACACCGAGCCTTTCGGCGCAACCTGCGTCCGGCGACGAAGATACCGCGATATCTCTCGATATCAGTTCAGCACTTTCAGATACCGACGGTTCGGAGACGCTCTCGATCGTCGTGCTGAACGTGCCGGACGGCGCCACTTTGTCCGCCGGTACGGTCAATCCGGACGGGAGCATTACGCTGACGCCGGCGGAGCTCGAAGGCCTTACGGTCACGCCACCGGCGGATTTCCATGGATCGTTCGATTTGCAGATTCGGGCGACGGCTTCGGAGTCCGCGAATGCGGATAGCGCGACCACCCGGACCATGCTTCAGGTCTCCGTTTCGCCAGTCGCAGATGGTGTCGTACTGACCGGCACGCCGGGACGAGACCAGCTGACCGGCGGCGGCGGCGGCGACCAGATTTCCGGCCTGGCCAACAACGATAACCTTCAGGGACGCGACGGCGACGACCGAATTGATGGTGGTGACGGCAAGGACCGGCTGGACGGCGACGCGGGCAACGATCATCTGGAAGGCGGCGGCGGCAACGATCAACTGTTCGGCGGCGACGTCGCGGACACCCTAATCGGCGGCGCAGGCCGCGACACGCTGGACGGCGGTGACGGCAACGACACCTTTGTACTCAATCGCAACGACGAAGCTAAGGACGTGCTGCGCGGCGGCGACGGAACGGACACGGTTGTTTCGGACAATGACGGCGATTTCCAGTTTCGCAGTTTTAGCCGGAACGCTTCCATCGAAGTGATCGATGGCGGCACGAGCCCGAGCGATATCGAGGGCACATCATCGGGCAATACACTGGATTTCCGCGACACCGAGCTGCGCAACATCGACGAGATCGACGGTGGCCGAGGCAATGACCGGATTTTCGGCAGCGCCGGCGACGACCGGATCGATGGCGGTGATGGCAACGACAAGCTGTTCGGTGAGGCCGGCGCGGATGATTTGGAAGGCGGCAAGGGCAACGACCAACTCTTTGGCGGCGATGGCGCGGACAGGCTGAGTGGCGGTGCGGGCCGCGACGTTCTGGACGGCGGTGCCGGCGACGACACGTTCGAACTCAATCGTAACGACGATTCGAAGGATGTGCTGCGCGGCGGCGACGGCACCGACACGATTGTCTCCGACAATGACGGCGACTTCCAGTTTGAAAACTTCCGGCAGAATTCGTCCATCGAAATCATCGACGGCGGGACGACCGCCAGCGATATCGAAGGCACTTCGGGGAAAAACACACTCGACTTCCGCAACACCGAGCTTCGAAACATCGACGAGATCGACGCGGGCAGAGGCAACGACCAGGTCTTCGGCAGCCAGGGCGACGACCGTATCGATGGCGGCGACGGCGACGACCGATTGTTCGGCGACGCCGGCGCGGACAGCCTCGATGGCGGTAAAGGCAACGACAAGCTGTTCGGCGGCGATGGGGCCGACGCGCTGGAAGGCGGCGACGGCAACGACCGGCTGTCCGGCGATGCGGGCGCCGACAATCTGGACGGCGGCAAAGGCGACGATCGGCTGATCGGTGGCGCGGGCGAGGACACGCTGACCGGTGGGGCCGGGCGCGATATTTTGGATGGCGGCGCAGACAACGATCTATTCATATTCGGCGCCGGACAAGGCAATGATGTCGTTCACGGTCGCAACGGCTGGCTCGACACGATTCGGCTGGAAGACGGTAATGGCGGCAGTCCCAACGAAAACAGCTGGGAGCTGGAACTTGGCCGCGGTTCAGTCGAGGAGCAGATGGACGATTACCTAGCGCTATCCAACGATGCATCCGGAACGATAACGTTCGACGACGGCAGCCAAGTCGTGTTCGACGGTGTCGAGCGGATCGAATGGTAACGATAGCACCTGGCACGAAAAATCCCGTACCGCGACGCAATTGATTTTTAATAGGATTTCTGGGATTTAGATTACAGCCGCAACGCAAGCGCGGCTGCGGAGGGGGGAGAAGCATACCGTGCTGCAATGGGTGTTCGGCGGCAAACGAAAAACGAGCAACAAACCCGCGCCGGACTATGAGCGCGGGAAAGAGGTATCGGCCAAAGGCAATGTGAAGGCGCGCCGCAAACTGGCCGCCCACGAGGATCTGCAACCGGAGTTCCTGTACTACTTCGCGACCGACGACGCGACGGAGGTCCGGCGCACCGTTGCGTCAAACCCAGGCACCCCGCTGCAAGCCGATGTCATCCTTTCGAAGGATAAGGACGAAGTGGTTCGCTGCGAGCTGGGCCACAAGATCGGCACGCTGTTGCCGGATCTTTCCGAGGCGCAGGGCGAAAAAGTCCGAGACCTGGTTTTTCAAATCCTCGAAACGCTTGCGAAAGACCAGATCCCGCGGGTCCGAGCGGTTATCGCTGAAGAAATCAAGATGCTGGACAATGTTCCGCCGCGCATCGCCAAGATGCTGGCGGAGGACGTCGACGCATTGGTGGCGGCGCCGATATTGCGCTATTCGCCGCTGCTGACGAATGCGGACTTGATTGAAATTTTGGAAAAAGGCGTCGCCGGCGACGCGCTCGTCGCGCTGGCGCGCCGCGGCAATCTCGATAAGGCGGTATCCGATGCGCTCGTCGATACCGACGAAGTGCCGGCGATCAACGCCCTGCTCGAGAACAAATCGGCGGAGATCGGCGAAACCGCGATGGCGAAAATCGTCGACATCGCCGAGCCGCGCCAGGACATGCACGAGCCCCTGGTGAAGCGGGGCGGTCTATCGGAACGGATGATTACGCGCATTGCCGGCTTCGTCAGCGCGAGCCTGCTGGACCCGTTGATCAAGCATAACGCGCTGGTCGACGACGATATGGCGGACCAACTGCGCGAGTCGGTCGCGAAAAGGTTGGACCTACCGGACTCTGCTGACGACGCCACCGGCGATGACGACGACAAGGAGTTCGAGCGAGCGAAAGAACTCCACGAAAAGGACGGGCTGACGCCGAAACTTCTAATGGATGCGATGAAGATGGGCGAAAGGGTATTTATCGTCCATGCGTTGAGTTTTTCGGCGGAACTGCCGACCCGGAGCATCGAAAGCGTTTTCGAGGCCAGAAGCGGTAAGTCGGCGATGGCGATCGCGTGGCATTGCGAATTGACCGCCGAGTTCGCCGTCCTCTTGCAGCGCAACATCTGGAAGGTCCCGGAGCGGGACATTCTGAGAGCCCGGTCGGATGGCAGCTATCCGATGTCGGAAGACGACCTCGACTGGTCGTACGGCCTATTGAAAGGCTAGCGGATACAATCCACTCGCGGGCAATTTAACGATAACGCCGCGCACGGTGCTATGCTTCCTCTAGAGAAAACTGAGAGAATGATTCGAGGAAGCAAATGTCGATCATAACCACCGAAAATGCCGCATCGAACGAAGCCGCGCTGCGCGAAGCCGGCAGCGAGCATATCCTCATGCACGCCTCGCCCTACCGCGCGCTGGCGAAGGACATGGGCAAATGCATCCTGGTCGAAGGCAAGGGCTGCATCGTCAAAGATATCGACGGCAACGAGTTCATCGACGCGCTGGCCGGGCTATGGCTGGTCAATGTCGGCCACGGCCGCACGGAAATCGGCGAGGCGATGGCGCGCCAGGCGGGAACGCTCGCTTATGCGAGCTCGACACAGGCGACGACGATCCCGGCAATCCAGCTGGCGACGCATTTGGCGGAAATCACGCCCGGCGACCTCGGGACCGCGTTCTTCTGCTCCGGCGGATCGGAGGCGGTGGAGTCCGCGATCAAGATCGCGCGCCAGTTCCATTATCACAATGGCGAGCCGAAGCGGCAGAAGATCATCGGCCGGCGCGGCTCCTATCACGGCGCCACTTACGGCGCGATGAGCGTCAGCGGCACCCGGCCGAATGCGGAACCCTATCACAGCCCCTTCATGCCTGGCGTTCTGCACGCCTCGCCGCCGTACTGCTATCGCTGCGACTTCCGGCAGCATTTCCCCGCCTGCGACCTGCTCTGTGCCGACCAGATCGACCAGATCATCCGCTACGAGAGTCCGGAAACGGTCGCCGCGGTCATCGCCGAACCGGTTTCCGCCTCGAACGGTATCGTCATCCCGCCGGACGGTTACTGGACGCGCCTGCGGTCGATCTGCGATGAGCATGGCGTCCTGTTGATCACCGACGAGGTCATCAACGGCTTCGGCCGCACCGGCAAGATGTTTGCGTCCGAGCACTGGGGCCTGGTCGGCGACATAATGACCCTGGCGAAAGGGCTTTCGAGCGGCTACGCGCCGATCGGCGCCGTCATGTGCCGGCCGCATGTCGTCCAAGCTTTCGAGGGCGACAACAAACTAACCCACCTGCTGACCTATGGCGGACACGCGGCAGCCTGCGCGGCGGCGCTCGCCAACATCGCGATCATCGAGGATGAAGGACTGGTCGACAACGCAGCCAAAATGGGGACGCATTTGCTGGAAGGCCTCAACGGCCTAAGCGACCATCCGATACTGGGCGACGTGCGCGGCATCGGCCTGATCGCCGGCGTCGAGCTGGTCAAGGACAGGGAAACCAAGGAAAAATTCGCCGAATCCAGCGATGAGATAAAGTATCTGAACGACGGCTTGCGCGACCGCGGATTGCTGACCCGCGCGAACCATATCATCTCGCTCTCGCCGCCGCTCTGCATCAGCCGAGACGAGGTCGAGCGCATCGTCGCGATCATCGACGATGCGGTCTCAGATCTGGAACGAAAATTCGGCTACGCCTGACGTCCGGTCAGCCGCCGCCGTCGAGCCAGGTCGCGGACCGGCCGCGGTCGATCGGGATGGCGGCGCCCGTAATATCGCTGGCCTCCTCGCGGCACAGGAATGCGACGAGATTGGCGACCCGCGCCGGCTCGATATAGCCGGTCGTCTGGCCGCGCCGGCGGAGGTACTCGTCCTTCGCCGCGTCGAAGCTGAGCCCCGCCTCCTCGGCCAGCTCGCCGATCTTGATCTCCGTATTCGGTGTCAGGACCGAGCCGGGGCAGATCGCGTTACAAGTGATATTCGGTTCCCCGCGCGTTTCCGCCGCGGTCGCGCGGGTGATGCCGAGCATCGCGGTCTTGGCGGTAATATAGTCGGCGCGTCCGGAGCGCGCCGCCAACCCAAGCACCGAAGAAAAAAAATACACGATCCGTCCCCAACCGCGCCGCCGCATGCCGGGCAGAACGTTCTGGGTCAGCAGAAACGGCGCGGTCACGTTGACCGCCAACGCGTGATTCCAATCCTTGCGGTCGAAATCGTCGATCGAATGGAAGTAGCGGATGACCGCGTTGTTGACGAGGATATCGACGGCGCCGAATTCGGCCTCCGTCGCGCGCGTCAGCTCGTCGACCTGGCTTTCCTCGCCCAGGTCCGCGCCGTTGTATCGCACGGTAGACCCGGTCTCTTCTTCCAGGGCCGCCCGGTTCCGTTCGATCGCATCGGGATCGCCGAAGCCGTTCAGCATGACGTTGCACCCGTCCGCCGCGAGCGCCTTCGCGATCGCCTCGCCGATCCCCCGCGTCGATCCGGTGACCAGCGCCGCCTTGCCTTTCAGCATTTCAACCCACTTGCTGCTGGTTATCCGCAGTTGACCCGAAACACTCCAGACCGCCCTTGAATTCGGTCTGTGCGAAGATATCCGGCAGCTGAGCCTTCAGCCATTCGCGGTCGACGTCGATGCCGTTGGCCTTGAGATAGATCTCACCCTCGTCGAGAACCAGGTCCCAATCCTGCTGCATGCGAAACCGCTTGTTGACGTCGTCGTGCGGCGCTTCGCCCAGGGCCTCGACGACGAGATCGGTCCAGTTCACCACCTCGAACGCGCCGCGCTTCTGTTCGCCGGCGAGCTGTCCGTGACAACCATGGAACAGGGTGACGAGCGCATCGACGTCGTCCGCTTCCGCGCGCGCGATGGTTTCCTCGCGCTTGATGCGCTTGAGTTCCGGCGAGCGGTCGGCGCCCGAGCCGCCGCAGGTATAACCGGGCTCCGATATGGTATCGACGATGGTCAGGCCGGGTATTCCGGCCAGCAGTTCGGCGACGTTCCGGCCGATCTCCGGCATCCCGTCATGAACGTGCAGCAACACCCGGCGCGCGACCGGCCGTACGAACCGGTCGCGCAATTCGGACGCCCGATCGACCATGAATTGCGTGATGTGGTCGAAATTGAAGCTGGTATCGCGGAACCCGTCGATGGTCTCGCCCAGATGCAGCACGCAGGACGGGCACCAGCTCAGCACATGGTCCGGCGTAAATTCCTCGAAACGGTGCAAGGTGCCGTCCGAAATGCGGCCGCCCTTCTCGATCTCGCCCTCCCACTTGGCGTGAATGATGCCGCAGCACGCGCCCGGCCCGCCGACGGTTTCATAATCGATTTCCAGCGCATCGAGAATCGTCATCGCGTTGAACAGGAGATGCGGCGTACGGATCGGGTTGCAGCCGAGATAGAACACGACCGGCACCGCGCGCGCCCGCGGATTGCGCAGCAGTTTCTGGAATTCCGGCGGCGCAAGCTGCATCGCCGCCATGATCCGGATCGCGCGGGCCATCTTGCGGAACAGCTGCGGCGTCTCGCTGCCCTGCCGCGATTCGGCCGTGTTGGCCAGCATGATCATGCGGCGCGGATTGATGTTCTCAGGACATTCTGGAATGCACAGGCCACAACCGTTGCACTGGTGCGCCCAGACCTTGGCGTCGCCGTCCAGCGCCGGACCGTCGTCGAACAAGTCGACGACGCTACCGACGATCTCCGCCGAGCGGGATGCATCGATCCCGGCGACCGGCGTCACCGGACAGACTTCGACACACTTACCGCACCGCGTGCAGTCGTCGAGATACGCCGCATTCGATTGGCTGAGATAGGCTTCCAGTGATGTCATCGCGCTTCCTTCCGCTCCATGACATCACCTTAGCCGAGAAACCGGACACTGTCAGGGCAGCCCGTTAGTCGAGCTCCATCCCGTCCATGCCGGAATTCTTGCGGACGTTTTCGCACATTTCGCGGATTTTTGGGCCAAGCGCGACCGGGTCTTCCATCGCATCGACTTCGGCACCGCGCCGCCAGCCTTCGCAGACCGCGACCATCCCCGCGCCCGACTGGATCACACGGCCGGTGATGTCGCCCGCCTCTTCGCTGGCGAGCCACACGACGGTCGGCGAGACCCAACGCGGATCGCGCTCTTCTTTTTCCTCTTCGGTGTATTCGCGAAGGTAATCGGTCATGCGGGTATAGGCGCTCGGCGAAATCGAATTGACAGTGACGCCCAAACGGCCCAACTCGCGCGCCGCGATGATCGTAAAGGCGGCGATCCCAGCCTTGGCGGCACCATAGTTCGTCTGGCCGACATTGCCGTAGATGCCCGAGGTCGAGCTTGTGTTTATCACCCGGCCGAAAACGGGTCCGTCCTTCTGCTTCGACATCGCGCGCCAGTACGCGGCGGCATGACGCGTCGGCGCGAAGGTGCCCTTGAGATGTACGTGGATGACCGCATCCCATTCTTCCTCGGTCATATTGACAAGCATCCGGTCGCGCAGAATTCCAGCATTGTTGACCAGGATATCGAGCGTCCCGAAATGGTTGATGGCCTGGTCGACCATGTTCTTGGCGCCGTCGAAATTGCCAACGTCGTCGCCGTTGACGACCGCGTCGCCGCCCATCGCCTTGATCTCATCGACGACTCCCTGCGCCGGCGACGTATCCGCCCCGGAGCCGTCGACTGCCGCGCCCAGATCGTTGACGACGACCTTGGCGCCGTGTTTCGCCAAAAGCAGCGCATGCTGGCGTCCCACACCGCGTGCGGCCCCCGTGACAATCGCTACTTTGTTCTCGCATAGAAGAGTCATTTCGGTTCCTCGCTTGTTCGGTATTTTTCGATGGCCGGAACTAATACACGCTGACACCGAATAGACAAAGAGAAGCCGACCGCCGGGCTCCGGTTTGTCCGGACCTTTTCCAAAGACTATAAATAGGCCCAACCGTCGCACACGAAAAACGAACGCCCAACCCGCCCTTTTCAAGTCTTAGAGCCAGACTCTCAAGGAACATACCGATGCGCCAAGTCCATTTCGTCGCCTTCCTGCAAGCGCAGAACTGCACCACCTTGCCCGCGTCGTGGCGCCATCCGGACGCTCGGACCGACACCTACTCCCCGGAATACTACCAGCACATCGCGCGCGTCTTGGAAGAAGGCAAGTTCGACATCGGTTTCTTCGACGACCGGCTGGCGATGCCCGACATGTATGGCGGCGACCATGCCGAGACGGTGAAGAACGGTATCCGCTGCGTGAAGATGGACGCGGTGACATGCCTGATGACCATGGCCGCGGTGACCGAGCGGCTCGGCCTCGGCGCGACCTATTCGACGACCTATTACGAACCCTTCCACGTCGCGCGCCTGTTCCAGACCATGGACCTGATGACCAAGGGCCGTGTCGCCTGGAACGTGGTCACCTCGGTCAACGATAACGAGGCCCGCAACATGGGCAAGGAACTCCACATGGCGCACGACACCCGCTACGACGCGGGCGACGAGTTCATGGAGATCGTGCTGAGCCATTGGGACAGCTGGGACGACGACGCCATCGCCGTCGACAAGGCGAACAATCTCTACGCCCATCCCGACAAGGTCCGGCGCATCGACTACAAGGGCAAGTACATGTCGTCGCGCGGCCCGTTCACGGTGCCGCGGTCGCCGCAGGGCCACCCCGTCGTCATCCAGGCCGGCATGAGCGGCCGCGGCCAGGAATTCGCCGCGCGCTGGGGCGAGTTGCTGTTCGTCATCTACAACGACCTGTCGCAGGCGCAGGCGCGCTACAAGAAGCAGAAGGAATTGACCGCCGCCGCCGGCCGCGACCCGGACGGCATGAAGATCTGCAGCCTGTTCTACCCGATCACCGGCGAAAGCAAGGCCGAAGCCGAAGACAAGGCGGCGGCATACGAAAAACTGCCGAACGAGATGGACCAGCTTTTGCTCCTGTCCGAAGCGCTCAATTTCGATTTCGCGACCAAGGGAATCGACGAGCCCTTCACCGACGCGGAAATCGAAGGCATCCACGGCATGCAGTCGTTGCGCGACAGGGTCGTGGTCCAGGCCGGCATCAAGAACCCGACGCCGCGCGATTTCATGCAGGTCACCGAACGCGGCCTGTTGAGCAACGCCTGGATCGGCGGCCCGAAGGACATCGCCGACCGCATCGAGGAATGGTGGTCGAGCGAGGCGTGCGACGGTTTCGTGATCGGTCCGACGCACCAGCCCGGCTGCTTCGAGGAGTTCGTCGAATACGTCATCCCGGAACTGCAGAAGCGCGGCATCTACCGCAAGGAGTACACCGGCAATACCCTGCGCGACCATCTCGGACTGCAACGCCCCGCCATCGGCGATTGGCGCGGCAACACCGACGTGGTGGACTGAGGCCATGAGCGGCCCGGCACCGTTAGGTCCGTCCCAGCAGCCTCCGCCAAAAAAACGATTCTGATGCGGACCACGGATAGCGTGCAATTGCGGCCAATGCCTCTGGTGTACCGATATTACGTAAACCATCGACGGCGGCATCGTAACTATTTTTGATTGTGACCTGGACCAGCCTATTCGGAAAAGAACGTTGGCGAGAATATTCTTTCAGGACACGCACTAAGCTTTCAATTGTCAATGGATCGCACTAGTGTCCGGTTAAAAATCGAATAAATTCAATTGGTTGGTTATTTGCGAAGCGTTGCATCTGTTTTCGTCTCCCGCAAGTGCTTGATGTATGGGCATTTTCTCGAAGAGGGTCACCGAGAGGGTCTGTAACAAAGTGT
>JAKZTB010000186.1:0-6126 GCA_047517345.1 Alphaproteobacteria bacterium
GTGCCAGAAAACGCCGCTCGGCGGAGTCAGGCGGCTCTCATGACGTCGTCAAGCCAAGCTTGGAAACGACCCAAATCACCTTCAGCAGGTGCGCGCTCCCTCATCTCGCACCTTCAGCCCGGACAAAAAATTGTTCCTGCTATGCAGGCGGCGCGGTTGGACAGACCCAAAGTGCCGCGGCTATGTTCCGGCGCAAGGACACGTCCATCCTCCTTTTTCCAAAGAAGAGTTCATGACCGGTTCCGCAGCATTGCAAATATTCGAGCGATTCGCCTTGGAAGCACGAAAAACGGGACGTCTGGTACTGGCCGAACCGGACGGCAAGGCGTTGCTGGCGGCTTCGGGAATTTCGGTCCCGCGCGGCGTTTTCGTCACGGCCCTGGAAAGCGTCGAGCGGGAATGCGCGGATCTTGGTTTTCCGGTTGCCGTGAAAGGGGTCTCGCCGACGCTCGTGCACAAGAGCGACGCCGGCGCGGTCCGGCTCGGTTTGCGCGATGCCGCCGCGGTCAAGGCTGCGTGCGCGGAAATCGCCGCGTCGGTCGGAAATCTGGACGGTTTTCTCGTCGAGGAGATGGCGCCGGCCGGTCATGAGGTCATCGTCGGCGGCGTGATCGACCCGCAATTCGGGCCGGCCGTGATGGTCGGCCTCGGCGGCGTTTTCGTCGAGGTGTTCGCCGACGTGGCCTTTCGCATCTGCCCCATCGACCGGGCCGAGGCGGTGGACATGATCGACGCGCTGCGCGCCGCACCCTTGCTGGATGGCGCCCGTGGCGGGCGCGTCGCATCGCGCGAGGCGATCGTCGACGTGCTTCTCGAAATCGGCGGTCCGGAGGGGCTCCTGTACCGGCATCGCGACGACATCGCCGAGCTGGACATAAACCCGTTGATCGTCTCCGAAGACGGCGCGGTCGCCGTCGATGCGAGGATCGTCCTGCGTGAAACATCGTGCGAGCCTGAATCGCAAGCAGACACGGACATCGACATTCGCGATCTTTTCCAACCCCTGTTCGCGCCGCGCAATATCGCGGTGATCGGCGCGTCGGCAACGCGGCGGACGCGCTCGAACACGGTCATGGATCAAATTCTGCGCTACGGTTTCGACCGCTCGAAACTGTATCCCATCCATCCCACGGCACGGGAAATCGACGGATTGCCGGCCTACGCGTCGTTGCAGGATACGCCGGAACCGGTCGACTACGCCTATGTCGCGATACCCGCGTCAGGCGTTCCGGACTTGATTGCCGGCGCGAGGGGCCGCTTGCGCATCGCCCATGTGACGTCGAGCGGCTTCGCCGAGTTTGGACAACCTGATCTGCAAGACGCGCTGGTCGCTGCGGCGCGCGAGGCCGGCGTGCGCGTCATCGGGCCGAATTGCAATGGCGGTCATTCGCCGCGCGGCAAGCTGACCTTCTGCTACGACGGCCTGCCCGACGAGGGATCCGTCGGCATCATCCTGCAAAGCGGCGGTCTGGGCATCGATACGATCCGGCGCGGCAACAATCGCGGTTTGCGGTTCAGCGGCGTGATCACGGTGGGGAACTGCGCGGACGTCGGGGTTTCAGACCTGCTGGAATTCTATTTGGCCGATCCGGCGACAGAGGTCGTTGGGATGTATCTCGAAGGCGGCGATCGGCGTCTGTTCGAGCTGCTGCGGTCCCGCGACCCGGTCAAACCTGTCGTCATTCTGAAGGGTGGGCGCAGCGCGCGGGGCGGCGCTGCCGCGGTTTCGCATACGGGAACGCTCGCCGGCGAAGACCGGATGTGGGATGCGCTGTGCCGGCAAACCGGCGCTGTGCTCGCGACCTCGCTGGACGATTTCATCGACAAGCTGCTGGTGCTGCAATGCGTGACGCCGAACGCCGACCGTGCCACCGAACGGGCGATGTTGCTGGGCAACGGCGGCGGCACCAGCGTGCTCGGCGTGGACGCGTTCGCGCGCGTCGGCATCGATGTCGCCCCCTTTTCCGCGGAAACCATAGAGGTACTGAAAGACATGGGTCTCGACGCCGGTTCGGCGTTTGGCAACCCGGTCGATCTGCCGCAGCCGGTGCTCGTCGCGCGCGAGGGCCGCGATGCGGAGCGGATTTTTCAGACCGCTCTGGAGCGCGAGGACCCGCAGACCATCGTGCTTCACATCAACCTGGCTGTCGTGATGAGCCTTGCGCATGGCGCGGAGGATGCGTTGACCCATCTTCTCGACGCCATGGTCCGCGTTAAGGACGCCTATCCGGGTCGGGCCCATTTCATCCTGGTCCTGCGCTCCGACGGGAATGTGGTTTACGAAGAAACGAGGGTACGCTATCGCGCACTGGCATTGGCGCAAGGTATACCGACATACGACGAGATACCGGCTGTGGCCAATGCCGTTTCCGCAGTCGCCCAGCATGAGCGTTATCTAATCCAAGCTAAGGCCCGCGTGTAATTCGACTATTCGCTGCGCGGCCATACCAGCGGATAGTGCGGCGGTGAAAGTGGCTCCCCATCGGCGAAGTTGTCGTTGCGGAGGTGCGCGTTCGGGCCGGGCCGCGTGTCGTAGACCACATCGCCGCCGGTATACCGCACCGTATAGCCGCGTCTGCGGACGTCGTCCCGAAGATTGCCGCCGGCGCCATGCACTGTCAGGGCGTGGAAGACGTACACGTCGCCTGGCTCAAGCTCCCAAGCGAGAATGTCGTAATCGCCGCGCGCCGCGTCGATAACTGGAATTTCGACATAGTCCGGGTTGCGCTCGTAATCGTCATGCGAGGCGGTGTCGCCGAGCCTTTCGGGCTGAAACCATTTGTCCCAATTATGGGAACCGCGGATGAATTCCATCGCGCCGCTGTCGTTGGTCACGGGATCGGGTGAAAGCCAGAGCGATAGCACCTGCCAGCCCCTGATCGGCCAATAGGGTTGGTCGTTATGCCACCGGGTCGGATTGGCGGTGCCCGGCTCCTTCACGAACAGCTGGTCGTAGAGCAGATTTACCGTTTCGCTTTGCAAAAGCTGCGCGGCAAGCGCCGGCAGCGGTGAGTTCAAACAGAAGTCGCGGAAATCCGGGTCGTGCTCCCAAAGCCGCAGATTGCCGTGGAAGTGGCCGCTGCCGTCCTCCGCGGGATAGGCATGAACGAACGGTCCGGGCGCGGCGATGTCGCGATCGATCGCCGCAGCGATCTTTTCCAGCCATTCCGGTGAGATAACACCGCGCAAAACCGTGGCACCGTCCTCTTCGAAGGCGCGGATTTGTGCCTTACTGACGGTTGGGGGCAGTTCGTTGCTCATAATAAGAACCCTACAGCTAGCGCTGCATTGTAACATCTCCGGTTCAGCAATTTGCCAACAGGCTAATATAGATCACGCGAAGTCCCAGACTGGCGCGGCTCTCCTTATCCTTCTATAAACGCGGTCCTCACAATCAACAGTCGCCGGCAACGCACCGAAAGGTACCTCATGCGCAATCTCGAACTTCCCGGCCGCTCGCCTGTGCACGCCACAAACGGCATGGCGGCGACGTCGCACCCGCTGTCGACGACGACCGCGATCAAGGTGCTGCAAGACGGCGGCAATGCCATGGATGCGGCGGTCGCGGCCTGTGCGGTGCAATGCGTGGTCGAGCCGGGCTCTACGGGGATCGGCGGCGATTGTTTCATGCTGTTCGCGCCAGGGCGCGGCGGCGATGTCGTCGCTTTCAACGGGTCCGGCCGCGCGCCGGCGGCGGCCGCTGTCGAGTGGTATCAGGAGAACGGGTACGACGCGATCGAGCGCTACACGCCGCATTCGGTCACGGTGCCGGGGGCGATCGACGCCTGGTCGACCTTGCTCAAAGATTACGGCACGATGGGCCTCGACCGGGTGCTGCAGCCGGCGATCACCTTCGCGCGCGAAGGCTATCCGATCCACAGCCGCGTTGCGGTCGATTGGGAGAGCGCGGCGGAAGCGACGCTGCGCCACAATCCAAATGCGAAACGGGTCCTGTTGCCCGGCGGCCGCCCGCCGAAGGTCGGCACCATGCACCGTCAGCCGCAGCTGGCCGACACGATGGAATTAATCGCCGAGAAGGGCCGCGACGGTTTCTATTTTGGCAAGGTAGCGGAGGATATCGTCGGGCATCTGCAAGAACTGGGCGGCCTTCACACGCTGGAGGACTTCGCCGAAGCGAAGGGCGAGTACGTGACGCCGGTCCACACCGCGTATCGCGGCTACGATGTCTACGAATGTCCACCGAACGGGCAGGGGATCATCGCACTGGAGATGCTCAATATCTTGTCGGGTTACGATTTCTCCGGCATGGACCCGCTGTCGGCGGAACGCCTGCACCTGCTGGTCGAGGCGACCCGGCTGGCCTATCGCGACCGCGACGATGCCGTGGCCGACCCGGCGCAGGCGCAGGTGCCGATCGACTGGATGCTGTCGGCCGAACGCGCGGACGAACTGCGCGGGTGCATCGTGGCCGACCGCGCCATGGTCCCGCCACCGCCGACCGACATGCCGCTGCACGCCGACACGGTCTATCTTTGCGTCGTCGACAAGGACCGCAACGCGGTCAGCTTCATCAACTCGGTATTCAGCGGTTACGGCAGCGGCATCATGAGCCCGGAAACTGGCGTATTGTTGCACAATCGCGGCAGCGGCTTCGTGGTCCAGCCGGGCCATCCGAACTGCATCGCGCCGCGCAAGCGACCGCTGCACACGATCATTCCCGGCATGCTGGCAAGGGACGGCAAGGCGGTGATGCCGTTCGGCGTCATGGGCGGACACTACCAGTGCGTCGGGCACAACCATTTCCTCGGCAACTTCATCGATTTCGGCCTCGACGTACAGGAGGCCATCGACCTCGCCCGCATCTTCGCCCCGCCGGGCGGCGACGTGGAGGCCGAGGCCGGCGTGCCCGAGGAGACCGTGGAGAAGCTGCGAGCGCTCGGCCACAAGGTGAAGGCGCCCGAGAAGCCGATCGGCGGTGGCCAGGCGATCCTGATCGACTGGGAAACCGGCGTGCTGACCGGCGGCTCCGACCCCCGCAAGGACGGCTGTGCGCTGGGGTATTGATTTTATCGGACAAATATGTCCGATTTTTGTTGATGTTCCAGCGCAGATCATGCAGGTTGTTTGGGTGATCGGACGGGAATTCATAAGTGCGGTTCGGAGGCTTGGACGCAACAACGGCGTTGCCGTGAAGCTGGAGACGAAGCACGGTAAAGGAAGTCATGCGACGCTCTATTACGGCTCTCGGAAAACCACCGTCAAAGATCGCAGAAAGCGCATTGGTATTGGTTTGCTGAGCGCCATGCTTGACCAACTAGGGCTGACGCGAAACGACCTCAAATGACGCGAACTGATTGAGGGAAACATGCATCAGACGACATTGGCTTGGCCTTGCCGACTCGAACCCGACGCGGACGGGCGCTTGATCGTCCGCTTTACCGACATTCCGGAAGCCTTGACCGATGGCGCGAATGAAGCGGAGGCGCGGGCCGAGGCCGCCGACGCGCTTGCCGAAGCAATCGCCGGGCGGCTCGCCGATGATGAACCGATTCCGAGGCCGAGCGGTGTTCGTCGAAATGAGTTTTTGATCCCGCTTGATGCCTTGCTCGCCTACAAGGTGGCGCTTGCCGAAGCCATGCGCGCCATGAAAATGACCAAGGTCATGCTCGCTGAGAAAATGGGTGTCGACGAAAAGGAAGTTCGCCGTTTGCTTGACCCGGCCTATAGGGGTTCACGCCTGCCGCGTCTTGTCGAGGCGTTGGCCGCATGCGGCGTACAGGCCTCGGCGACTGTGATTGATACGGCGAAACGTTCGCGGCTGTTTCGCGCGGGGAACGATCCTCTTTCACGGAGGAACGGAAAGACCGACCCACAGCCCGCGACCCGGATCAAGCGGAAGAAGTCGGCCTGACGTCGCCCCTTGCAGAGATTGAATTCGCTGGATTTGCCGTCACCGTTTGATGGCTCCGGCGGTGAATTCGAGAAAGGAGCAGCGCAGATGAGTACCGGTATCGACCGCATCAAAATGCAGATCATGTGGAACCGCCTGATCGCCGTGGTGGAAGAGCAGGCGCAGACGCTGATCCGCACCGCATTCAGTTCCATGGTCCGGGAATGCGGCGACCTGTCGGCGGGCGTGTTCGATCTCGATGGGCAGATGCTGGC
>JAKZTB010000187.1:0-18202 GCA_047517345.1 Alphaproteobacteria bacterium
CTTATTGCGCCAGCTGGAGCCGTTCTGGTCGCTCAGATGGTCCTCATCGTCTCGGAGGATGGCGAAACCGCCTTCGTCGCGTTATGTTTCGCCGTCGAGTGAAACCCGGTCAATAGCGCCTTTTTCAACGGGCTGTTAGCCATTTCGAGTTTGACACCGAAAATTAAACGTTCAATAATTATTGAATATTTGAACTAAGGAAATCCGATGCCGATTGACGCGGTAAGGGCGTTCGAGGCGCTGGCGCACGAAGCCCGCCTTGCTGTGATCCGGCTGCTGATTCCGGCCGGCGCCGACGGCGTTCAGGCGGGTGTTATCGGCGATCGGATCGGGATTCCGCCAAGCGCTTTGTCTTTTCATCTCGGACGGCTGAAAAACGCGGGCCTGGTGCAAATGCGCCGGTCCGGGCGGCACCAGTATTACACCATAGATTACCGGCAGCTTTCATCTTTGGTCGGTTTTTTGGTCGAGGATTGTTGCGCCGATGCGCCCGAAGGCTGCATGCCGGAATGTCCCACTGTTCCTGCTGTTCCCACCGCTCCCACTGCACTCGATGCTACAGCCGGTTGCTGTACGCGCGGAAAGGAAGTCGAACATGCGGATTCATAGCCTGGCGGCCAAAGAATGGCTGAAAGCGTTCGGGGCGGGCATCGCGACGGCCGTGCTGCTTTCGGTGGTCATGGTGCCCGCGATGAAGCTCGGGTTTTCGCCATTCCCGAAACCGCTCGGTCTTGCGTTCGCCGAGACGGTTCTGGGACACTTGCTTCCGCTGCCGGTCGGACTTCTGTTTCACGTCGCTTATGTAACTTTTTGGTCGCTCGCCTTCGTTGTCTTGTTTCGCGGCAGTCTGAGTTTCGCCAAAGCGCTGTTGCTGGGGCTCGTGCTCTGGATTGGCGTCTTGGTCGTATTTTTTCCCATCGTCGGTTGGGGTTTCTTCGGTCTTGGCGTCGGCCCGAAGCTCATCGTCGCTTCACTCGCGCCGCATCTGTTGTTCGCGGTGTTCCTCTGGGGTCTCTGCCGGCTGCTGTTCGCTAAGGCGAACGGGTAGGCGGCCGGAGGTCCGGATAACGCCGCTTGAAACCGTGAAACGCGTCTAAACGAGGGATACGTGTCGCCCTCTTGCGGAGGCGCGCGTTTATCGGATCGCCAGCCAAGGCGCCTTCGCGTCGCCCTGCGTGAAGATCATCGTCGAGCCCAGTGCCGGCAGCGGCTCGACGCGGATCATGTCTGGGCCGGTCTCCTGTGTCTCGATGCCGTTGCTGTTGAGCAGCGTTTTGGTCGCCAAGAGATCTTCCGAGCGCAGGCTGTACGCGCCGATAAAGGGCAAGTTGGGAATCGCAATACCCGGCAACGCCGCCTCGAGCGCGTCCGCCGACAGGATCGTCAGGCTGCCGCGCGCCAGCATGAAACGCCAGCCGCCATCGAATGCATTGGGTGCCATGCCGAGATAGCGCTCGAACCGGTCCGCCGCCTCGTTCGGGTCGGCGCTCGCCATCGCCACGTCGGTCATCGAGACGACCCTGTTGGGGTGGTTCATCAGGTCTTCGCGCCAAAGCAGGTCGGGGGTGATGTGGGTGAGGAACTGGATGCGGCCCTCCGCCATCTGGCCCGGCTGCAGGCGGACGACGGAGAAACGCAAGGTGCCGCCCTCGACCTCCCGCGTCAGATGGACCAGGGGCTGCATGTCGAAGCCGGCCGCGGTCAGCCGCGCGTGCTGCGCCTCGGCGTCGGTTGTCGTGAAGGCCATCAGGTGGATGCCCGTATACCGGCCGACGGCGGCGCGGAGCTGCTGCGCCATCGGCGCATCGCCGACCGCGCACAGCACCTCGATATAGCTCTCGCGCAGCATGATGCAGCGGTTGCCGGTGCCCGATGGTTTCGGCTCCTCGTCCGGCGCGGTGCGCATGGTGTGTGCGGCGTAGGACGTGAGACGGAAGCCGAGCCGCTCCAGCGCTGCCGACGCCGCATCCATGTCGGGCACGAAATGGCCGTGATGGTCGAGGAAGATCTCGTCGCCTTGCGGCAGTTGCCGGTATGTGTTCATGCGATCCGCTACGCAGACTGGCGCCGCGCCTTCAACGGCGCCTTCTGCGCGCCGTCCGGACCGAAATTCTCCGGCGCCAACCATGCATCGAAGGCGGCGCGGATCTCCGGCCATTCATGGTCCAGCATCGAATACCAGGCGGTGTCGCGGTTGCGGTTCTTGTAGACGATGGCCTGTCGGAACAGGCCTTCATAGGAGAAGCCGAAGCGGGCGGCGGCGCGGCGCGACGGGGCGTTCAGCGCATCGCATTTCCATTCCAGGCGGCGGTAGCCCAGCCCGTCGAAGACATGCCGGGCCAGCAGATAGATCGCCTCGGTCGCCTGCCGCGAGCGCTGGATCGCCGGCCCGAACCAGATCGACCCGATCTCGATGACGCCGTGCACCGGCACGATACGCATGTAGCTCGCCATGCCTTTGGCCTTGCCGTCGGCGTTGTCGATGATGGCGAGGCAGAACGGGTCGTCCGGCATTGAGCACTTGCGCAGCCAGTCTTGGAACGGGTCGAAACCGTCGAACGGGTCGTCGAACAGATAGGTCCACAGCGCCGGGTCGTCGCCCTTTGCCTGCCAAAGAGCCTCGCCGTGGCGGTCCGGGTCGATGGGTTCCAGGGTGGCATAGTTTCCAGGGATCGGCGTCCGTCCCGGTGGCGTGACCGGGGTCCAGTCAACGGGCGCCCCGACGGGTTGTTCGGTCTGGTTCATCACTCACCTGCTGCGTTTTGCGGCGCGCACCCCAGTGGATACAATCTAACATAGGTTACCCCTACGATCCCGTAGCCCGGCTTCTCGGCAGGAGAAGGCCCGCAAGCGATGCGGGCACATCGGCAAGGGTCTTCGACGCACCGAGAAGCCGGGATACGGGACCCGGAGGGCGGCTTCCCGAGCCCATCGGCCGCGTTGCGCGACACTTGTGATGGCCCCCGCATCACGGCGTATCGCGCGCCTAACCGATGGGCTCGGGAAGCCGTCGTAGGGGTACCCTATGTTAGATTGTATCCACTAAGGCCTGATTGGCCCATCGCCAAGCGCCAATTCGGATAATCAGTACGGTCCAATGGAAATTTCAGAGCTCGCCGCGTTTCGCACGGTCTGCAAGCCGGCGGGCGCCGCGCACGGCTAGGGCTTCGATGGTCAGGGCCGGGGATTCGCCGCCGCCGGAACTGGGGAAGACGCTGGCGTCGGCGACGACGAGGTTGCGCCAGCGGTGGCTGCGCCCGTACGAGTCGACGACGGAGGTAGTCGGGTCCGTACCCATGCGGCAGGTGCCGAAGACGTGGGTCGGTTGGAAGCCGTCGTAGGCGCCGTATTCCTCGAAGATGTCGCCGGCGCCGGACGCGTCCAAGATCCCGCGCGTTTTCTGGGCCATGAAGGCGAGCCGGCTCAGTTCCGTCTCGTCGAGATGTCTGTGGATGCGCGCCTTCGGGACACCGTTCTTGTCGCGCGCCTTTGGGTCCAGGTCGATGAAGGAGCCGGGGTGCGGCAGGCTCTCGCCGATCGCGCCGACCGACAGCGCGCGGCCGAAATGCTGGCGCATCGCCTGCTTGTGCTGGCGGCCCCAGCCTTCGACGACGCGTGTCGCGTAGGCTTGCGGGCCGGAAATACTGGCCTCGTGCACGGCTGCACCGAAGCGACAGCCGCCGACGATGTCCGGGATCGCGTCGGGCGCGTTGTAGTCCCAGCAGATGCCGTCGGCGGGCAGGCCGCGGTGGCTGCCGAGCGGGTCGTCGTGCAGACCGCTCGATATCCAGTACAGGGTCTCCATGAAGTGCTTGCCGACCTGCCCGGACTCGTTGCCGAGACCGTTCGAGGCGAGCAGCAAACGCGGCGTCTCCACCGCGCCGCAGGCGACAACGACGGCGCGACCGTCGGCCTTGTGCATCGCGCCTGCCGCGTCGACATATTCGACGCCGGAGACGCGGTCGTCCGGCCCCGCGAGGATGCGCAATACGGTCGCCTCGGTGTGCACGGTGCAATTGCCCGTCGCCACCGCCTTGGGAATGAAGGTCACGTCGACGCTGCCCTTGTCGGTTCGCGGACAGCCGCGGGTGCAGTTGCCGCAGTAATTGCAGGCCGGCCGGCCGTCGTAAGGTTCCGACAGGGCTGCCCGGGCATTGGCCACGAAACTCAGCCCCAGTTTGCGGCAGCCGTCCGCGATCTTCCGGCTGGCGTAGCTCAACTCGTGCGCGGGCAGGGGGAAGGGCGCGCTGCGCGGACGGACCGTGTCGACCGCCGGTCCGGCAACGCCGATCAGCCGCTCGACCTCCAGGTAGAACGGCTCCAGTTCGGCGTAGTCCATTGGCCAGTCGGCGGCAGCGCCGAACCGGCTGCGCATGCGCATCGATGCGGGGTGCATGCGGTGCGCTTCGCCGGTGAAATGCAGGGTCGAGCCGCCGAGCCCGATGACATGGCTGTAGCCCCAATTGGCGCGCCGTTCGCCGAGATTGAGGAACCCCGTATAGCGGTTCCTGGAGCGCAGATCGTCCCACTTCTTGTCCAGCTTCTGCAGCGGTGCGACGGTCTGCCGGCCCTTGGTCGGGATCTTGGCGGGGAAATGCTCGGATTCCCAATCGGGGCGGTCGAGCCCGTAGTCGGAAAACGGGTCGTAGGCCGGGCCCGCCTCGAGCAGCAGCACGGAAACGCCCTGCTGTGCCAGCGCCCAGGCGGCGGCCCCGCCACCGGCGCCCGAGCCGATCAAGACGACGTCGGCGCTATCCGTCATCGCGGCGCCTCGGCGTGGTCCCGATAGCCGTCCGGCTGCGGTGGCCCGCGGAAGCCGAGACCTGGCTAGCTTGCCGGTTGCGCGTAATAGGCGCGGAACCCGTCCTCGCGGGTGTAATTGTAGAATACCCGTGGCAGGGAGCGGTCGCGCGCCTCGGCGGCCATGGCGACGATCGCCTCTTGCGATATCGGGTCGAGATCGGCGAACCCGGCGGCATTCATCTTGCGCGCTTCGAAATCGAGCCATTTGCAGCCGCCGCGCAGCAACCGCATGTACCGCTTGTTGCGGTGCGCCTGCTCGACGAGGGTCCGGTGGACGCTGAAATCGGTCGCCGATCCGGTCTCGTCGCGCGGGATCAGGGTGTCGAGATAGGGGGCAAGCGCCGTCAGCGGGTAGACTTGCCTGCGACCACCGCCGATCGGTGCCGCCGCCGCCTCGCGCGCCCAAAGAAGTAGACCTAAAGTCCAGAACCCGAACGATCTTCTGCCGATGCGCATAGGCGCTGCCTCCGCTTGCGGCACTGGGCCGCAGGAATTGCAGATTATCAGAGCTATCCGAGAGGAGCCATCACGCTTGATGCATTAGGTCAGCGGCGCGTTGCAACGATATGAACATAGTCAGCGCCGCCGGGCGTCGTCGGGCCCGTCTCCCGCGTCGTTTCGTAGCCTTTGACAGATATGCTTTCCATCAGGTCGGCGGAGAATCCATTGTCTTCGAAATGCTGTTCGAGCATCGCGCGCGAACCTACCGGCCGAATGCGGAATTTCTCCGCATACGCTTCCGCGGCAACGGCAATGTCGGCGCCGTCGAATTCGCGTTCCATTGCTGCTTCCCGCGTTTGGGAGACGAATTTTCGCGCTTGCTCGGTCGTGAACCCGATCACGCCTGACGCGCCGGGCCGGATACGGTTGATCGTGACGACCTTGCCGGCGGGACGCAACAGCTCGGCCCATTTTTGCGCCAGCCGTGCCCGTCTCTCGTCGGTGAAGAAACCCATGAAGGAGTGGGTGCAGACGATGTCGAACGGATCGCTGCGAAAATCGAGAATGTCGCAAACCCGCCCGTTTACCGATCTACCGGTTTGCGCGGCGTACCATTCGGCGAGCGCCACCGGCGTCGGGCAGCGATCGACGAGAGTGATTTCGGGTGTCGCGTCCGCTTCATCGAAGGCCACATATACCTGCTGCAGCATGGTGAAATCCGCCGAACCGGAAATCAGGACCCGGCGGTACCCCTCCTGCGCCAGGGCGCCGAGCGTCTTCGTGTAGAAAGCCCTGTGGGTGTTTGGTGTCGTGACGAGTTCGAGCGCACGCAGGGTGGGCCAGAAGCCATGGTACCAGGCGCAGCTCTCGCCGGTCTCCGGGTCATTCGCGCATAGTTCTGGCGCAATGCGACGCGCTTCCGCGGCGCTTGCCGCAAGCAACATTGCGTCGTCCGTATCAGCCATAAACAAGCTTCCGGCGCGCTAGCGCCCCTTGATCACCGGTTTGCGTTTCTCCAGGAAGGCGGCGCGGCATTCCTGGGCGTCCTCGCTGGCGAAGGCGCGTTTGATATTGGCGAGTTCGAAGCGAAGATGCTGCTCCACGTCGATCCCGGTCGTCGCCCGGCCGATGGCGCGCTTGGTGAGCCGCGTCGTGATCGGCGACCATTGCGCCAGCTGCCGGCAGTACTCGGCGAGCCGTGCCGCGACCTGATCGTCGTCGACCACCTCGCCGGCCATGCCGAGGCGGACCGCTTCCTCGCCCCGGACGGTGCGGTTTTCCAGCATGAAGCGCATCGCCTGCTCGTAGCCGATCGCCTGGCTCAAGGTCCAGCTCAGCCCGCCGTCGGGCGAACCGCCGATCCGCGTGTAGCCCGCCATCAGCCGCGCGCCGCGGGCGACGATGCGGATATCCGCCGCCATCGCCAACGAAAGACCGGCGCCGACGGCCGCGCCGTTTATACCGGCGATCACCGGTTTGTCGCAGCGCTGGCGCAGCACGGTGACGAAGCGGCCGACCCAGCCGACATCGTCGAGCTGCACATCCTGGGCTGAGTGTGGCGCTGCATTCGGGTTGCGCTCCGCCGTTAGGTCGAGCCCGGCGCAGAATGCGTCGCCGGCGCCGGTCAGGGCCACCACCCAGACGGAATCGTCGGCGGCGGCCTCCTCAACCGCGCTAACGACGGCCCAGCCGAGCTCGTCGCTGATCGCGTTCTTCTTCTCCGGCCGGTTCAGCGTGATCGTGCGGACGTGGCCGTCCTGTGCGACCGTGACGACCGGCGCCGTGCTCCGCCCGTCTGGCATCAGGAGACTTCGAACAGGCCGGCCGCGCCCATGCCGCCGCCGACGCACATGGTGCAGACGACGTTCTTGGCGCCGCGGCGTTTGCCCTCGATCAGCGCGTGGCCGACCATACGCGATCCGCTCATGCCGTAAGGGTGACCGATCGAAATCGCACCGCCGTCGACGTTGAGGATCTCGTTTGGGATGCCGAGTTGGTCGCGGCTGTAAATAACCTGGACCGCGAAGGCCTCGTTGAGCTCCCACAGATCGATGTCGTCCATTTTCAGGTTGTTGCGCTCGAGTAGCTTCGGCACGGCGTAGATCGGACCGATGCCCATCTCGTCCGGCTCCAGCCCGGCGACCGCGAAACCGCGAAAATAGCCGAGCGGGTCGAGACCGCGTTTCTCGGCCTCTTTCGCCTCCATCAGAACCGCGGCAGAAGCGCCGTCGGAAAGCTGGCTCGCATTGCCGGCGGTGATGTAGAACGCCTCGCCGCGTACCGGCGTCAGCCCCGCGAGGCCATCCAGGTTGGTCGTCGGCCGGTTGCACTCATCCTGCTCGAGGGTGACTCCCTGTTCGCTGGTCTCGCCGGTCTCCTTGTCGGTGACGATCTTGATCGTTTTTAACGGCACGATCTCGTCGTCGAACTTGCCGGCCTGCTGCGAAGCGGCGGTGCGCATTTGGCTCTGCAGGGCGTATTCGTCCTGGTCCTCGCGGCTGATGCCGTAACGGCTGGAGACCGTCTCCGCGGTATCGATCATGGCGTCGTAGATCGACGGTTTGTTCTCGACCAGCCAGGGATTGGCGGCGCGGTAGCTGTTCTTGTGGTCGTTCTGCACCAGGCTGATCGAGTCGAGCCCGCCGGCGACCATGATCGGCGCGCCGTCGACGATGATGTGCTGCGCCGCCATGGCGATGGTCTGCATGCCTGACGAGCAGAAACGGTTCACGGTGGTCCCGGACGTCGTGGTGGGCAGTCCGGCACGGAGCGCGATTTGCCTGGCGATATTGTTGCCCGTAGCACCCTCCGGCATCGCGGTGCCCATGATCACGTCGTCGACTTCCGCCGGGTCGATTCCCGCGCGTTCGACCGCGTGCTTGACGACATGGCCGCCCAAGTCGGCCCCGTCGGTGTTGTTGAAAGCGCCGCGATAGGCCTTGCCGATCGGCGTGCGGGCGGTGGAAACGATGACGGCTTCTCTCATGGCGGGCTCCCTATGTCTTGCGGTGTTTGTCGGTTGTTTTGCGCACCCTACGCGCGGGCCCAGATCGGCGCAATAAGGCGCGCGCGTTGACAGTCGAACGGGGTGGCAGAATAATTCCGGCAGGAGCCCCGACTCGAGTGGTGCCGCGATGCAAATCTCTCTGCCGATGTACGACCTGCCGTTCGTTACCGCTGCAACCGACGCCTGGGCGTCGGGACTCGCCAAGGCGCTGGCGAAAGAAGGCGTGGAGGACGCGCCCGAGTCCCTGACGCGGGGGCTGTCGGTCGCCGAGCTTTGGCGCTCGCCGGACCTGTTGCTGTCGCAGACCTGCGGTTACCCGTTGACCACAGCATATGCCGACGATTTGTCTTTGCTGCTGACGCCGGTCTACCGGACACCCGGCTGCGAGGGCAGCGGCTACCGCAGTTTCGTCGTGGTGCACAAGGACAACACGGCCGATTCTTTGGAGGATCTTCGCGGGACGCGCTGCGCCATCAACGGTTTGACGTCGCAGTCGGGTATGAACGTGCTGCGCCGTGAAGTCGCGCCGCTGGCCCGCGACGGCCGTTTCTTCTCCGAAGTGATCGTGTCGGGCAAGCATCCCGAGTCGATCGCGATGATCGCCGCCGGCAAAGCCGACGTCGCTGCGGTCGATTGCGTGACGTTCGGCTTGATGGAACGCCACGCGCCGGATTCGGTCGCCGCGGTCCGGATCCTGACGGAGACACGGAGCGCCCCGTCGTTGCCTTACGTTTCGAGTAAGCATGTGGCACCCGACCTACAGGAACGCCTGAACGCTGCGCTGCGGAGCGCCGCTGAAGACCCTGATCTCAAGACTGTTCGCGAGGCCCTGCTGCTTGACGGCTTTGCGGTATTGTCGTTGGAAGATTACGGGGTCATGACGGCGATGGAGGCGGAAGCGAACAGGCGCATATGCGCGACCTTGCGCTGCCGCAGTTCGCGTCGACCCCGTGGGCCGAAGGTCCGCCGCTGGCCGAACGGCGCGTCGCGATCGTCACCACGGCGGGACTCGGTCTGCGTGGGGAAGACGCTTTCAGCCAGGGTGCGGCCGACTACCGGGTCATCCTGGCCGAGACCGATTCCGCCGATATCCTGATGACCCATATCTCAGTCAATTTCGACCGCACCGGATTTCAGGATGACGTCAACGTCGTCTTTCCGATCGACCGGTTGCGGGAGATGGCGGCGGATGGCGAGATCGGGTCCGTCGCGGAATTCCATTACTCCTTCATGGGCGCGACCGATCCGGAACAGCTCGAAGGCAGCGCGCGGGCGCTGGCCGGGATGATACGGGAGGACAAGGTCAACGCCGTCCTTCTGTCGCCGGTCTGACCGAACTGTACGCGCGCCGTGTGCGGGCTTGCTCATTATTTCGAAGACGAGGGAATCGCGACCACGTCCATCGCCCTGATCCGCGAACATGCGGAGACGATGCGCGCGCCGCGCGCGCTGTGGGTTCCGTTCGAGATGGGCCGGCCGTTCGGTGCGCCGGACGAAGCGGCCTTCCAGCGCCGCGTCATAAGCGATGCGCTGTCGCTTCTCGTCTCGCCGGACGGGCCGGTCGTGCTCGCCGACTTTCCCGACGATGCCCCCGGCCCCGATGCGGAAGACGACACCGGCTGGGTTTGTCCTGTCAGTTTTCCGTCGCCGCCGAGCGACGATGCCGGTCCCCTCGCGGCGCTCTTGCAGGAGATCGAAACGCTGGCGCCTTGGTATCAGCTATCGAAAGATCGCCGCGGGCGCACGCTGGTCGGCGTGAGCGGTATGGCGGTACCGGAAGCGGCCCGATTTGCGGCATCGTTCCTCGATGGCATGCCGACGGACGATGCGGGCCGGGCGCAATCGCAGGCCTTCAAGAACGCCTTTACCGATATCATGTCCTACTATTCCGAGGCTGGCACAGCGGAGCCGGGACGGCACTCCAGCGGCGACACGCAGCGCTGGTTCTGGCGCGACACGACGGCGGGACGGGTGTTCCTGGAACTGCGGTCGAAATTGCTCGACTGCGACGACAAGCGCTTACGGTTCATCGCCACCAAGGTCATGCTGCCAAAGACCCAAGGCGGTTAGCGGGTACCAAATGCTAGATTGTGTCCACTAGACCGGAGACCGCGCATGGCCGATATGGCACGAACGATCAGACCGGCGGTCGCGGCGGATTTGGACGCGGTCCGTCGCTGCGCGGAAGAGGCTTACGCCCTCTACGTGCCGCGAATCGGGAAAAAGCCGGCGCCGATGATCGCGGATTTTGCCGCCCAGATCGCCGAAAGCCTGGTGCATGTCTGCGTCGAAGGCGAGCAGGTGCGGGGTTATATCGTGCTGTACGCGCGCGACGATCACCTGCATGTGGAGAATGTCGCTGTGTTTCCGTCACAACAGGGGACTGGATTGGGACGATACCTGCTGGCCTTCGCCGAAAGCGAAGCCCGTAAAGCCGGCGTTACGGCGATCGAGCTTTATACCAACCAGCAAATGACCGAGAATCTCAGCTTCTACCCGCAACTGGGTTACAAGGAGATGGGTCGCGGCGAAGAAGCGGGTTTCGCGCGGGTATTCTATCGCAAGGAATTGAATTGATACGCACTCGTTGGTTTCAGGCGCGGCGCAGGATGTCTTCTTTATCCCAAGCGACGAGCGGCGAGCGAAGGCGGCGCCAAAGATCGTAACCGGCCTCGCGGCGGCGTTCCGTTGCGATCGCCGTCACGTAGAGCAAGACATGCGTCGCACCTCGCCGGCGCGCTTCGCTTACAGCCCTTGTGCAATTCCCTGACAGCTCTGCGGCAAAATTTCCCGTCTCGCCGATGAGCAGAATATCCCACGATTTGGGACCGAGATCGCGAATCGCCATCGCAAAGTTTCCCGCGGCACGGGGTAGCGTCTCATCGATCGAAAATACTGTAAATCCGTAATAGGCTCCGGATCCGCCGCGATAGGTCGCGGTCTCCCGACGCGCCCTAATTGGCATTCGGCCACGCCTCGGCCTGAACCGGTGGAATTCCTTGCGGCATATCGGACCCTATCCAAAGCGTTTTGCGATAATTTCGACACATCGCAATCTTAATTATTGCCGGGAACCTACTAGATGACGCGTTAACGAAACGTTAACACTCCAGATATTGTAGAATTGCCGTAAATTCTTGACACCTTGCTTGAATCGGGGAAGCGATCGGTTTTTTCAGATACCCACGCAGAGCCACTCATAGTCAGCGCCGCTGCGGACGTCGTACGCCGGTTCTGATCGATGTCAGTTTGTGTCCGCTAGCCGGCGAGTCGACGCGCGACACCGTCTCCGAACGCATCCGTACCCAACGGACCGCCGAGATCGGCCGTGCGGCCCGACTCATCGGAGAGCTGGGCGTCCACAGCTTCGCTGAGACTCTGCGCCGCGGCGGTAAGGTCGTCGCGCCCATGCCGCTCGCCGAGCCAATCGAGCAGCATCCCTGCGGACAACATGAGCGCGGTTGGGTTGGCGATGTTTCGCCCGGCGATGTCGGGGGCGGAACCGTGCGCCGCTTGGGCGATCGCGTGATCCGTACCGGCATTGATCGAGGGGCCAAGGCCCAACCCGCCCGACAGCTCGGCGCTGAGATCGGACAGGATGTCGCCGAACATGTTCGTGGTTACGACCACGTCGAACGCGGCCGGTTGCCGAACGAGGAGGGCCGCCATCGCGTCGATGATGACCTCGTCCACTTCCAGGCCGTCATATTGTGCCGCGACTGCGTAGGCGGTGTCCGTGAACAGGCCGTCGGAAAGTTTCAGGACATTCCGCTTGTGCACGATGGTCAGTTTGCGATTGCGGGTCATGGCCAGCCGGCAGGCCGAATGGGTGATCCGTTCGGACGCCGCGCGCGTAATCTTGCGCACCGCGAGTGCCACGTCTTCGGTCGCCAAAAATTCGCCCGATCCCTGATACATCGACCGGTCGGCGTAGAAGCCTTCGGTGTTCTCCCGCACGATCACGAGGTCTATATCCGGCGCCATCGCGGGAATTCCCTGGCGCGCCCGCGCCGGCCGTATGTTGGCGTAGAGATCGAAGGTCTTGCGGAACCAGGGGGAGAGGTTTATGCCGCCGTCTTCCGGCGCCGGGTAGACCATCGAATGGGTGGGCCCGAGAATGACCCCGTCGGCATCCGCCGCCAGCGCCATGACGTCATCCGTCAGCGTCACGCCGTTCTTCTCGTGGCTGCTCAGTCCCGAATCGGCGCGCGTGATTTCGAGCCCGAGATTGAGACGATGGTTGAGGGCGTCAACGGCGCGGACTGTGGCGGCGGAAATTTCAGGGCCGATGCCGTCGCCGTCGAGGACGAGTATTTTCATATGCGGAAACCCATATTTGGTCAGAACGATGCCAAGATGAATTGACGGCGAAACGGAAAGAGTGTTTTGCCGTTCGATTGTGGCGGGTAGGCGGCTGCGATGCGGGTGCGATAAATTGTTTCGAATTCGCTGCGCCACGGTTCGTCGAGCGGGTTCAGGAATCGGCTCAACCAGGTTCCCTTGGTGTACTCCGCGACCGGGTTCGCGCCCTCGAGGACCTGAAGATATTCGGTCTCCCAGATCTGCAGGTCGCGCGTCAGCGGGTCGAGCAAATTGTAGTAGAACGCGGGCGGTTGCGTCGGTACGGCGATCCAGATTGGCTCCAGGAGCTCTTTCCAAGGTCCTTCTCGTATCACGTCGAGCATGAGGCTGTGCGAGGGGGCGTCGAAGTTGCGCGGGATTTGGATCGCAAGTACGCCGCCCGGGGCGACCTGGGCGGCGATATGCGGGAATAGCGTCTCGTGGCCGGCGATCCACTGCAACGCCGCGTTCGAGTAGATGACGTCGAATTTCCGGGTTGGATTCCAACTCGACACATCGACCTTTTCGAATTTTGCTTGCGGCACCGAATCCCGCGCCTTCTCAAGCATCTCGTCCGAATTGTCGAGTCCGAGAATATTTGCGCTCGGCCAGCGTTGCTGCAGCAAGGGCGTTACGTTGCCCGGTCCGCAGCCGAGATCGACAACGGACTTGGGGGCATAGAGCGGAATGCGCGCCAGCAAATCGATGGCGGGCTGCAGCCGCGGCGCGGCGAACGTAAGATATTGTTGTGGGTCCCAAACCATGTTCGTCTCGTTTTTCTATCCACTAGCATAGGGAATGGGTCCTGGTGCCGTCGATGGTTTGACGGTACCCGGCAGTTCGCGAATAATTGCCGCACGTCCGCGGGGTAGGTTGGAGCCAAATATGGTTGATGAAAAGAACGCCCGCGACTTGGCCGCAAAAGCGCTGATATTCATCGCCCAAGAACCGGAGCGTATCGGGCGTTTTTTGGCGCAAAGCGGAGTCGGTCCTTCGGAAATCAGGGAGCGCGCCCAAGATTCGGCGTTCCTGGGCGGAATCCTGGATCACCTTCTAGCGGACGAATCGTTACTCGTGGCTTTTGCGGATTGGGCCGATATCGACGCGTCTTCCGTCGGGTCCTATCGGTGTTACCTGCCCGGCGGCGAGACTAACTAGGTTTCAGTCTGGAACGTTCCGGATCGGGAATTTTTCGCTTTGCGATTATGCGATGCAAGATGCCGGCGGCAAGCTCGCCCAGTTTGCGCGCTTGTTCAGGGGAAGCCTCACGAGCCGCGCGTGCCAAGGCCAGGGCCCGTTCGCTTTGCTTTTCCAGTTCCTGGTATCTTCCCGCACAATCCCGAGGCGGAACGCTGGAGCATGCAGGAATGGCTGACCTTCGATTATCGTGCCGGCTGGGGTACTGAAGATTTCGAAGAATCGGTCGAAGATTTGACCGAGGCCTTCGAATCGGTCGACGAGGCCCTGGAAGCGCTCAAGGGTGGCGATAACGACGCCCGCGGCGACTTGAAGGAACAGCTTGGCGAGCTAACCGATATGCTGGCCGAACGCAAAGAACCCCGGGTCAAGGAGGCCTTGGCGGCGTTCAAGAAGGCGGTCGCCGAAAAGGCCGACGCTAAACAGACGGCGGCCGCCGTCGGTGGACTGAAGGCGGCGCTGGGTGTCAAATTCCCCGAAGCCTGGGAAGATCCGGGCGATCGTGAGGAAGCCAACGAGATCGTCCAGGAAAATCTGGAAGCGCTGGAAGAAAAGCGGGAACTGCGCCGCCAAGTCATGGAGAATGGCAGCCGGATCGATGGTCCGTTCTTCGACGGTACGCCGAAAGCGGGCAGTTCGCTGAACTTCAGCTACAAGATTACCAACACGGACGATGGCCACAACCTGCCTTCCGGCTCGTTTGGCGCGCAGCCCGAGATCTGGTTGAACGTGGCGCTAATCGGTCCCGACGGCAAGCGTGTCTGGGAATCGGGGTATGTCGATAGCAACGGTGATTTTGCCGACGTACATTCCTTGGATCTTGCGGAAGGCAAAATCGAATACGACGATCAGCTGTTCAATCTGCAGACCAAATTTCTGACGACGAATGTCAAGGGCACCGATCGGGAAATGTATCTGCCGGTCAATTTCGATATCGATCAAAGGCCGTTCCTGCGCCCGATCAATGTCCCGACAACCGTGCTGAACCATCCGCCGTTCGTGCGTATGGAAGGCCGCTCGATTCCGCCCTTGGGCAGTCGAGACGCGGAATACACGATACCGGCAGACCTGATGAAGAAGAAGGGCAAGTACAAGCTGGCGGTCCGCCTGCGGAGCCGTGCGGAGCCGATCTACTTCATGCGCTTCGTCGGTGCGACGTCTGAAATGGAGCAATCGATGGCGCGTTCGGCATTCAGTATCTGTTTGATCTCGATCAGCAGATCGTGGTCGAGGCGGCGACCGTACAGACGTTCAACGGAAACGAAGCCGATACCAATGCCAAGGGCAATCAATACGCGGTCGGGATTCGCTACCAATTGCCGATATCGGCCGCGTGGATCGTTCGCGCGGACGCCATGTACGGCTGGCTCGATAATGTCGAAGATATCGCTGGGGCACGGTTGGAATTACGACGCAAATTTTAGACGTCGGCTGGGGGGAGGATGACCACACTCGTACAATTTGCGGCCCTTGCCGTTCTGGCGGCAATGCTCGCCTATATCTGCGTGTTGTTTTACAACGGAGTTCGCACAACTCAGCTTACGAGGGGGATTCACGATTCCGAGCGGCACCTCCTGCAGTCGCGCGTTGCCGAAATCATGGGCAAGCGGGATTTCGAACGCGAGAAGAACGAGTTCTCCTGGAGCGGATTTCGCAAGTTCGAGATTGCGCGGAAAAATCCAGAAGGCGGCGGAATTTGCTCGTTTTATTTGCGGCCCCATGACGGGAAAACCTTGCCGGCGTTCGATCCCGGCCAGTATCTGACGTTCAGGCTGGATATTGCCGGGCAGCCGAAGCAGGTGATGCGCTGTTATTCCCTGTCCGACAGTCCGAAGCCTGACTATTACCGAGTTTCCATCAAGGCGGTGCCGCCGCCCCGCGACAAACCTGAAATACCGCCGGGTCTGTCGTCGAATTTCTTCCACGATCAACTCCATGAAGGCGATATCCTGGATGTGAAAGCGCCAGGCGGGCACTTCTTTCTCGATACCTCGAAACATACGCCGGTCGTGCTGATCGGCGGCGGAATCGGTTTGACGCCGGTTTTAAGCATGGTCAACCGCATCGTCGATATCGGCTCGACCCGGGAATGTCATTTCTTCTACGGCGTGCGGAACAGCAAAGAACATGTGATGAAGGAGCATCTTGAGCGCCTCGCGGCGGAGAACGAGAACATCCATTTGCATGTCTGTTATTCCAAACCGGACGACGACGATGTCGAGGGCCGCGACTATCAATATGCGGAACGCGTCGGCGCCGACCTGTTCAAACGCGTCCTGCCGTCGAGCAACTACGAGTACTATTTCTGCGGTCCGCCGCCGATGATGAACACCCTGTTCCAAGGCCTGCGCGAATGGGGTGTGCCGGAAAAGGACATCAACTACGAAGCGTTTGGTCCGGCCACCGTCCAGAAGAAGAAAGAAGCGGATACGGTGGCGGACAAGGCGTCGGCGGCTGCCAGCGGCGAGGCTTCCTTCGAGGTCAAGTTTGAAAAGACCGGTACGTCCGTCGCGTGGGACCCTTCGATCGGCTCCCTACTCGATTTCGCCGAAGAGAACGGCGTCGACATCGACTTCGGCCGCCGCGCGGGGAACTGCGGGACCTGTATCACCGCGATCAAGTCCGGCGAAGTCGATTACATATCCGAGCCGGGCGAGAAACCCGAATCGGGGAGTTGCCTTGCCTGCGTTCCCGTTCCCAAGGGACCGCTGGTTCTCGACGCGTAGCAATTAATTGGTGCGGCCTTTCCGGCGATGCCGGAATTCCGCCGCTAGAGCAGATGGGTTCAAGGAGAAAACCATGACGGTACGTTCAGATAGCCTCGATCGCTTCATTTCCGGGGTGGTAAAACGCAATCCGGGCGAGACGGAATTTCATCAGGCGGTGCAGGAAGTCGCCGCTTCGATCATTCCCTATATACAGGAAAAGCCGATCTACCAGGAAATGCAGATCCTGGAACGGATGGCCGAACCCGACCGCGCGGTAATTTTCCGCGTTTGCTGGGAAGACGACAACGGCAATATCCGGGTCAACCGCGGCTACCGGGTCCAGTTCAACAATTCAATCGGCCCGTACAAGGGCGGCATCCGGTTCCACCCGACCGTGACCTTGAGCGTGCTCAAGTTCCTCGGCTTCGAACAGACCTTCAAGAACAGCCTGACCGGCCTGCCCATGGGCGGCGGCAAGGGGGGGGCCGACTTCAACCCCAAGGGCAAGTCGAACAACGAAGTGATGCGCTTCTGCCAGTCCTTCATGACCGAACTGTATCGCCATATCGGCGAGGATACGGATGTGCCGGCCGGCGATATCGGCGTCGGCGCGCGCGAAATCGGCTACATGTTCGGTCAGTACAAGCGCCTGACCAACGAATTCGTCGGCGTCCTGACCGGCAAGGGGCTGGAATTCGGTGGCAGCCTGATCCGCACGGAAGCAACCGGGTATGGCACGATCTACATGCTGGACAACATGCTGCAGCACGCCGGCAACGGCATGGAAGGCAAGAAGATTGTGATTTCCGGCTCCGGCAACGTGGCGACCTATGCGGTGGAAAAGGCAACGCAGCTCGGCGCCAAGGTGCTGACCATGTCGGACTCGTCCGGCTTCATTCACGATCCGGACGGTATCGATCCTGACAAGCTGGCCTATATGGTCGATCTCAAGCAGGTCCGCCGCGGCCGCATCAAGGAGTATGCGGACGAGTACGGCGTCGAGTTCGGCGAAGGACGGCCCTGGAACGTCCCGTGCGACGTCGCCGTGCCCTGCGCGACGCAGAACGAAATCAACGGCGACGAGGCGAAGGCGCTGCTCGCCAACGGCGTTATGGCGGTTTCCGAAGGCGCCAACATGCCGACCGAGCTGCCCGGTATCGAGGCCTTTCAGGAAGGCGGTATCCTGTACGCGCCCAGCAAGGCGGCGAACGCCGGCGGCGTCGCGGTCTCCGGCCTGGAGATGAGCCAGAACAGCGCGCGCATCTCCTGGAAGGAAGACGAGCTGCAGGACTTGCTGAAAAACATCATGAAGGACATCCACGACAACTGCGCGGAGTACGGCGCGAAGGACGGCAAGGTCGATTACCTGGCCGGCGCCAACATCGCCGGGTTCGTGAAAGTCGCGGACGCGATGATCGCCTACGGCGTCGTCTAGCACCCTTCAGCGAATACGCGGCGTTTACGCCGCGCAGAATCGGCCGGGGCGTTTGCGCGCTCCGGCCGAAACTATTGGGATAGGTTGGATCGCGTTCGCCGTTCCGGACGCGGTTGTCGAAAATTACGGCTAGAGCGGATCAAGTTTGGTCGAACCCATTTCATGGGTTCGGACGAAATTGTGAATCCGCTCTATTGCAATAGTTTAAGAGCAGATTCACGCGGTTGTTGGATCGCCGAAGGCGATTCCAACCAACCCCGATCTGCTCTA
>JAKZTB010000188.1:0-7083 GCA_047517345.1 Alphaproteobacteria bacterium
CTACCCGTTCAACGCCTTCCGCTCATTGCTCGGCATCGCGGGCGACACCTCTGCTCCAACCTATGCCGAGCTTTACTCGGGAGAGTGGCGGCACCCTACATGTAGCGGTCATGGGCGTTAACCGGATAGGCAAGGTTTCATCATCCTTTCGTGACGCGCGTAAGCGCAATTGTCTTACAAGGCGAAAAAAGGTGGGAATGGGCGCCGATTCTATTGGCGCGCACGTCGCTGGGCCTGTTTTTCGCGATTTCGGGTTGGAACAAACTCTTCGTGGAAAAAAACAAGGCTGGTGTTTTGGAGGTCTTGCATGAAATAGGCATCCCCTTCCCCGAATTCTTCGCCGTATTCCTCGCGTCGGTAGAATTCTATGGCGGGACCCTGTTGACACTCGGCTTGCTATCGACCTTTTGCGGCATCGCGTTGACCATCGCCATGGTCGTCGCAATTGCCACGGTGGAAGTGCACACGATCCCCGCCGGTCTCTCTTTCCTGAACTGGCTCGACTACTTTCTCTATCTGCCGCAAGTCATGTACGTCATTCTGTTCGTCTGGCTGATGGTGTCTGGCCCTGGCCCCGTAAGCTTAGACGCTCTCCTTGCGCGCAAGTTGGGGATTACGGCACAGCATGACGACAGTCGCCGGAGTTGGATTGAGACGCCGCAGAACCGCACCGTTTTGTAGAAGTACCAGCTAGCCAGATTTTGAACCTCAGGGCGAACCATGTCTGCAATGCCCGATAATCGGACAACACAGCTTTCGTCGATACCCGGTCCGGTTTTGGTCTGGGCATCGATATTTATCTTCGGCGCATCAAATTCAATCGTCGTATTGCTGGTCGAAACCGGTGCGGCGCACCCGATTGAGGGCCGAAACCCGATCAGTTTCTGTAACCTTCTGTTCGTCGGAAATTTATGCGCGTGCGTGACTCTCGCTTTCATTTTTCGAAAATCCTGGTCAGCCGATGCCCTTCGAGCCCTCACTGCGGCCGATTGGGTCAGTTTGATTGCGCTTTCGATTCTTTCCGGTGCAATCGCACCGACACTGGTTTTCCTGGCCTTGGAAACGACAAGCGTAACGAACGTTTTGCTGATGGGGCGGATCGAGCCGCCATTGTACTTACTGCTGTCCACGATCTTGTTTAAGACGAAAGTGAGTCGCTGGGAGATCACCGGTACCGCCATTACGATCGTTGGCGCGTTGGCGATTTTCTGGCTGCAACTCCGCTTCGATCCAATGGCATTCGGCAAAGGCGAAATCTTTGCCGCGCTCGCCGCGATCGCTCTGGTTATCGCTGCGCTGCTCGGGATGACGTTTCTCAAACGTGTTTCACTCGGGGTCTTCCTCGTCATCCGCACCGGCATCGGTACCGTATTTTTCTTCTTCGTCGTCCTTTATCTCTTCGATGCCGAACACTTCCAGGACGTCTTTTCGCCCTTTCTGTGGCAATGGATGCTGGTCTACGGCGCAGTCATCGTCGTCGTCGGACAGATTTCCTGGTTCAGGGGTATCGCGACGACAAGTCCTGCGCAGATCTCGCTCGCCAATTCCTTCAGCCCGGTCGCCGGCGTCCTGTTCGCGATCGCGCTGCTCGGGGAAACGCCGAATTTGGCGGTGGTATTTGGCGGAGGGGTCATCGTTTTTGGCATCGCCCTCGCCCAACTCGGCCTCGTTATAGAACGTCGCGCAACCGCCCGTTCAGCCCCGACCACCGGCGAGGCACTGGCGCTGGAGGACAGCGTCAATTTTAGAGGCGTTTAGTCGGACCGTCGACACCACTTATCGAGGTTCGGGCAATCGACGAACCGTCGGCTGCCGTCTTGTTCCTGGCCGGGCTTATCGCGTTCTGCGCCGCGCGGTGGCGCGAATTAGAATTCTCCTTTCACGACAGCAGGCCCGCTGGTCTCCCCCGCCACCGCCCACTCATTGTGAGGCGCATCGCCGGCGACGGTCGTGCGGACCATCGTGCGGGGCTGATCATCGGGCCAGCGGTGACCGCGATGCAGGACGCAGCGATTGTCCCATATGACAATATCGCCGACCGCCCATTTGTGCTTGTAGGTGCGCGGCGGCTGCGCGCCTTGCTCCGTCAGGTCGGCCAGCAGTTTTCGGCTTTCTTCCAGGTCCACGCCGAGAATGTGGCTGGCATGGCGGCCGACGAACAGGTTTTTGCGGCCCGTCGCCGGGTGCGTTCGCACGACGGGATGCTCGACCGGGTCGAGATGCGACAGCTCCTCCTTGTCGAGGATCTCTTTGCCACCGAACGGCGTATGACTGAAGGCGTAGTCGTGTACCGCGATCTTGTCGTCCAGCCAGGTCTTCATGCCGTCGTCAAGCGCATCGTAAGCGGCGCGCATATCGGCCCACTCCGTCTCGCCGTCCGCGTCCGGCACAATATGCGCCGCCAGGATCGACGCCTTCGCGCCAACCCGCTTGTAGGAACTGTCGCTGTGCCAATAGGTGTTGCCGACGAGGAACCGCGCCTGCAGACTCGACGGCGGCGCAACCGTCCCGTCGGCTTGGACGTTGCTCAGGTTCGAGGTGCCGGTGGTCCTTGTCCGCCGGATACTCTGCTCAAGATTCCCGAAGCGCCGCGTAAAGGCGAGGTGCGCGCCGTCGTCGAGATGCTGTTCCGGAAAGATCAACACGCCGTGCTCGTGCCACTTAGCCTCGATCTCCCCAAACGTCGCATCGTCGAGTTGCGAGAGGTCGACGCCCCTCACCGTTGCGCCCAAAGTCGCGTCGGTCGGTGTGATTTGAAGACCCATCTTGCACTCCTCGCGTTACGATGCGCTGCACCTCTTGACGCAGCCGGTCAAACATCGTTCCGTTTAATCGGACAATATTCCAATGCTTGCGGCCGAACTGCAAGCCGGCGACGGGAGGGAACGGCAACATGACGGTATCGAGCGTCAGCGAGGCGGATGCCTCGACGGAAAAATTCCTGAGGGGAAAATACGCGATCTGCGGCATCGGCGAGACGAGCTACCGCCGTGGCTCCACTGAAACGACCCGGGCGCTCGGCACGTGGGCGATCAAGAACGCGATGGACGACGCCGGCATGAAAGCCGGCGACATCGACGGCATGCTGAGCTATTCCGGCAACGACTCGACCTTCTCGACTTTTATCGCAGGCGATCTCGGCATCCGTTTGAACTTCTTCATGGACGTGCATGGCGGCGGCTCCTCGACGGAGGCGCTGGTCGGCATCGCCATCGGCGTGATCGAAGCCGGCATGTGCAAGACGGTGGCGATTTTCCGCGCCATGAACGGCTACAGCTCAGTTCGCATCGGCGGCACCGGCGCACGCTCCGCCGTGCCGATCAGCGGCGACCAGATCCACCACCGTGCCTATGGCTGGCAAAGCGCGGGCCAGATGTTCGCGCCGACCTTCCTGCGGCACATGTACGATTACGGCACCACGCCGGAGCAGATCGCTGGCGTGAAAGTCGCCCATTCGAAGCATGCCTCGAACAATCCGAAGGCCTACTACAAAACGCGCTATACGGTCGAGGACGTGGTCAATTCGCGGATCATCTGCAAGCCCCTGCATCTACTCGATTGCTGTGTCGAAACGGACAACGCGACCTGCATCATCGTCACGCGGCTCGACCGGGCGCGGGACTGCAAGAATGCGCTGGCGGTGATTCAGTCGGTCGTCGGGCGCTGCTGCAAACCGCGCATCGACATGCATTATCAGCACGGTCCGATCTCCACCGTCGCCGGCCACTACGCCAAGGAAATTCTGTGGCCGAACGCAGGCGTCGGGCCGGAGGACATCGACGTCACCGGATCCTACGACGCGTTCACTTTCACCACGATGCTGCAGCTCGAAGATTACGGGTTCTGCAAGAAAGGCGAAGGCGGCGGCTACGTCTCGTCGGGCGCCATCGAGCTCGGCGGCCGCCGTCCAAACAACACCTCGGGCGGCCATCTGTGCGAAGGCTATACCCACGGCATGAGCATGGTGATCGAGAACACCCGCCAGCTGCGCGGCGAAGTGGACGATTCCTGCCCCGTCGGGCCGGACGGCAAGAAACAACACACCTATGACTATTCCGAGGGCGGCTGCCGTCAAGTGAAAGACGTCGAACTGACCGCCAATCTCGGCTGGGCCATGCCCGGTACGGGGTCGGCGATGGTCATGGCCAAGGACGCAAGGTAGGGGGAGGAAAAGAGATGCCGATACAAGGCGACTATATGGGCATGATGCTGACCGTCGACGACCTCGATGGCGAGAATCTGGACTTCTTCCGCTACTGCGCTGAGCGCGACTTCCGCCTGCAGCGCGGCAAGGAAAGCGGCCTGCTGCGCTACCCGCCGGCGACCGCCTGCCCCTGGACCAGCGACCGCGAGTCGGAATGGGTTCCGGTCGAAGGCAAGGGCACGGTGCACTCCTACGCCGAAGTCCACCATCCTATCCAGCCGGCCTTCAAGGAAAAGGTCCCCTACATGATCATCCTGGCCGATCTGGACACGCAGAAAGGCGAACCGACGGCAGACGAAGCGATCCGCGTCGCCGGCAATCTGGTCACCGCCGACGGCGAGTTCGCGCCGCCGGAGGTGATCAAACAGGTCGGTATCGGTACGAGGGTCAAGATGGTGTTCGTCGACGTCACCGACGGTTTCGCCCTCCCGCAATGGACCATCGACGAGGACGCCGACCAGCCGGAAAGCCCCTGGCGCTACCCGCAGGAATAGGCGCGCTTAGCTGCTTTGCAGCCTAGGCACCGGGATATTGCCCGTCACGATCGTCGCGCCGAGTATGATCGATCCGAAGCCGGCGATCGCGGACCAACTCAACTGTTCGCCGAGCAGACCGACACCCAGCAGGACCGCGGCGACCGGCATAAAGAAGGCGAGCAGCGAGGCGTTGGTCGCGCCCGCATTGCGCACCAACCAGAACAGCAGCAACGACGGCACGGCCGTGCTGAACAGCGCGACAGTGATCAGGCTGCCAATCGCTACCGTCGAGGGCTGGAGCGTCCAAGGCGCGTCCGCGATGAGACTGAGCGGAATCAATATTGCCGATCCAATAACCAGTTGCCCCGCCGCCATAACCACAGGGGAAAGATTCGGGTGCCGCCGCGCATAGATGCCGCCTGTCGCATAGGCGAACATCGCGTCTTCCGTTTCGCCGCCCGTGACCGGGATCAATTCGATTTCGGTCCCGCCGATCGTGATGCGTGTCCTTTCGCGGATCGCGATATCGGGCCGGTAGCTTTCGATCCAATCATGCTTGAATTCCGCGCCGCGGAACTGGCGATAGCTATGTTTCCGCTGGGCCCGCTCGACCGTACCTTCGAAATTGGCACGGCCATAAATCTTAAGGTTCGGATCAAGCGATTTCAGATAGGTGTGCCCGCCGATATGGTCCCAATGCGCATGGGTAACGATCAACGACGTCACCGGCGGCAGGCTGGGAAACTTCGACTTCAGGAATTCGTGTGCCGCCTTCAACGATTGCGGCTGTGTGCCGGCGTCGACGGCGATCGTTTCCGTACCGTCGTCGGAAACGACGAAATAGACATCCGAGAACCCGTATCCGTAGAGCGCGAACACGCGGTCCGGCACGATTTCCGCCAAGGTCGGGCGCGCGGCCATCGTTGCGCCCCGGTTTCCGGTCTGAACCAGCCCATGAACATCGATTTGGGCGGGTTCGAACCAAAACCGCTCTTTTCGAGATAGGCCGCGGCCTGCGTATCATTGCCGTCCTCGGCATGCAGGATGGCGAGATTTCGGTAAACCTCCCGGTAGAAGCCCATCACCGGTTCGGTTTCCGGATGCGCCGCCAACCAATTGAGTTCGGCATAGGCCGCGTTGCGTTTGTAGAAGAAGAACGGGACCTGCGCGTAGATCATCCCGGCCGACCAGCGGACCAGCATGTTCTCGCCCTTGGACAGCGCCTTCGCCTTTTCCAGAATATCGAATGTGTCGGTCACCCAGCCGATACGGCTCAGCAACGGCACCCGTTCGGCGTAGGTCGCGCGCAAGATCGCATAGGCGGCGAGAGTGCTCGCCCGCACCTGCGCATCCATATTGTTCGCGTGGCTTTTCAGCAGCCGTTCGAAGAACGCGATGCCTTGCGCCTGCTGATTAGTGTTGAGATAGGCATTCACGATAAGGAACGTGTTGCGGGGATCGGCGTTCCGCCCGTAGGAAAGGACGGTCTCGAAAAAGGCGATGTCCGAACGGAACACCCGGTCCGCATCCGTTCGGGCAAAAGCTTCGAACCCGCTTGCCGGTTTTAACGACTCGCTCAGACCGGCCTTGCCAATCCGCTGTACGGCGCGTTCGCCGGCTTGTAGCGCAACAGTATCGACGGCGCTATCGACCGGCGCGCCGCTGAGAAGTAACGGCATCGCGGCAAGTGCGACGACAACCGGTGTCAGGGAAAGTATCAGTTTCTTCCGCATGTCAATTTCCTTAGGTGTAGTTACACTTTTTAACATAAAACAAAAGCGCCCTAGGCGGGCGTCACGGCACCATTCACGTCGGTCAACTCGCCGCGCAGCGCGGCCCAGCGATCCTGACCGAACTTTTCCAGGAACGCGGACTGCGCGGCTTCCCAATAGGGTCGCGCTTGCTCGATCGTCTCCGCACCCGCATTTGTCAACACGAGCATGCGCACGCGCGCGTCCTCGCCCGGCCGCGAACGAATGAACCCGTCCTTCTCCAGCCGTTTGAGGTTGCGGGTTAGGGTGGTCCGGTCCATCCCCATATGCTCGGCGAGCCGCGTCACCGGGACGGGCGCCAACGTCTTCAACGTCACGAGCAGCGAGAACTGCGTGTTGCGCAGCCCGCTCGGCTGTAGCCGCTGATCGTAGAACTGGGCAATCAGGCGCGCCGCCTTGCGGATATTCATGCACGCGCATGTGGCGGGTTGGTGTGGCATCGGTGGGTCTCATCTGATCATTATGTGTATATACCCCTTATTTATAGTGCAGTTATACCAGTGAGCGCCTGAATTGACTCTCGGGATATTCATTGATGGCGGATGATGGCGGATTGTGATTCTATGGTCTCCCACCAGATGTGGGGGATGTCATGGGATCAGCACTCAAGATACGGGATGATTTGACGCCT
>JAKZTB010000189.1:0-29649 GCA_047517345.1 Alphaproteobacteria bacterium
CGCGTCTTCGAAGATTACGACGCCATCATCGAGGCCGGTTGCCAAGCCTGGAACAAACTAATCGACCAGCCCGAGACGATCATGTCCATCGGAATGAGAGATTGGGCGATTTCAGGTCAATAATTAGTGCCGTTGGTATTAGATACCATGTTGGTGTGCCGCATATGATTGTCGTCTCCGAGATCAACGAAGATATAGTGGATAAAGTTCTGCGCACACTCGACCAGCAGGGAGAGCTCGTTTCGTCGACCATGGCCATCTGATATCAACGACCACAACGGTCAAAGGCCCTGCTTTTCGGAATTATTTTGCGCGCTCCGGTGTGGCGAGGCGTAATTTCGCCCGATTCCCTAGCCCGCCAGCGCCTGCCCAAGCGCCGCGCCTTCCGGATCGGCTAGCGCCGCTTCCCGTGCCGCCTTCAGACGCGCCGCGTCTGTCGCGGTACCGTTGAGCGCCGGTGCCACGATAGTCTCGAACACCCGCTCGAAATTGCCGTGCCCGCGCGCGTGGGTTTCGCCGTAGCCCTTCAGCAGATTGGCGCATTCAACCAGTTCGACGGCGAAAGCGTAGTCGCGCGGTGCGAGTGCGACCACCGCCGCCAGCCATTTTTCCATCAGCGCGTGTTCCTGCGCAAAGCGGTAGCTGCGCCGACGCCACCATCGCAACCTGGCCAACAGCCAAAGCTGCAGGAACCCGAAAATCGTGTCGGTGCGGACGCGGCGTGTTATGTGCAATCGGTGCGTCAAGCCGCGCCGCGCGGCCCAGTTGGTCAGCGCCGCGCCAAGGCCCGGTGGCAGCAGCGAGGCGACCTCCTCGACGCCGGGCTTGAGGAATTCGGTGACGCGGACCGGCTCGCCCGACTTCGCGCCGACTTCCACCCTCACCCGCGCCGTGCGGTCCGCCCGCGTTTTGAGATCAGCGACTCGGATGACGTCCTCGTAGGACATCCACAGCGCCAGGTACCGCGCCGTCTCGCGTGTCAGCTTCCAGTCCTTGCCGGCATCGTCGACATCGAGTACCGGCTTGAGCCGTTCGAGATACTGCCGCGCATACCGCATATCCTGATAGTCGGCGAGGCGGGACACGCCGTGCGCCGCGAATTCAACGACCGGCGTCGGGAAATCGATTTCGATCCGCTGTTCCGGAAACGCATTTTCTACGTCGGCGACGACCGGTTCCGCACCGACCCGCGCCAGGGTCAGCCCGGCCTGGAAGCCGCGCAAATTGGCTTCCACCGCGACCCCCTGCGCCGCGATGGCTGCCTCATAGGCTTCGTCGGGCAAAGTCAGTTTGCCGGAGCCGGCGATCATGCCGAGCAGCACCGCGTTCAGCGCCGTCCCCTTGTCCTGCGCCGTTTGCGCGAGGTCGTAGAGCATGGTGGTCTGCGCCATCTCCCGCGCCGCGGCCAGGATCCGGTCGCTGTCATGCACGCCGTCGCCCATCGCCGATTTCTCCGCGATGGCGTAGAAACGGTGCGTGGACGCGATCAGGGTGGTGCGGTCCGGGCTGACGAAGCCGTTCTCGATGGCGCGGCCGGCCTCGAGCAACTCCGAGGCCACGACCACATCCATGTTGCGCGGCCCCGGATAGAGCGACATGACCGGTGTCTTGCCGTTCAACTCGGCCGTCGGCGTTGGAAAAATTTCGAGATAGTAGGTGGTCGCGCCGGTGCGCTGCGCCACGCCGGGGATCGAGGTGCTTTGCACCGGCAGGTCCGCCGCGCCGGCGGCGGCGACCAGCCAATTGGTCAGCAGGCCGCCGCCTTCGCCGCCCAAGGCGCCGATCAGGATCGTCGTCGGCCGCGGTTCGTTCGCAACCGCCGTCATGCCGCCGCCGGGCGCCCTTGCAGAAATCCGATCACCGTGCGGCGGAAGCGGTCGAGAAAGCGGTCGACGCCGCTGGGGTTCTGCACGATATCGGCGCGATAGAAGCTTGGGCACAAGGTCGCCGCGTCCGCCGTTTCCCCGCACAGCCCGCAGCCGACACAGCCATTGTCGACATGCGCCACCGGGTCCTTGCGCAGCGGGTCCGGGTTCGGCTTGATCGTCAGCGACGGGCACCCGGACAGGCGGATGCAGGAATGGTCGCCCGTGCAAACATCGTCATCGACACCGAAGCGGGTGCGGATCAGCCGCTCGCCTTGCTCAAGCTTCTTGCGCAGCAGCGGTCGAATGCGGCGCTGTTTAGCCAGCTGGCATTCGCTTTCCGCGATGATGACCTTGAGGCCCTTGGTCTTGGTCGTCAGCGCCTCGCGCAGAGTCTTCATCATGGTTCCGACTTCGTAGGTCGTGACCGTGCGCTGCCATTTGACGCCGAGCCCCTTCAGCGCGTCGCGGATGTTCTGGCCGGTCGGCTCGGACCGGAAGTTGGTCCCCGTCGAGGGGATATGCTGCTGCCCGGTGGCCGAACTGTAGCCGTTGTTCATGATGACGAGGACGGAATCACTCTGATTGAACACGGCCCCGGCGACGCCCGAGGTCAATCCGTTATGCCAAAGCCCGCCGTCGCCCATGATGCTGACGACGCGCTTGTCGCCGAAGGCGGGCACGACGCCGGCGGCGCTGGCGAGACCGAGCCCGTAGCCGAGGACCGAATTGCCGATATTGAACGGCGGCAGGGTCGAGAAGGTATGACAGCCGATATCGGCGCTGACATGGATATTCCCGACGTCCTTCTCGACCAGCTTGATCGCGGTGAAGACCGGCCGTTCGGGGCATCCCGTACAGAACCCGGGTGGCCGCACCGGCGTCGGTTTGCCGAGCAGTTCCAGCGCCTTGGCCTTGTTGGCAACCACCGCGTCGCCGCGCCGTGCGACGTCGGCATGGTCGACGCCTTGCGGCAGCGCGCCCTCGACGAACGCAGCCAGCCCGGCGATGACGACGGCGAGCGTGTATTCGCCGGCCATCGGCAGCACGTCCTTGCCGACGATACGGGTGTTCAGGTCCGATTTGCGCAGGATGACGTTGACCGCCTGTTCCAGGTAATCCGGATTGCCTTCCTCGACCATCAGGACGGCGCGCTTGCCGGCGCAGAATTCGGTGATCTCGTCGGAGATCAAAGGATAGGTCACGTTCAGCGCCAAGATCGGCAGCCTCGCATGGCCGTAGGCGTCCGCCAGACCGAGCTGCTGCAGGCCGCCAATCACGGAATTGTACAGGCCGCCCTGCACGATGATGCCGACCTCCTCGCAATCGCCCGGGAAGACCTCGTTCAGCTTGTGTTGGCGGATAAATTCGATCGCCGCCGGCAGGCGATGCTCGATCTTGTGCTTCTCCTGGGCGTAGGTCGCGGGCGGCAGGCAGATGCGGTCATAGTCGAAGGAAGGTTCGGTCAGCACCGCGTTGCGCGACACCTTGGCCGGCACATTGTCGTTGCACTCGAAGCGGCCATGCACGTGGCAGGCGCGGATGCGGAATTCCATCATCACCGGTGTGTTGCTGACTTCCGAAAGCTCGAACGCTTTCTCGACGATATCGACGACCAACGGCAGATGCGGCCGCGGGTCGAGCAGCCAGATCGAGCTTTTCATCGCAAAGGCGTGGCTGCGCTCCTGGATGACGCTGGCGCCTTCGCCGTAATCCTCGCCGACGATCAGCAGGGTGCCCCCAATGACTCCCGCCGAGGCAAGATTGGACAGTGCGTCGGAGGCGACATTGGTGCCGACGACGGACTTCCAGCACACCGCGCCGCGCATCGGGTAGTTGATCGACGCGGCGCACATCGCCGCCGCGGCCGCCTCGTTGGAACAGGCCTCGAAATGGATGCCCATCTCGTCGAGCAGATCTTGCGCATCGGTCAGCACGTCCATCACGTGCGACACCGGCGCTCCTTGGTAGCCGCCGACATAGCTGACGCCGGACTGCAGCAGCGCCTTGGTGATCGCGAGAATACCCTCGCCATGAAAGGTGTCGCCGTCGCCAAGCCGCAACGACCGCACCTCTTTCTCAAAAGACCGTTCCATCGCCTTCCTTCGAATTCGTTCGTTTCGCGAAGTTTAAACGATCAAGCGCGGCCAACAAGGCGTTTGATGAAGGACCAGATCGCGACAAGGAACAATGACCCGCCGGCGATCTCGGTCGTTTCCACTTCGCGGCCTTCGAGGCGCGCGCGCAAATTGCCGGCGAAATCCGCCGTGATCCGCGCTGCGATATCGTTGACGATGCCGCCGCGCGCAAATTGCGCCAGGCTGCCGGTCAGCGCATAGGCGACCGTGACGTCGACCTGCGTTTCACCGACAGCGGACGCGACAACCGCGAACCGGGCCTCGCCGCGCACGCTGGACCCGCTGCCACCGTCGCGGCCCTGTCCCGAGACGACGCCGCTGCGTGCCTTTTCATCCAACGCGACCGTAGCCGTGCCGGCGAACGCCGCGGCGATGGGACCGAGCTTAACCGAAACCTGACCTTCAATGTTGCCGCCTTCCGGCGGTGCGGTCAGCGATGCACCGGGCATGCACGCGGCGACCGCCTCGATATCCCTGAAGACTGCCCAAACGGCATCCGCCGGATGATCGACGGTAAAGGATTGCTGCAACTCGGGTGCATCGCTCGGCATCGCGGCGACCGGCGTGGGCGCCCGCAGCGGCGCAACCTCGCGTTCGACCGTGAAGGCCGGCGCCGCTTTCGCCGCCGGCGCCGGTGCGCCGAGACAGCTACGCACGGCCCGCACGATTCCGACATAGCCGGTGCAGCGGCACAGATTGCCGCTTAGCTCTTCGCGGACCCGCGCCTCGTCGGCATCGGGCAAGCGGCTGACGATGTCGTAAGAGGAAATCAGCATCCCCGGTGTGCAGTAGCCGCATTGCAATGCGTGTTCGCGGGTAAAGGCGTCGCGCAGCCGGCCCATGCGCGGATCGTCGTCGAACGCCTCGATGGTGTGCACCTCCGACCCGTCGCAGGCCACCGCGAAGGCGATGCAGGACCGGGCCGGTGCGCCGTCGATCATCACGGTGCAAGCGCCGCACACGCCCTGCTCGCAGCCAATATGGGTTCCGGTTAGGAGCAACGCTTCGCGCAGAAAATCCGCCAGGTTGGTGCGCGGCGCGACATTGGCCGTCACCGTCTCCCCGTTGACCGTGATCGTGACCGGTTTCATGCCGCCCGAACCCCCGCGATCATCGCCGCCCGCTTTGCCGCGACGAAATGCACCTGCCGGTCGTAGGCGTCCATGTCATCCTGCGATTCTATTGCTGCGCGAATGGGCCCGTCGTCGTAATCGCCCTCGACGACGATCGGGCGCGCGTTGGTCGCGCCGAGCACAGTCCGCGCCACGCCGCGATCCGGGTCGTGCAGCACCGCCCCGATGGCCTCGGCGAAGTCGCCGGCCTTGCGGCAGAATTTATAGAAACCCCACTTCGCCGACGCCGATAGCGCCGGAACCGATACGGCGCGCAGGATTTCCCCCGCTTGCAGCGCCGTTTCAAACGCCCCCCGAAGGAAGCCCGCAACGGGAACCCGCCGTTCACCGGCACCACCCGCGATCACGACCTCCGCGCCGAGTGCGGAAAGACAGGTAACCCAATCCGCCGCGGGGTCGGCATGCGCCAGGCTGCCGCCGACGGTGCCGCGGTTGCGCACGGCCCGGTAGGCGATCCCCCCGGCGACCGATGCAAGCACGCCGTTCGTTAACTCCGGAATGCTGCCGTCCTCAATTGCCGCATGCGTGACGCAGGCACCGAGTATGAGTGCACCATTCTCTTGCGCCGCATTCTGCAATTCCGGGATTGCCGTGATATCGACCAGCAACGCCGGCTGGGCCAAGCGCAGATTCAGCATCGGCCCGAGCGATTGGCCGCCGGCAAGCACGCGCGCGCCCGGATCGGACAACAGCGCGACGGCCTCCTCCAGTCGGGACGGCCGTTGGTAATCGAAATCGACCGGCTTCATAATGCCGCCGCCTGGATCAGGGCGAGGAGACGGCGCGGCGTGATCGGCAGCGCATCGACCTCGACACCCATATCCTTCAACGCGTCGTCGATCGCGTTGCCGATCGCGGCCGGCGGGCCGATGGCGCCGCTCTCGCCGATGCCCTTCTGACCGAACGCGGTATAGGGCGACGGCGATTCCATATGCAGGATACGAAGATCGGGGACCTCGACCGGTCCCGGCAGCAAATAGTCCGCCAAGGTTGACGCCAGCGGCTGACCCTGCGCGTCAAACGGCATCTCCTCGTAGAGCGCCGTCCCGATGCCCTGCGCCAAACCGCCGCTGACCTGGCCGTCGACGATCATCGGATTGACCAGCACGCCGCCATCCTCGACCACCACATAATCGAGTATCTCGACTTGGCCGAGTTCCGGATCGACCGCCACGACCGTCGCGTGGGCCGCGTAGCTGAAGGTGCCGGTATCGCGCTCCGGCTTGTAGCCGACCGTGACCTCGAGGCCACCCGGATCGACGTCGGGCGGCAGGTCCTGCGGCTTCAGGTACCAGACCCGGGCGATCTCGGCGAGGCTGATCGCGCCGCCCGGCGCGACGACTTGGCCGCCTTCGACCCGAACCGTGTCCAGATCCGCCTGCAGCAAGGTCGCGCCGATCCGCGCCGCCCGTTCGCCGATCGCCTCGCAGGCGCGTGCCACCGCGCCGCCGGACATCACCATGCAACGCGACCCCCAAGTGCCGGTCGAATAGGGCGTGTATTGCGTGTCGCCATGCACCAGTTTCACCGCGTCTATTTCGATGCCGAGCACTTCGTTTGCGACCTGCGCCAAGGTCGTCTCCAACCCTTGGCCATGGCTGTGCGCGCCGATGCGAAGTTCCAACTCGCCGTCCGGCGTCAATCGGGCGCTGCATTGCTCGTGCCCGGGCACCATGGGAATGCCCCAGCCGGCATAGACCGAGGTGCCGTGCGCCCCCTGCTCGCAGAAGATCGACAGCCCGACGCCGATCAGGCGTCCGTCCGCTTCGCCTTTTGCCTGGCGCGCGCGGACGCCGGGCACGTCGATCGCGTCGACCGCACGGCGCAGGCATTCGGGATAGTCGCCGCTGTCGAAATGCTTGGCCGTGATGTTGTCGAACGGCATGGCTTCCGGCGGCACGAGGTTCAGCAGGCGGACTTCGTGCGGCTCGCGCCCGACTTCGCGCGCGATGGCGTCCAGCATCAGTTCCATCGCAAAACACACGCCGGTCCGGGCGACACCGCGATAGGGCAGGATCGGCGGCTTATTGGTCGCGCTGGACCAGGTCCGGCAGCGAAACCCTTCGAAGTCGTACGGCCCCGGCAAGATGCTGCCGACCTGTGCGGCTTCCAGGCAGGCGGAGAACGGATAGGCGGAATAGGCGCCGGAATCGACATGGGCGACGGCTTCTAGCGCGATCAGCTTGCCGGACTGGTCGGCGTGGGCCGTCACCACATAGTGGTGCTCACGGCAGTTCGCGTTGGCGCTCAATTGCTCGCGGCGGTCTTCCAGCCAGCGCACCGGATGACGCACCTGCATCGCCAGCCAACAAATCGCCACCTCTTCCGGCAGCAGGATGCCCTTGTAGCCGAATCCACCGCCGACATCGGGGGCGATGACCCGGATCTTGCCATGATCGAGGTCGAGACAATCGGATAGGCCGGTGCGCACGATATGCGGCATCTGCGTCGCGGTGTAGACGATGAGCTGTTCCAGGCGGCTGTCCCAATGCGCGACCACGCCGCGCCCTTCGATCGGCGCCATGCACTGCCGGGCGGTGCGAAACTCGCGGGTGATTTTGACGGCGGCCTTCGCCGCGACCTCGTCGAAATTCGGATCGTCCACAACCGATTCCAGAAAGACGTTTTCGTCCCAATGTTCGTGCAGCAGCGGCGCGTCGCGGTCGCGCGCGCGAAGCATGTCGTGCACGGCGGGGAGCTCGTCGAAATCGACGCTCAGCGCCTGCGCGATATCCTCCGCCTCGGCCCGGTCCGCGGCCAGACACATCGCCACCAGCTCGCCGACATAGCGCACCTTGCCGTCCGCCAAGGCCGGCTGTTCCGAGACCTTGAAACCCGGCAGGGCGGTGACCGCCCGGATCGGCTTAACCCCTGTCATATCGGTTGCGATGGTGACCTTGGAGCAAACATTATCGGGGATGTTGACCGCGCGGATACGGCCGTGCGCGATCGGGCTGCGCAGAAAGGCAACATCCTTCGTTCCGGCCAGCTTGATATCGCCAATATACTGGCCGCGGCCGCGCATATAGCGGTCGTCCTCACGGCGCGGGACGCGCGCGCCGACGCCGGTCGCTTCGGAATCGTCCACGGCTTACGCGGCGGCGTCAAGTACGGGCAGAATTAACGCGTCGGCGTCGTAGCGCTTTCCTTCGCGCAGGCAGAATTTCGGCATCAGCTGGCGTTCCGCCGTCACCTCGGTGCCTTCATTATCGCGCAATGTCCACCTACCGCGTTGATCCGCCAGCACGCTGATATCGGCGATCGTACCCGGCTTGAGCGTGCCGATCTCTTCTTCCATCTTCAGTAATTCCGCGCAGTTCGATGTCACCATGGGCACGATCTCGCTGAGCGGCAGACCGAGCGCCAGCAATTCCGTCATCCCGAAGGCGAGGCTGAACCGCTCGCCGCCCGCGAACAGATGATTTTCCTCCTCATCGGAATGTTTCTCCGGCGTGCCCGGCGGCGGCGGCACCTTGGTGTTGTAGCCGTGCATGTCCGCGCCCAGCGTATCGGGCCGCACGCCTGCATCGAGCACCTTGCGCGCCATGTCGAAGCTGAAATGCGAGCCATGGCCGATATCGATCTTGATGCCGCGGTCGATGGCGTCGCGCACGGCGGGATGCAGTTCGCCGGCGGTGTTCACGAACCCGCCCGGATGCCGCGTAAAGGGGTGTGCAAGGATATCGCCCGGGCCCAGTATCTCGACCATGTCGGGCACAATAGAATCCGGATCGACACCATCCGTCCCATCGTCCGGCAAGGGCCAGAGCTGACCGAGATGGACATAGACCGGCAGGTTCGACTCGGTGCCGATTTGCTTGGCCAGCTTCATGACCTCGTTGCCCCAGCGGCTGTAACCGCCGATCTCGGCATGCGCCTTGATGCCCTTCACCAAGTCGCGATTGGCGTCGATGGCCCGAACCGTGTTGTACACGTCGACGCCCTTGGGATTGTAGAGATCGGTGTAATAGTGGCCTTCCAGCCCGCCCACGACATAGGCGGAAATGAAGGCGAGGACGTGGCTGTCCGCACGCTCGCAGATGTAGTGACGGAACCCGCCGAAGGTCATGTTGCTCGGCCCGCCCTGGTCTACCAGTGTGGTTACGCCGGAATGCACGCCGACCATGTCCGGATTGAGCCCGAAGCGGCCGCCGACATGCTCGTAGACATGGGCGTGGGTGTCGATCATGCCGGCGATGACGACCGAGTCGGAGACATCGATTGCGTGCGTCGCGTCATCGCTCGGAATGTCCGGTTCGATAGCCGCAATCTTGCCACCGGCTACGGCGACGTCACGCCTAGCGTCCAGATCCAGTGTCGCGTCGACGACATGGCCACCTTTCAGCAGAACATCGAATTTCTTTGCCATTGCCCCTGTCCTTTCCGACGGTCGAGTTTAAGGACGAACCTTAAACCAACGGCGCACAACTTGAAACGCGCGCCGAAGTCCCTTGCGTCCGGCTGTAACCGTGATTACCACAGCAGCGATGAACGATACGCCCACCAGCGCAGACGCCCAGCAGAGAGTCCTGCGCGGCATCCTGTTCATGTGCCTCGCGATCTGCATCATGCCGGCGATGAACGCCATCGCGAAATATCTGGTGGCGGACTACCCGATGCCGCAGGTCGTCTGGGCGCGATTTACCGGGCATTTCCTGTTTACGGTCGCGATTTTCTTTCCCCGCTTCGGATGGCGTCTTTTCATACCGGCTCGGCCGGCGATGCAATTCGGCCGTTCGGCGGTCATGTTCACCTCGAACGGGATGTTCATTGTCGCCTTGGCGACGATCTCTCTGCCGACGTCCTCGGCGATAATGTTCACCGCACCCTTGATGTTGACCGCGTTGTCCGTCCCGTTTCTGGGCGAACGGGTCGGTCCCCGACGCTGGGCGGCGGTGATATTCGGTTTCGCCGGCGCCCTGCTGATCATCCGACCCGGAATTGGCGGCATGCAATGGGGGGCGTTGTTGACAGTCGGCTCGGCGGCCCTGTTCGCCATCTACCAGATCATGACCCGAAAGATCGGCGACGACGATCCGGCGGAAACCTCAATCGTCTATATGGCGCTGATCGGCGCGTTCACGATGAGCGCCGCATTGCCGTTCTTTTTCGTAGCCCCGACGGAGACACTGCATTGGATCCTGTTCGGCGGCATGGGTTGCCTCGGCGGCGTGACGCAGTACTTCGTGATCAAGGCCCTGCAATGCGCGCCGGCCTCGACGGTCGCGCCCTATCTGTACGGCGAGTTGATCGGCGCCACGCTGTTGGGATTTGCGATTTTCGGCGACTTTCCCGACCTGTGGACCTGGACAGGCGCGGCAATCATCGTCGCGAGCGGCCTCTACGTCGCCTATCGGGAAGGGCTAACGCGCTAACCGAGCGGCAGCGAACTACAGGATCGAAAAAATCGCATCGGTTTTTTGATCCGACAAAGGCAATTCCCATTCCTGCTCTCCGGTCCGCAGGTTGAAGCAACTGATCCGCGTCGGCAATGACGGCAACGATTCGGCATATTTCTCATCGCCTGAAATTCGCCGGACCTGTGCTTTCGCCCAGCGCACCTTGTCGTGCAGCTTGGTTTGCCGTAGCCGGCTGAACCCGACGACGACGCGGTCGGCGTCGATCACCTTGATACCGCGGCACCATCCCAACGGATAATCGCTGTCGACGAAGTCGCGGAGATCGATGACCTCCGTCACCGCGCAGGTCTGCGGATCGGCGATCAGGACATTGCCGTCGACCGCCGTGAAGTAGAGCTTTCCGTCATGCAAAACGCCGTCATGGACGAACTCGACCGGACGGAAGCCCTTTCCGGAAAGGTCTATTCTCTTTTCGCTATCGGTCAAGCAGATCGCGTCATACAAGTCGCAGCGCGTCGTCCAGATTTCTTCGCCCAGCATGAACACGAAGTTCGGGTGTGCGACGCGCGGTTTGGTGCTGGGAACTTTCCGATAGTCTACATCCCTGGAGAACCGGGTCCAGACATCGCCGCCCGAGACGTCCCATTCGTTTACGAGTGCACCGTCCAAACCGATTTCGACGATGATATCGAGCCCGGTTACGGCGATCAGCAAGGTATCCCTGCCACTCGGCGTGACGTGGTGGATATCGTTGAAATAGGGCAGCGAAACGTAATGCTCGACGGTAAAATTCGGCAGCCGGTAGACGAGAATTTCGGTCTGCGTGCAGGCGTAGAGGCGATCCCCCGCCAAGGTACCCGCCTTGAAAATGATCGACGGCAGGTCGGGACATGCGTCCGGTGGCGAGACATATTCATGGATCAGAGCGGCTTCCCGCGACGCCAGATCGACCTTGACGACGACCGCGTTCTTGAAGTGTTGCCACTCGCTCTTCCGTGCCGCGTTCGGCCGCATCTCACCGCCCAAGATGTAAAGATCGCGCATCAAAGAATACTCTGAAGAGGGTGAGGGGCCGAAATCAAGATTCGTTCGCCACGCTTTATGGCAAGAGATCGAGCGCGCCGCAACAACCCGAAACTCACTCGAATTATTCCACGCAATCGAGGCGCCGGTTGCGGGATTATACCAGGTATCCTATTGAACACACGAAGGTCCCTATTTTCGCGCAACGCGCGACATATCGACGTCTATCGAAATAACTGCCGAGTTAAGAAATGAACAACGCCGACCTCATCGTAAGCGCTTTGAAGACTGCCGGCATTCGGCGCGGTTTCGGCATCCCCAGCGGCAACGTGCTGCCGCTGATGGAGGCAATGCGGAGCGGTGGGATCGATTTCGTCCTCACCGCGCATGAAGGTTCCGCGGGGTTCTGCGCCGACGTCACGGGCCGGATGACCGGCGTGCCCGGATTGTGCATCGCGACCTTGGGACCGGGCGCGACCAACCTGTCCACCGGGGTCGGCAATGCCTGGCTCGACCGTTCGCCGCTGATCGCGATCACCTGCAATCTCAATACCGATCAGCTCGGCCGGCGCATCCAGATGCATATCGACCACGAAACCCTGTTCAAGCCGATCACCAAGGCGAGCTTCATGCTGCGCGAAGGGGAGATCGTCGCAACGTTGGAAAAGGCGGTTCAAATCGCCCTCGCGGAACCAGTAGGACCGGTTCACCTCGACCTGCCGGAAGACGTCGCGCTGGCGACGGCGACGGAGGCCGCGCCGCAGCAGATGCCGCAGAAAAGCTTTACGGCAGCGGCGCCAGACAACGCCATCGAACAGGCGCTTTCGCTGATCGCCGGCGCGAATCGCCCCATCGCGATACTCGGCTCGACCGCAATGCGGATGCGGGACCTGGATCTTTTGCTGGAATTCGTCGAGCGCAACGGCATTCCCTTCGCCACGACGACCATGGCGAAAGGCTTGATCGACGAGGATCACCCGTTGTCCCTCGGCTGCATCGAAAGAAGCAAGCGGCAGGTGCAGCGGCAGTTCCTGCGCCGTGCGGACCTGATCGTCGGCCTCGGCTACGACACCATCGAAGTAGAGTTCGAAGCCTGGATCGGCGATGTCCCCTTGCTGCAATTGGACATCGACGCCGTCGATACGGATGCCTCCGTCGACGTGGCCCAAGAGGTCACGGGCGATCTGGAATCCACCCTGACCCGCCTGAACGCGGCGACAGCGGCCGCAAATGATTGGACCGAGGCGGACATTGCCGAACACCGGCGGGGATTTCAGGCCTCGCTGCGTCCGGCAAGCGAGAATTTCACGCCGCATCAGGCCATCGATATCGTCCGCGCCGCCTTGCCGCACGACGGCATACTCTCCTTCGACGTCGGCGCCCATACCCATCAGATTGCCAGTCAATGGACGGCGCATGCCGCGCGTACCTTCCTGATTACGAATGGCTGGTCCTCGATGGGCTTCGGCATACCGGGCGCGATCGCGGCGAAATTGGCATATCCGGAACGCCCGGTCGTCTGCATCCTCGGCGACGGCTGTTTTCAGATGACCTGCGGCGAGCTCGCCACCGCATTACGGCAGGAGATTTCCCTGCCGATCGTCGTTCTCGACGACCGCTGGCTGAGCCTTATCCAAATCAAACAGATCCGGCGCCAGTTCGGCATTTTCGGCACGGCCCTCGATAAGGTGGAAGCCGACACGCCACCGGCGCATTATTTCGGCGTGCCGGTGATCGGCGCGACCGGTCCGGCCGAACTGGAAGCGGCACTTGCGACGGCCTTCGCGGCCACAGGCCCCACGGTGATCGAAGCGCGCGTCGATCCGGCCCACTACATGGAAACGGTTTTCGACTGATAGGTGTCCCCATGTCCGGAATGAACAGACAGATCCTGCTGGCGCGTCGTCCAGAGGGCGAACCTGCCGCCACAGACTTCGATTTGACGGAGACCGCCATACCGGAGCCGGCCGAGGGCCAATTCCTCGCGCGGACGATCTACCTTTCGCTCGACCCCTATATGCGCGGCCGCATGAACGCGGAGCGGTCTTACTCCGATCCGGTTCCCATCGGCGGCGTCATGGAGGGCGGGACGGTCAGCGTCGTCGAAACCTCCAATCACGCTGATTATGCCGCCGGCGATATCGTCGTCGGCCGCATGGGATGGCAGGAATACGGCGTGTCCGACGGCACCGGCATGCGCAAAGTCGACGCCGCAACAAAGCCGCTATCCTATGCGCTGGGCGTCTTGGGAATGCCGGGCATGACGGCCTACACCGGCCTGTTGAATTTGGGCCAAACCCAAGGCGGGCGAAACTCTTGTCGTCGCCGCGGCAGCCGGCGCCGTCGGCAGCGTGGTGGGTCAAATCGCCAAGATCAAGGGCTGTCGTGCGATCGGCGTTGCGGGCGGTGCGGAGAAATGCCGCTTCGTTACCGAGGTGCTGGGATTCGACGCCTGTCTCGATCACCGGGCCGACGATTTCGAGACCCAGCTTGCCGCGGCCTGCCCCGACGGAATCGACATCTACTTCGAAAACGTCTCGGGACGCGTCTTGCGCGCGGTCATTCCGCATTTCAATTTCTTTGCGCGCATGCCGGTTTGCGGATTGATCTCGCAGTACAACCTGACCGGCGAGCCCGACGGCCCCGATCATCTGCCGCAATTCATGCGCGCCGTACTGACCAACCGGATCGCCGTTCGCGGCTTCATCGTGAGCGATTATACGAAACAGAGCGCCGATTTCCTTCGCGATGTCGGAAGTTGGGTCCGCGACGGCAGTGTCAAGTATCGCGAACATAGGATCAAAGGTCTCGAGAACGCGCCGGCGATGCTCATCGGGCTGTTGAAGGGCGAGAATTTCGGCAAGACCGTCGTGGAGATTTCGGACGAACCGGCGGCGTAACGTCGCGAGAGGGTAAAGAGATGAAATTCGGAACATTCAGCCTTAGCCAGATGCCGGACCAGAGCCAGCGCGTCGCGGCATTCGACAACGACATGAAGCAGTTTCAGCGCGCCGAAGCACTCGGCTACGACACGGTCTGGCTGGCGGAACATCTCTTTTCCACATACGGCATCGTCACTTCGACCCAGGTGCTCGCCGCCGCGGTCGCGCGCTGCACCAGCAAAATTTCGATCGGCACGGCGATCGTCGCGCTGCCGTTCAACCATCCGCTGCGCACCGCGTCGGACTTCGCCCTCGTCGACGTGCTGTCGCATGGCCGGTTGAAGTTCGGCGTCGGACGCGCCTATCAGCCGCACGAATTCCTCGGGCTAAATGTGCCTATGGAAAAGAGCCGGGAGATGTACGCCGAAGCGCTCGACATTGTGCTGAAAGCCTGGACCAACGAGAAAATCAAATACGAAGGCGAGTTCTGGACCATCCCGGAAGAGGTCGAACTGCTGCCGAAGCCGGTGCAGCGGCCCACCCCACCGGTCTATCAGGCGACGATATCCCCGGACAGTTTCAAGACCGTCGCCCGCGGCGGCTGGAACCTGCAGCTCGCGTCGCCTTTCACCTACCGGACCTACCGGGAAGCCTGGATGGACGAGCTGGAACGTCACCTGAAGGGGTACGAGGCGGACTGCGTCTCGCTCGACCGGAACCCGAAAGGCGCCGAACGCATGATGCTGGTGCCTTTCTTCGTGCACGAAACGACGGAGAAGGCGCGCGAACTGTTTGGCGAGTATGTCGAGTGGTTCTACAACAAGGTGGCCAGCAACCAGCTTTCGACCGCAAGCGGCGCCGAGACGGTCAAGGGCTACGAGCTGACCATGACCGAGGGCCGCAAGACCCGGGAAATGGGCTATCTCAGCTTCGACAATCTAATCAAGTACGGCGCCGCCATCGCCGGCGACCCCGACGAGTGCGTCGACAAGCTGCAGGAGATGAAGGAGCGCTTCGGTATTACGGAATTCGTGCTGTGGTCGAGCATCGGCGGCATGCCCGCCGAAATGACCATGGAATCGATGGAACTGGCGGCCGAAAAAGTGATTCCCCGGCTGCAATAACGTTGGAAGGAACCCAGGGCTTGCGTGACCCGCGTACCGTACCCGGCATCGACCCGGAAATGGCCGAGGCGATGCTGAAGACCCGCGAACTGCTGCCGGAAGGCCGGCTCGACGTCTCGACCGCGCCAATCGATGATGTACGCGTACAGTATTTCGCCGAGCGTGCCTATTGGAACGAAGACGGTCCCCAGATGCACCGGACGGAAGATATTTCAGTAGAGGGGCAGCACGGGCCGATCCCCGTACGCTTCTATTATCCGAACGGTCGTGAAAACCTTCCCCTGCTGCTCTATTTTCATGGCGGCGGCTTTATCTATGGCGGTATTCCTAGTCACGACAAAATATGCCGATGGATGGCAGAGCGTTCCGGCGTCGCGTTTGCATCGGTCGATTACCGACTGGCGCCGGAGCATAAATTCCCGACCCCGCTGGACGAGGCGCTCGCTGTTCTGGATTACGCCATCGCTTCAGCCGCTGCGCTGGGTATCGATGCGGAGCGGATCGGCATGGGTGGAGATTCGGCCGGCGCAAGCATCACAATTGGCACAGCGCTTTCACTGAAAGCGGCCGGAAGGCCGGACGCGCTGAAATTCATGCTGCTGTACTACGGCAGTTACGGTCTCGGCTACGACTGCGAGTCGTCACGGAAATACAACGACGAGATCTTCGGCCTGTCCGACACGCGCCGAAAATTCTACCGCGCGTTCTATATCGCGAACGAAGCCGAACTTAAAGACCCGCGGCTCGATCATCTGTCCGCAGATCTTGCGGGCCTCCCTCCGGCGTTCCTCGGCGCAGCGGCGATGGACCCGCTGTGCGACAACACCCCGGCACTGTCGCAGAAACTGACGGCAGCCGGTGTCGAGAACAGTTTCACGATCTATCCGGGCGTCTTGCACGGCTTCTTGCACTTGACACGTACAGTTGCACGCGCACGGGACGCCTTAAACGGTGGCGGCGATGCGGTCGGCGCGATTCTAAATTCATGAGCCATACCTATGTCCGACATACCGTCACGGCTGAACCGCGGTGTTGGCAAAGCCTCGCCGACGACATCAAGCAAGCCGGCGCAACACGGATCGCGGCCCAGGGCGGTTCTCTGTACGGCGTTTGGCGTAGCCAGATCGGTCGGCCGCGCGACGAGTTGACGGTTATCACCGTCTGGAGTGACGAAAGTCCGCCAACCGATGCACTTCTATCCTATACGCCGAACATCCGCGAGGCGTACCACGAGATCATGACGCCGACATTGCGCCCGGAAACGGCGGAAGCGCCGCGCCGGCAGGGCAACTATGCCTTCCGTTCGTTCGAAACGCCGGCGGTGCACTGGGATGAATTTCTCGACCTCTGCGCCGCCGCCTGGCCGGGTTTCGAATCCGCCTACGATTCCCAAGTCATCGGCCTGTGGCGCTTTCGCGGGGACGAAGGCGATTTGCGCCGTAGCCTGCTGCTGACGCGCCGTCCGAACCTCGCAATGTGGGAACGTTCGAAAATTCCGGACGGCGTCGCAGAAGCCGAAGTCCGACGCAAGCTGAGCCGCCGCTACGACCTCTGCGATTCGACCTGCGTCTACACGACAACCCTGCTGACCGCCTTGGACGAACAGGACACCGTACGCTGGACTTGAACTAGAATTAGTCGCGCCCGTGCTTGAAGAACTGACAAACCTTTCCGGAATCGCGTCGTTCTGGGGGCCGCTGTCCGCGCTGTTGTTGACGTCGACGGCGCTCATGGGCAGCCCCGGCCCCGCGACCATCAGCGTCGCCGCCATGGCCGCCGCGTTCGGTCCCCGCCGCGCGGCCCGGTACCTCTCGGGAATTATACTCGGCACGACCGCCGTCCTCCTGATCGTCGCGAGCGGGCTTACGGGTGCGGTCCACGCGATACCCGGCGCCCAACCGGTGCTGATCGGCGCCGCCGCCCTCTACATCCTCTACCTCGCATTCAAGATTGCGACGGCAGCGCCCCTCGCCGCGCACGATCCGGATGCACCTGCGCCGTCCTTCCTCGGCGGCTTCTTCCTCGCCATCGCCAACCCGAAAGCCTATGCGGCGATCGCCGCAGTCTTCGCCAGCATCACCATTTTCCGAGACAACCTCGCCTGGGACGCCGGGCTGAAAGTCGCCGTTCTGACGATAATGGTGGCGCTGATCAACACGCTGTGGCTTTTCATCGGCGCCGGTCTGTCGCGAATACTGGCCAACCCGGCCCAGGCGCGCGTTGTGAACATAATTTTTGCGGCGGCGCTCGTGCTTGCCATGCTCCTCGCCGTTGCTGCGTAACGCTGCCGCCGAGGAAATTGACGTGGCGCGCAATACAGATCGCCCGGGGACACCGGATGCAGAGGCGAGTATCGACACGCAGCTTGCCCGCGCACTCCTAAGCGCCCAGCATCCCGATCTGGCAAAACTGCCGATCCGGCCCGCCGATAAGGGTTGGGATAACGCGATGTTCCGCCTGGGTGACCGCCTCGCCTTACGCTTGCCGCGCCGCGCCCTGGCCGCGAGACTGATCGAACGCGAGCAGCGTTGGCTTCCCGAGCTGGCGGAAAGGCTGCCACTTGCCGTTCCGCTGCCAATACGTATCGGACAGCCCGGCTGCGGTTACCTCTGGTCGTGGAGCGTGGTGCCCTGGCTCGAAGGGAATACGGCGGACCAGGAACTGCCCCGCGCGAACCAAGGCGAGCGCTTAGCAGCGTTTCTTCGCGCCCTTCACGTCGCCGCGCCCGGCGGGGCGCCGGTCAATCCCTACCGGGGTGTTCCCCTGGCCGAGAAAGCCGCGGTTACGGAAGCCCGGATCGACCGCCTGTCCAATCGGGTGACGGCCACCATACACCGTCTCTGGCATGACGCGCTTGCCGCGCCAATCGATACGGCCCCGGTTTGGATTCACGGCGATCTGCACGCACGAAACGTTCTGGTCAAAGACGGTGATTTCAGCGGGATCATCGATTGGGGCGACCTTGGCGTCGGCGACCGCGCGACGGACCTAGCTGCGCTCTGGACCGTTTTGCCGGATACGGAGATTCGGCAACGCGCAATATCGGCCTATGGAGCCATATCGGATGCCACGTGGCGGCGCGCGAAGGGGTGGGCCGTGTTTATTGGAGTCGTTTTGCTGGATACCGGGCTCGCGGACCATCCGAGACACGCGTCGATGGGCGAGACAATCCTAAGCCGCGTTCGCGAAGAACCCTAACGCCCGAGACCTCAAGGATTGGGGATCGTGGCCCGGTAATGCCGCGCGATTTCCCCCGCCGTCGTCTGCGAGACCCCGTCCATCCCGCTAATACCGTCGAGCGCCTGCGCCAGATAGCGGATACGGTGCGGCTGCTCGATCACCCACGGGTGCAGCGACAGGCCGAACAACCGCCCCGATGCCGCGCCTTCCGCATGCAAGGTCCGGAACGCCTCGCCGACGAGCTCGGGATAGCGCGGGTTCGGGATATGCCGCAGCCATAGCGCGTTCACGTCGTCCCATTCCATCTGATTGGGTATCGCGACCAGACCGGGATCGGTCGTCATCAGGTAAGGCTGGTCGTCGTTCGGCCAATCGAGCAGGTAGTCGTAGCCGGCTTCGGCGACGAGCTGCGGCGTGCGGGTGGACTCGCCGGAATCGACGCTCAGCCAGCCCGTCGGCCGTTGTCCCGTCGCAGCTTCGACCGTTTCGGTCGTCGCGGCGATCACCTGCCGCTCCGTCTTCTCGCTCATCTCGCTGGTGATCATGCGGCTCTGACAATCGCCATGCGCGGCAAACTCATAGCCACGGCTAAGACACTCCTCGACCAGATTGGGGTAGCGTTCGCAGGCCCCTGCATTGGCCGCGACGGTCGCCGTCAGCCCGTATTTGTCGAGCAGATCGAGGATCCGAAAGATACCGATACGGTTGCCGTATTCGCGCTGCGTGAAATAGCGGTAGTCGGGAAAAAAATCGCCGCGCGGTCCCTTGAACCGGGGATCGAGATGCGATCCTTCCGGCGGCTCGAGCTCCCAATATTCGAGGTGCAGCAGGACGAAGAAGGCGAGCCGTTCGCCGTTCGGCCAGGTCAGCTTCGGCCGTTCCGGCAACGGCGAATAGCGGTAGAGGTCATGGTCCATGCCGGGGGCGGGTTTGGTCATGTCAGGCTCCTTCCCCCAGATGGGCATTCAGGTGATCGGCACAGTTCTCCAGATACCAGTCGGCGATCTCCTCGCCCGTCGCCTTCCACACCCCGTCATGCGACAGGATGTAGTCGAGGGCCGCGTCGAGATGAGCGATGCGATGCGGCTGGCCCATGATGTAGGGGTGCAGCGCGATGCACATGACCCGCCCACTCTCGGCGCCTTCGGCGTAGAGCGTGTCGAACGTGTCCTTGATCATCTGCACGAACTCGGCACCCTCATGTTGTTTAAGGGTCAGCACCGAGTCGTTGAGGTCCATCGTGTAGGGCACCGTGACGAGCCGCCCCGTCTTGGTCCGCAGCGGCAGCGGCTGATCGTCGTGGTACCAGTCGCTGTAATATTTGATGCCGGCTTCGGCAACCAGATCCGGCGTATTCAGGGTGAAGGACACGGCGGGCGAGAACCAGCCGGGCAGCATCTTACCCATCAATTTCTGGTGCAGTTCGACGCATTCGGCGATCGCGGCGCGCTCTTCGTCCTCGCTGTACTGCCAGTGATAGCGCGTGTTGTAGAGCCCATGACAGAGGATGCTCCAATCCCGCTCCGCGCAGGCGTGGAAGATTTCGGGATAGTGCACGAAGTTGGCCATGTTGAGCGACACCGTGCCTTTGATGCCGTGCTTGTCCAGCACCTCGAACATGCGCCAGACGCCGACCCGGTTTCCGTAATCGCGGCTGCCGTACCCGATGACGTCCGGGTGCGGCGTGCGCGGCCACGGGTTGCGCGCCCGCTGCGGCAACGGCAGATATTCGTAATGCTCGATATTGGGGACAACCCACAGGGCCACCCGCGCGCCGTCCGGCCAAGCCAGTTTCGGCCGGCCAACAATCGGCGAATAGGGTGCGCGGTCTGCGTTGCCAATGGTCATGGCCTCTCCTTCGATGCGACTTGATGGGCCCGCGACGATAGGTCATCGTTCCCGGCGGCATCAAGGAAAGAGAACCGCAAGCAACTATGGAACCGTACAAATCAATTATTCTACCGGTCGAAATTCGGTCGCGGTTCATCGAAGATGTCAACGGTTTGCGCATGCATATCCTCGAAGCCGGGTATGACGGCAAGGACCGGCCGTGCCTTTTGCTGCTGCACGGTTTCCCCGAACTCGCCTACAGCTGGCGCAAGATCATGCCGGACTTGGCTGACGCGGGTTACTACGTCGTCGCACCGGACCAACGCGGTTACGGCCGCACCACAGGCTGGGATGACGACTATGACGGCGATCTCGTCCCGTTCCGGTTCCTCAATCTGGTGCGCGATACCCTGGCGCTGATCAATGCGCTGGGGTATCGGAAGACCGCCGCCGTGGTGGGGCATGATTTCGGGGCCTCCGTCGCGGCCTACTGCGCGCTCGCCCGGCCGGACGCGTTTCCCGCCATGGTGCTGATGAGCGCACCCTTTACCGGTGCGCCGGCCTTTCCCTTCGATACGGCGGGCGCGCCACCGACGCGAACGCCGGAACCCGACATCCATGAGGCTCTGGCTGCGTTGGCGCGACCGCGCAAGCACTATCAATGGTACTACGCGACCCGCCCGGCCAACGCCGACATGCACCGCTGCCCGCAAGGCGTGCACGACTTTCTGCGCGGCTATTACCACCACAAAAGCGCGGACTGGCCGGGAAACGAACCCTTTCCGCTCGAACGCTGGACAGCAAGCGAACTGGAGAAGATGCCGACCTACTACATCATGGATTTGGATCGGAATATGGCCGAGACGGTGACGCCGGAAACGCCTTCGGCGGGTGACATCGCGAACTGCCGCTGGCTGCCCGATCACGAACTGCGCGTCTACAGCACGGAGTTCGAACGCACCGGCTTCCAGGGCGGCCTGAACTGGTACCGGTGCCGTACGACGCCGGAACACAGCGCCGAACTCAAACTCTATACCGGGCGGACGATCGACGTGCCGTCCTGTTTCATCGCCGGCGCCCAGGATTGGGGAATCCGGCAAAGCCCCGGCGGGCTGGAGGCGATGCAGGAGAGTGCCTGCACGGACATGCGCGGCTGCCATTTGATCGATCGTGCTGGACATTGGGTGCAACAGGAGCAACCCGAGGCGGTTGCCGAACATCTGTTGGTGTTTCTAGCGGACTGCGTTTAAGCGCGTCCCGAATTTCCTACAATGCTACCGAGCCTCGTGTTACGATTTCCGGAGCCAAAAGGGAGTCTGAAGAGCAGTCGTTTGATACCGTAAGGCAAGTGAATCAACGTCATTTCTCAAGCGTCGACCGTGCGGGAGTGATTACGATGACTTTGTTGCAGGAAGCGACATTGGACAGATTGTGGGCGAAGTACGAGCACCGCTTTGGCCACCCGCCACCGATAGGCTCAGCCGACATCGACGACGCCATCGCCCTCCTCAGACGAGAACTCGCGGCGCAACCTTCGCGCAATACCGTTTCGCACGATTTGACCGGGGGCCACGGGCTGGCCGGGATAGAGCTAACCTGGCCGTATAAGTGGCGCTGTCGAGCCGTCCGCAGCGTCAGCGACTCTACCCCGCCTTTGCAGGCTTCCGACCGTCCGGCGGCCACGCGTCGATGCCGTCTTCAAGCGGAATCTCAAGACTGCGCAGCAACTGCGAGAACATCGTCCAGTGCCCGATCGCGACCACTAATTCGACCAGTTCCGGCGGACCGCCGACATGGGCCGCGCATTCGCACCAGACATCGTCCGAGATCTTGCCGTTTTCCAACGTATCGTCGACGGCCGCGAGCACGGCGCGGTCGGCGGCGTCGAAACCGTCATAATTGCGCCAGTCCCGGACGCCGACAACGTCCTCCGGCGGCAGCCCGACAGCCTCGGCGAACCGCCAATGCTGCGTCCACTCGTAACAAGAACCTGTGACCCAGCCGATCCGCATGATCAGCAGCTCCCGAAGACGCACGTCGATCGTCTTGTTGGTGAACAGCAGCGTGGTCAGCAATTCGTTCATGCCCACCGCCAGCTGCGGGTTGTTGAGCAGCATGCGGTAGGCATTCACCTTCGCCATGGATTCGCGAATCCCAACCGCTTTCGCGGTCTCGATTGCATCTTCGACCGACAGCATGGCGACGCGTTCCGACATTCCTAATCCTCCCCTAATTCCCCGATGGCGGACGAGACTAGGCACGCTGCAACGGCCTGTGCAAGGCGCCGAATGTCCGGACAGAACGCCCCTCGATTTGCATCGAGTGATCGGCAACGCTTAGAATTGTGCCAACCCCAATCGATTCGAATCTGCCGGAGCTCGCGAGATCATGGAATACAACCGCTTTTCCGCCGACTGCCATATCGACCTCTGCTGGATGCCGCCGACCCTGTTCCAGGACGAAGCGACTCCGGCGATGAAGGCGCGCATGCCCTATGTCACGGACGGGCCGGACGGACCGTACTGGACTTGCAAGAACGGCACGTCGTTCGGTTTGAAGAACGGCCTTGGCCCGTCGGGCGCCAAATATATTCCCGGCACCCATGCCCGAGCCGATAAAATGGCAGCAACGAATCTGTATGAAGACGGCAAGAAGGATATCCGCCGCGTATCCACCCCGTCGCTCCGCATCGCGGACATGGAACGTGACAATGTCGATGGCGAGGTGATGTACGGCATCCTCGGCGCCGCCAGCAAACTCGCAGACCACGAAGCCGCTAACGAGATGTATCGTATCTACAACGACTGGCTGGCGGATTTTTGCAAGGAGTACCCCGACCGGCATATCGGTCTCGCCTGCCTGCCCTATGGCGACGTCGATGCTGCGGTCAAAGAAGCCTACCGGGTCAAGGATCTGGGATTGCGAGGCGTGGAACTGTCCTGTTCCTGGGATATGGAGCCCATGTATCACCCAAGCTGGGAACCGCTGTGGCAGGCGATGAACGACATCGATGTGCCACTGCATTTCCATACCTTCCCCGTGATACCGACCAATCAGCTCGCCGGCTATGAAGGGAAAACGAAGCGCGCCGCTATTTTCAGCGTGGTCTCCAGTTTCCAGATGAACCTCATCAACATCGTCTCGGCGATTATCGGCTGCGGCGCCCTGGAGCGCTATCCGAACTTGCGCATCGCGCTCGGCGAGAGCGGCATCGGTTGGTTGCCCTATGCGCTGGAGCGGATGGACTTCGAATGGGAAGACCGCTTCCACGATCTCGACCTTACGATGCGCCCGAGCGATTATTGGAAGCGCCAATGCAAGGCGACCTTCCAGTACGACCTGATCGGCTCCCGGCTTGTCGACGAGATTGGTGTCGAAACGCTGATGTGGGGTTCCGATTACCCGCATGGCGACGGCGTCTGGCCGGAATCCGACAAGTACATTGCCGAACAATTCGGCCATCTGCCGGCGGATGTGGTGCGGAAAATTACCTGTGACAACGCGGTCGCGTTCTACGGATTCAAACTAACCAACTGAGAGATTCCGGTGGCGCCCTTTGCGCCACCGGAACGTTGAGAAAGTGCGGCCATAAGCGAGTAACGTTTAGAGAGGGGAAGGCAATGGCGCGTAACGGCATGAAGATCATGGATTCCGACATGCATATCATCGAGCCGCCCGACCTTTGGGAACGCTATATCGATCCGAAATTCCGCGACCGCGCACCGAAAGGCTGGCCCGGGCACGAGAACCCTTCAGTGCTGGAAATCGACGGCCGGGTCTATCCCAAATCGGCCAAGCGGGCGAACTCGAACTACCAGAATATGTACGGCGCGCTTTACGAGCGCTACAAGCACGCAATCGAAGCGGGCTACGATGCGCCGAGCCAACTTATCGGCATGGACAACGAGGCTATAGACGTCGCCGTGCTGTTCCCGACCCGCGGTTTGTACGCGTTGGCCAGCGACGAAATCGAGCCCGACTTCGCCGCCGCCATCTCGCGCGCCTATAACGACTGGCTCGCCGATTTCTGCAACACCGACACCTCCCGGCTCCACGGCGCCGCGATGGTGCCGCCGCACGATGTCGAAGCCGCGGTCGCCGAAACCCACCGCATGGTCAAGGATCATGGCTTCAAGGCGATCTTCATGCGGCCCAATCCGGTGAAAGGCCGCAACTGGTCGGACCCCTATTACGACCCGCTGTGGCGCGAGGCGGAAGAACTGGGTATCGCCGTCTGCTTCCACGAAGGCGGCGATGTCGACCTGCCGCAGACCGGAACGCATTTTCCCAACTCGATGATGAGCCACACCTGCACGCACCCGATGTCGATGATGCTGGCGGCCGTGGACATGATCGGCGGCGGCGTCTGCCAGCGCTTCCCGACTTTGCGGGTCGGATTCCTGGAAGGCAACTGCTCGTGGGCGCCGTTCCTGTTCTGGCGCCTCGACGAGCACCATGAGTGGCGGCATGAATATGAAGGCAAGGAGCTCAAGCTGAAACCGAGCGAGTACTTCCAACGCCAATGCTGGCTGTCCATCGAATGCGACGAGGAACCGGCGAAATACGCGGTCGACTGGTTCGGCGGCGGTAACATCGTGTTTTCGACCGACTACCCGCACGCCGACTCGAAATACCCCGAGTCAGTGAACAGCTTCTTCAAACTACCCCTGTCGGAAGACGCCCAGCGTAAGATCATGTGGGACAACTGCGCGGCACTTTACGCCATTCAGTAGAAGCACGGGTCCGAACTATCCAACACCGTCATGCTCGTGCTCGACACGAGCATCCAGGTCGATGCAGGTCGCCTACGACGCGTAGTGCCGGCGCAATTGAAGCGTGGATTCTCGTGTCAAGCACGAGAATGACGAAGTAGGAAGCACAGAAATTTTCGACACATTTCGTCGAATTCGCACGCGATGCTGAAACCCACGCTACGCCGTCTCCGTCTTCACCACGCCGTCCGCATACAACGCCTCGATCGCGGTCGCGTCGTAGCCGATCTCACGCAGCACATCGCCCGTGTGTTCGCCCAGCAGCGGCGTCGGGCGGCCCGACGGCATGGCCGTGTGTCCGAAACGGATATAGTTGCACGCGATGCGCAGCTCGCCGCCGGTCGGGTGTTGGCGCGACATGACCATGTCGTTGGCCTGACTGTGCGGGTCGTCGAGAAAATGCTCGCTATCGGGCTTCTGCGCTTCCACGCAGGGCACGCTGGATTGCTTCAATGCGGCGAGGGTTTCGGCAAGGCCGCGCCCGGCCAGCGCCTCCGCCATCGCGTTCGCGAAGGGCGTATCGATGGGATGCCGCCCGTCACCAGGTTCGGCGTTCGCCAAATCCGCGCCGCCCTGATCTGCAATGTCGCAAAGCGCACGCCGTTCGGTCTCGCTTTCGGCAACCACGTAAATCCAGCCATCGCTCAACCGATAGAGCCGATGGAACGGGCCTAACCCGTATTGCTCTTTATCGGCGAGCGGGCGGACAGGCTGTCCGTCATACTTGGTGAACCAGGCGGAGCTCAGCACGACCGCGGCATTCAGTAGATTGGCGTCGACACGCTGCACTGTACCGGTACGATGCCGCGCGAACAGCGCCAGGATCATGCCGAGCGCGCCCATCGCGCCGTTGGTGAAATCGGTCGGGGCGAGTTGCGCCGGGAATACGGGAGGATTTTCCGGACCGCCCTGGGCCCGCTCCATCCCCATCAGCGCCTGCGCCAAAGGGTCGATACCCGGCCGTTTAGAATAGGGACCGGTCCAGCCGTATCCCGTCAGGTGGGTTTCGATCAGGTTCGGGTGGCTCGCAGCACCGATCCCCATACGCTCTGTCGCGTGCGGCCGCAGATTGGCCAGCATGGCGTCGGCGGAAGCGGCGATCTTCTGCGCGACCTCCTTGCCCGCTTCCGTCCGGGTATCGACCGAAACCGAACGCTTGCCGAAATTGATGTTGTAGAAATAGGTCCGCCCGATCGGCCGCGACAGGTCACCGGTCGGCGGCTCGAACTTGATCACGTCCGCGCCGAGATCGGCCAGCAACCGCCCGCCGGTCGGGCCGGCGATGAGGTTGGTGATCTCCAGTACCCGCACGCCATCCAGCGGCGGCGCGTCTGGATTGCAGGACGCAGCCGGTGCCGCAGCCAAAGGTTCCGGATAACCTTCCGGCAGGCCCTGGATCGCTTTCGTGGGGCGCGGCCCCTTTGCAGCGCCCGGCATCTCGCTGAGATGGATGGGCGCGCCCATCTGCGTCACGGCCCCCAACACCGGATCGTCCAGCGTGACAACCATTCCGTTATGGTTGATCTGCGGATCCGCCATCCCTTCGTTGATCATGCGGCACGGCCCGAAAGGCACATCGGCTTCTTCGAAGGCCTCGGCCCATTCCGCCTGAGGTTTGGTCTTGATGACACGGGCGATCGACGAGCGTAGTTCCGCTTCATCCTCGGGCGTATCGCCGCCGCGGCCGCCCTGGAACCGCGGTTCCGCTACCAGATTGCCAATCCCCATGAGATTGGCCGCGATTCCCATAAACCCGACATGGACGCAACCAAGCTGTATCCAATTGCCGTCGGCGCATTCGTACACGCTGTAGAAGGGCGCACTGCCGGAGGGATGGGTTTGAAACACGGTCCGCGCCAGTTTCTCGCCAATGACTTTCGGATGAAACAATAACGCGCCGGCCATCAGCGATGTCTCGACCGTCCGGCCGCGGCCCGTCGACTCCCGCGCCAGCAGCGCGGCGGCGATGCCGAGATCGGCGAACAGAGCCGCACCGACGGTCGGCAGCGGGTGCACGATATGCACCGGCGCGGGCCGGAAGCCGGGCATGCCGCCCATCACACCGGTTCGGGCCAGAACCAGATCTTCGATCGGCGGCTCGTCCTTCAGCGGCCCCTGCTTGCCGTAGGCGGTAATCGAGCAGCTGATCAGCCTGCCGTTTGTGCCGGCCAGCCAATCGGGGTCGGCGAGCCGCTGCAGGTCAGAGTTGGGCGCGAAATCCTCCATCAGCACGTCGGCGCCCGAAACCAGCCGCCGATAGAGCGCCGCCGCGTCCCCATCGCTGTCCCGCGCGACCGACTTCAAGTCCAGCGCGACGCACTCCTTGCCGCGGTCCCAGACGACGAACCCGCCGTCACGGTGCAACGGTGCGTCCGGATCGACCACCCGCACCACCCGCGCGCCCAGATCGCTCAACAGCATCGTGGCGAACGCCGCCGCAGCGCCAGTACCGAGGTCTAGAACAGTGATTCCATCGAGTGTGCTTGTCATGATGTGCAGTGCTCCTGGGGGCGTGCGGGGAAGTGTTAAGCGAATGTGTTTTGTGCCGGAACGGTATGCTCCGAGACCAATGCGATCAAGATGCCGGATTTGACATCGCCGCAACGGTTGGTCCCACGGGCGCGCACGTAAAGCGAACGCAGCTCATTTCGAGCGCCATCGAAACATTTTCTCTAACCACTGCGTATCGTTTGCCCATCGACCAGCGCTGCTTGCGCAATGACAAGCGTATGCGCCGCAGCAGATCAAAAATTACTGTCAGTGAGGGACGTAATATGAACGGTTCGACTTGGAAAAGTTTTATGGTCAACCACGACGAGGGCGGATGGGAGCCTGCGCACTACAATATTGTAGAAGACGGCCAGGAATATGGGCGGTGGCGGCGCGTTCTACGCCAACATCGCCACGGCCTTACCGTGATATCGCACTACAAAGCACCTCCCGGCAAAGGTTGGAAAATCGTCGGTAAAGCGTCCAGTTTGGGCGAAGAAGTCTACATTTTGGAAGGTGCCAATTTTAACGCCGAAGGCCGGGTCATTGCCCGCCCCGGAACCTTCATGTTCAACGTGCCCGGTGCGATACATGGTGGGATATCAACCGATTTGACCATCTTTATACATTGCTGCAGCGGCGAACCGGACGAAATCATCTCGATCGACCTTATCGATTCCGAACCGAAAGAAAGCCCCTAACGACGGCAATCATTGGCGGAAAACCGATTTAACGGATATGGCTATAATTTGTCGGCCGCAGCATCGTGGCGAACGCCGCCGCAGCCCCGGGAGATCAAGGTGCCGATACAAAATTGTCAGTAGCAATTGTTTGGAGAGAGACAAAGCCTTCGGTCGATGATCGGGAATCCTTCGTCATCGCCGATCCCGCGAAGCCGCAACCTGTCCTGATCGGGGATCTTTAACTGCGGGAATGCTATCCTCGCCGGATGGGGAATACGTGTAAACACATTCGGTCCAACCGTTGCATAACCGATGAGAAGTGCCATCAGCACGCTTCCAAAAATCAACCGGCGACCGAACGAAACCGTTTCGGCGCACCAGAGGATGACGATGGCGGTCGCCGGGACGACCGGAAATATCCACATGAGCCGCCAGTTCGACGATCTGTTGACGTAGTTCAAAATATCCTGTGTTGCGGGATTGAAAACGACCAAGCCAAACAGCAGCAGATATGCCGCGAGGGGGACACGCAGGTCGCGCGGCGCAATAGCCGGAAGAATGAAGACGGCGGCAAATCCCACATAGGCCCGAACACCCGCCCCCACGGCAATATAAGCGGCGGCGCGGCCGATATCCGTGCCGGGAGTGGCTTCGGGCATTTGCTTGACCGTCACGATTACCGCGAGCACGAGCAGGAACGGAATACAGATTGGCAACAATCTCAGGCAGTCGGCGAAAAGGATGCGCGTCCAGCCCGACACTGTTCCCGCGAACATAAACGGCTTGTCGCCATCGGAAATGTGCCGCCAGAATCCCGCAAATAAGAATGGCGACGCCAGCACGAGGAATATCGGCAGAATAATTATTGCCGTCTGTGTTAAACCAATTCCCGCAGCGATCGCGCAGGTCAAGAGCAAGGGCGTACGCCATCCCTGATGCCGCAAAATCCGAATGGCGTAGGTCAATATCATTGGCACGACAACAATCGCGAATATGGCCTTGCCTTGGAACAGCCGGACATACGCGAAGTGTAAGCGTTCGTTCAGGCCGTGGAATGGGTCCCGTCAAGCGCATCTCCCACGTTGAGGCGAGGCCCCACAAGGTGCTGTCTTTCTGCTGGTAACGCGATTTACCATGCGCTATCGTCGTGCGCATGGTGGTTCTGGACG
>JAKZTB010000190.1:0-13536 GCA_047517345.1 Alphaproteobacteria bacterium
ACCGTGACCGCGCGCAAATCAACGGACAAATCCTGGGCCGGCAGCGTCGCCATGACCGGCACACTGCCACATCGAGAACGGAATGGCCAGCCCCGACATCGGCTCACGATGCTCGGCAGGCGGACAAAAAACTAGCCCTGACCCAAGCGTTAGATTGTATCCCCTAGGAGCCTCAAAGCGCCTTGCGCAGTGTTAGATTGTACCGGTATTGACCGGTCAGTCCGTGCTGCCCGTCGTTCAGCGGCGCCACGCCGTGATAAAAGAGACGCGCTGGGCCACCCCAAACGACCACATCGCCATGCTCCAGCGCAATGCGCCGCGGACGGTCGGAACGGCGGCTGCCGCCGAACAGGAACGTCGCCGACAGGCCGAGCGAAACGGATACGATCGGTGCGGCGTAATCCGATTCATCCTTGTCCTGATGCAGCGACAGCTTTGCGCCGGGCGCGTAGCGATTGATCAGGCACGCGTCCGGTTCGAATTCGACGTAGCGGGCCTGCGCCGCCGCGTGCCTCGCCAGTTCGGCGAAACTGTCAGGGAGCGGTGGCCAAGAGTGCCCTGTCGTCGGGTCCAGTCGTTCGTATCGGTAACCGCTTTTGTCGGTCGTCCAGCCGGCTGGGCCGCAATTGGTCATTGCGGCGGACATCGCGTGGCCACCGGGCGTCATCATGTGGCGGAACGGTGCTATTACAGCAATGTGCTGGATTTCGGCGACAAGATTGCTTGCGTCTTCGCGAGCAAATTCTCTGAGCAGCACCGCACCTTCGGCAATCGTTTCGATATCGCCGTCCGGTTCGGCAAACAGATCGTGCGTTCTCGCCATCATTGCGCATCGTGGAAGATGATGCCGAGCGTGAAACGTCGCCCCGAGCGGACGCGGCTCACACCGTGCCGCATATTAACCCGGTAGCGCCGTTTGACGCCTTGCACCGGCCGCTGGCGGACCGGGAAGATCACGCCGTCGCCCTGCTGCAAGGGGACCACCAAGGCGCGCGATTGCATGCGCGGCCGTTGTTCGGTCATGACGAACTCGCCGCCGGTGAAGTCGCGCTCGGGTTGTGAGAGCAGGCAGGTAATTTGGAGCGGGAAAACCATCTCGCCGTACAGGTCTTGATGCAGGCAATTGTAGTCGCCCGACTCGTATTTCAGGATCAGTGGCGTCGGCTTGGTCTGCCCGGCCGTGTGGCATTGGTTGAGATACGCAGCGTGACTATCCGGATAGCGCGTTTCGACCGACATTTCGTCGTTCCAACGGTTTGCGATGCCGCTGAGGGGCGGATACAGCGCGGTGCGGAGGTCTGCAACAAGTTGCGGCAAAGGATTATCGAAATATTTGTACTCGCCCCGTCCGAATCCGTGCCGCGCCATGACGACGCGGCTCCGGAATCGGCTGTCGTCGCGATAGTAATCGGCCAGTGCCCCGCATTGGTCGGTCCGCAGGAGTCCGGCTACAGTGGCAAATCCCTCGCGGTCCAGCGTGCCAGCGATACCGACCCAATCGAGATCGCCGCACCGCGATGCGATCCCCGTTTGGACCGTGTGATTCACGGCCGTGCCTCGCGTTCCAATAATGCGCGCTTGCGTTCGGTGCCCCAGCGGTAGCCCGACATCGACCCATCGCTGCGCACCACCCTGTGGCACGGTATCGCAACGGCGATAGGATTTGCGGCGCAGGCGCGCGCCACCGCACGAACCGCGTTAGGTGAACCGATGCGGTTTGCGACGTCTTTGTAGCTTGCGGTAACGCCCGGCTCGATTGTCCGAAGGGCCTCCCAGACGCGCTGTTGGAAGTCGGTGCCGTTCGGATCGAGCGGGAATTCGGCGCGGCTTGCGGGTTGGTCGACAAAGCGTTCGACGGCATCGGCCAACCGGTCGAATTCCGCGTCGCCTTCGATCAAGGACGCGTCCGGAAATCGGACCGAGAGATCGTCTTCGAGCGTTGGCGCGTCTTCGCCGAACAATATGGCGCAAATGCCGCGTCCGGAGGCAGCGATCAGGACCGGTCCGAGTGCGCAATGGCTCACGCGGTATCGGATCCGTTTGGAATCTGCGATCGGCCGGCATGTTTCGTTCATTGGTGCAATTTCATTGGCAAACATGATTGCGTTCCTCTTTATATTAACAGCTTGAAGCCCAGGTTTATGGCGATAATTCCGCTCAACCCACCCGATTCCTGCGCAATTTCGCGCTTTTAGAGGAAAAAACGAGCGATTGAGGCGATTTGCCTGTCTATTGCTGAGCGCCCGACTCATCCTTATTTATTGACGAGACGCTTTAATTTTCGAGCGTCGGGGGATGTGAATGGACGCGTTGTCGATCATCACGCTGGCGATGGGCGCTGCATGGGCCAGCGGAATCAACCTCTACGCGACCGTCCTGTTGGTCGGTCTGCTGGGCACGACCGGTTTGGTGCCCTTGCCGGAAGGTCTGTCTCCGCTGACCAGACCATCGTATTGACGGTCGCCGGCGTCGCCTATGTGATCGAGTTCTTCGCGGACAAGATTCCCGGCCTCGATTCGATCTGGGACACCGTCCATACCTTTATTCGCATTCCGGCAGGCGCCGTGCTGGCGGCCGGGGCGACGAGCGGTCTTGGCGAGGATTACATGGTGGCGCTGGCGCTGCTGGGCGGCGCGGCTGTCGCGGCGGGCAGTCACGCGACCAAGGCCGGCAGCCGTGCGCTCATCAATACCTCGCCGGAGCCGGTTACCAACTGGGCGGCGTCGATTTTCGAAGATGTGCTTGTCGTCGGCGGGTTGTTGCTGGCCCTCTTTAAACCCGGTCTGTTTCTTGTCTTTGTTGTGCTGTTCTTTTTGGTGGCGCTATGGCTTCTGCCGAAAATTTGGCGCGGTCTCCGCAGCCTGTACAGGCGCGTCGGCGGCAAAGACGAACCGAAGGCTATTCCCGAGGAAACTCGTGGTTTCGAATTATCGTCCTTGGACCGCAATTCGGATTGATGCGTGTGAAATTGGGCAGCAATTCCTCGCGCCCGTAAATGAATTGAAAGTCGCTTGGCAACCTCCAAAAAGAAGAACGCAGCCGCACCCGTAAAGCGCCGGTCTTTCGCTCGAAGGCTCTCGAGCTTGTTGGCCACGTTGTTCGTGACGTTCGGGGTTATCTGGGCGGCGGCGTTTTTGACTCTGGCGCCCGAGATGCCGGATACGTCGAGCCTGTGGCGGGTCAAGAAAAGTCCCGGCGTCACGGTGTTGGCCGCCGATGGCAGCGTGCTTGCGCAACGCGGCGCGTTCAACAGCGTGATGGTCGGTGTCGCCGAAATGCCGCCGCACCTGCCGCGTGCGATTATCGCCACGGAAGATCGCCGCTTCTACCAGCATTTCGGGATGGACATCATCGGCTTTCTCCGCGCCATGATGGCCAACCTCAAAGCCGGCGGCGTGGTGCAGGGCGGCAGCACGATCACCCAGCAGTTGGCGAAGAACCTGTTTTTGACGCCCGAGCGGACGTTGCTGCGCAAGGCCCGCGAACTGATGCTGGCGCTGTGGCTCGAAGCGCGTCTCAGCAAGGATGAAATCCTGACCCTGTACATGAACCGCGTCTATCTCGGCGCCGGAGCCTATGGCGTCGAAGCGGCGTCGCAACGCTATTTCGGAAAGTCGGCGCGCCGCGTCACGTTGCAGGAGGCGGCGCTGCTCGCGGGGTTGCTCAAGGCGCCGTCACGCTATGCGCCGACGAACGACATCAAACGATCCCGCGATCGCGCAGCACAGGTGCTGCAGAACATGGTCGCCGCGGGCTATCTATCGGAAGCTCGGGCTTTTGCTGCTAGCAAAGCGCCGGCGCGATTGGCGCGCCATTCGCGGACCAAGGGGGTCCGGTATTTCGCCGACTGGGTGCAGGAGCGATTGCCGGGTTTGGTCGGTAGTTGGGATGACGACTTGATCGTCCTGACCACGCTATCACCCGCGGTGCAGCGTGCCGCCGAGGCCGCTTTGACGGGTACGCTCAAGCGTTACGGCAAATCGCGAAACGTGGCGCAAGGTGCTGTGGTCGCCGTCGGGCCCGACGGCTCGGTGCGCGCGATGGTCGGCGGCCGGTCCTACGCGAAGAGCCAGTTTAACCGCGCGGTCCAGGCGCTGCGCCAACCCGGTTCCGCCTTCAAGCCGTTCGTCTATCTGGCGGCGCTCGAAGCGGGCTACGAACCGGGCGACAAAGTTAAAGATTCTCCGGTCAGTATCGATGGCTGGAAGCCGCGCAACTTCAAGAACAAGTATACGGGCAATGTCACCTTGAGCCACGCGCTCGCGAAATCGATCAATACCGTCGCCGTGAAAGTGTCGGAGAAAATCGGCCGCGGCAAAGTCATCGCGACGGCCCAACGATTGGGCATCACGTCGCCGATCGCCTCCCATCCCTCATTGGCGCTCGGCGCGTCGGAAGTGACCTTGCTCGAACTGACGTCGGCTTACGCGCCGTTCGCGAATGGCGGCTATGCGGTGGTTCCGCACGGTATTCTCGAAGTTAGAACGCGGGCGGGGCGGGTGTTGTTTCGCCGCACAGGCTCCTCGCTTGGACAGGTCATCGAACGCCGCGATTTGCGCGACATGAACGCGATGCTGACGGAGGTGCTGAAATCGGGTACGGGGCGCGGCGCGCGATTGGCCGACCGGGCATCCGCGGGCAAGACCGGCACCAGCCAGAAATATCGCGACGGTTGGTTCATCGGTTATACGGCCAACCTGATCGCCGGGGTCTGGCTCGGCAACGACAACGATGCACCGACGAAAAGGGTCACCGGCGGGCAGTTGCCGGCCTCGCTATGGAAAACATTCATGCGTCAGGCGTTGAAGGGGCAGGCGCCGCGCGCTTTTCCGACGGGCCGCGAAGTTGCCGGCGTTTCGCCGAAATCGACAAACGCGCCCGTTCAGGAAGAAGGCGATAACTTCCAACGGTTTATCGACGGGCTTGCCGGCATGCTATCTGAGATTTCAAAGCTTCCCGCGACGCCTGCTTCCGGCAGCGACGAAGACCTTTTCAAGGATAATTCGGACTAGCCGAAACGTTAGCGCTTGCCGCGGAGATAGCGCAGCAGATACAGAATCAGCCAGATCGGCACGACGACGACGGCGCCGATTAAAATATATTTGAACGCCCAGCCGAACACCGAGGCGCCCATCTCGATCAACGCTTCCACGCCGTCGCGGGCCGACTGCAAGATGTTTTGCGGGTCGATATTCAGAACCGCCAGCACGATTCCCACAAATAGGGAGACGATCAGCAGCTTGACGACCGTGCCGCCGGTGATTTTTGGCATTGCGGTATTCCTCGATCAGTCCTGCAAGTCGGACCGCAGCTCGTCGATCTTCTTGTCGGTGTTGTATTGGCTTAACGAATAGACCGCCCAGATCGCCGCCGGTATCCAGCCGACTAACGTGATTTGCAGGAGGAGACAGATGATCCCTGCGATAGGCCGTCCGATCGTGAAAATCAGGAAAAAAGGCACCAGAAGCGCGATGAGAAGCCGCATGTACAATCCTCGAACAAGCGTTGTTGTTTCGGCAATCTGCCATATTGTTGCAGCGATGTGAAACCACGGACCTATGGGGGTGGCATGGAACAGGAATTGGAGACGCTGACGCGGCTCGTCGATAAGGGCACCGAGTTTGCCGTTGCTTACGGGTTCCAAATTCTAGGAGCCTTGGTCTTTCTCGTTATCGGCATGAAAGTAGCTGGCTGGCTTGGCGGCCGCGTGGCGTCGCTCTGCGAACGCAAAGAGCTCGACGTCACCCTGTCGCGTTTTATCGGCAATGTGGTGAAGATCGTCTTGCTCGTCTTCGTCGCCATCGCGACCTTGGGCAATTTCGGTATCACCATCGCCCCGCTGATCGCGCTGGCCGGCGCTTCGGCCTTCGGCGCAACCTTCGCGCTGCAAGGACCGCTGTCCAACTACGGCGCGGGCCTGGCGATTATCATGTCCCGTCCCTTCGTCGTCGGGAATACCATTCTGGTGAAGAATATCAGCGGCGTCGTCGAGGAAATAACCCTGGCTGCGACCGTTCTGCGCGGCGAGGACGGCGAGAAGATCACCGTGCCCAACAAGGAGATCGTCGGCGAGATCCTGGTCAATTCCGACGCCAACCGGATCGTCGAATCGGTCTTGTATGTGGGGACCGACGAAGATCCGTTGCGCGTCGCGGATCTGGTCCGGAACGTTCTGCAGGAAAATATCGAATCCGCCTCCACGCCGCCGCTGGTCGGCATTCAGGATTTCGCCTTTGGCGGCGTCGCGATCGGCGTGCGTTACTGGGCGCCGAGCAGCAAATATTTTCAGACCCGCTACGACATGAACGCGATGATCAAGCGGGCCCTGGACGAGGCCGGCGTCAAACTGCTGAAAGCGTCATGGCCGGAAATGCTTACGCAATCGGCGACCGGAATGTAGGATCAATCGGCCGCACCTCGGGCGTCGAACGCGGCTGCTTTGGTGTCATCCCAGCCGAGCCATTCCTGCAGGACCTCGGCTGTGTGTTCGCCGAGCAAGGGGGGCGGGGTGGAAGGCGATTGTTCGCCGCTCATCTGCCAGGGCGGTCCGACGACGCGGATCGGGCCCGATGCCGGATGGTCGACTTCGCGGATGAGGCCGCGATGGGCGACCTGCGGATCGTTCAGCGCCTCGGCATAATCGTTGACCCTGGAATAGGGAACGCGCGCCGCTTCCAGCACCGGAATCCACTCTTCAATCGTTCGCGCCGCGAATATCTCGCTCAGCATCGTGTCGATAATATCCCGCGCCGCGACCCGGTCCGCCATCTTCTCGTAGCGCGGGTCTTCGGCCAGCTCGCCGCGGCCGATCGCGCGGCAGAGCGGCGGCCAGAACCGGTCGCTCATGCAGATGATCGCGAGGTAGCGGCCGTCGGCGGTGCGGTAGCTCTCGGCGGGCACGCGCAACGGGTTGCCGTTGCCGTGCCGGCCCGGAAGCCTGCCGGCCTGCAAGGTTTCGCCCATGCGGGGGCCCAGCGCCGCCATCATGGCGTCCTGCATGCTGACGTCGAGATAGCAACCTTCACCGCTGCTCCGGACGCCATGCAGGGCGCCGGCGATCGCGTAGGCCGCGTACATGCCGGCCATCACGTCGGCCAACGGCGCGCCGATCTGCATCGGCGGCATGCCGGCGTCTCCCGTGACGCTCATGACGCCGGTCACCGCCTGGATGACCGGGTCGAGGGCAAGCCGGTCGCGCGACGGGCCGGTCTGCCCGAAGCCGGAAATCGAACAATAGAGCAGCTTTGGGTTGAGAGGCTTGAGGTCGCCCCACGACATTTTCAGGCGCGCAGCGGTACCGGGCGCAAAGTTCTCGACGACGATATCGGCTTCTTTGGCAAGGGCGCGGGCGACGTCGAGATCCTGCGTCGCCTTTAGGTCGAGGACGATGCTGCGTTTCGAGCGGTTGTTGGCGTAGAAATAATCCTGATGTTCCTCGCGGCCTTCGTAGGCGAGGGTATTGCGCAGATCGTCGCCGAAGCCCGGCCGCTCGACCTTGACAACATCGGCGCCGAAATCGGCCAGCATCTGTGTGCAATGCGGCCCTGACAGGACCTGTGTGAGGTCGAGGACGCGGAAGCGCCCCAAGGGCCCAGAGCGCTGATTTTGAGGCGTATCGGCCATTTACAGCGCACAGGTCCGGAACCCGGCGAGCACGTCGCGCCGGTCCGGGCCGTAGAAATTGCGGTAGGTGGAATCGATCATCCGGCTGCGCGTCGGCCAGGCGCCGCCGCGCAGCACGCGGGTCGAACCGAACAGCGGTTCGGAGTATTCCTTGTAATCGTCCGGCGAGAAGCCGGGAAACGGCCCGAACAGGGTATCGGTCCACTCCCAGACATTGCCGATCATCTGGCGCACGCCGTGCAGGCTGTCGCCGTCCGGCCGCGCGCCGACGTCGACGACGCCGAGCGCCCGCCCCTCGAGATTGGCGCGGCTGGCGTCCGGCGGCGTGTCGCCCCACGGATAGGCTCGTTTGCCGCCTTGTCCGTCGGCGGTGGCGGCGAATTCCCATTCCGCCTCGGTCGGCAGCCGTCTCCCCGCCCAGCGGCTATAGGCCTGCGCCTCGTACCAGTTGACGTGGATCACAGCCTGATGCGGCGGCAGGTCGATGACGGTGTCGAAGCGGCGCAATCGCCACCTTGCGGGACCGTCGGGTCGCCAATAAACCGGGTGCCGGACATTTTTCTCGATCCGCCATTGCCAGCCTTCTGCGTCCCAGAAGCGCTCGGTCGTGTAGCCGTCGTCGTCGACGAACGCCGCAAATTCCGCATTGGTGACTTGAGCCTTTGCCATGCGGAACGGCGCCACCGTCACCGGGTGGGCCCATTTCTCATTATCGAAAACGAACGGGGCGTCTTTCGGATTGCCGATTTGGAATGTGCCGCCCGGAATTTCGGTGTCGCCGGGTAACGCGCCCGCGTCTTGCGCCCCGGCCTCCGCCAGGGCGAAGCTTGGCGTCGGAAAGCCATGCGTCTGGCGCGTGTAGGTATAGGCTTCGTTGTGCATGTCCTGATGGAATGTCGTGAACTGGTACAGATAGCTGTCCTGTTCGCTTGCCATGCCGTCCTCGAGCCGGTCTAACAGCTCGGTTTGGACGTCGGCGATATATTGCAACGTCTCGTCGATGGCGAGCAATGGCAGATCCCAACGCGTCTCGTGGAGGATGGCGATCGAATCGTAGACTTGGTCGCCTCTCTCGTGAATTTTCTCGCGGCCGTATTTGCGGCGCAGGATGAAATATTCGTGGAACCAGGCGACGTGGCCGATTTCCCATTGCAAGGGATTGACGATATCCAGCTTGGGTCCGATAAGCTGTTCGGCGTCCAGCCCGTGCACGAGTTCCATCGTGCGCGCGTTGGCGTCGCGCATTATTTCTTTCAGGTAGTCTGTGGATACGGGCTGAGTCATCGGACAACCTAGGATAAAAATGAAGATTAGCCTTATAACGCCGGCGGCGAAGCGGTCAAAGTCGGGAAACCGGACGACGGCCGACCGATGGGAAAGAATATTGTCAGGCCTCGGCCACCGGGTAACGGTTGCAGAGACCTATGACGGGGCCGGCGCGGACATGATGGTTGCGCTGCACGCCTGGCGCAGTGCCGATTCGATATCAAGGTTTCGCGAGGCGTTTCCGAGGGGCCCGCTGATCGTCGCCTTGACCGGTACCGATATCTACCGCTTCCAGGACAGCCAACCCAAGACGACGTGCCGTTCTATGGAGATAGCCGACTGGCTGGTTTGCCTGCATGACCGGGTCGTCCGGGACATTCCGGCGGAATTCGGTGCGAAACTGACGGTCGTGCCGCAAAGCGCGGCACCCTTGACCGGGCCACGCAAACCGTCGGTTCGGCACTTCGATATTTGCGTTATCGGGCACTTGCGCGAAGAGAAGGACTCCTTGCGCGCGGCCTACGCGGCGCGGGAGGCGCCGGCGGACTCGCGCCTGCGAGTCATCCATCTGGGCAAGGCACATGACGCGTCCTGGGCGCGCGACGCGGAAAGGGAAATGGCGCGCAACCCGCGCTACCTCTGGCGCGGCGAGGTGCCAGGCTGGGCGGTGCGGCGCGAATTCGTCAAGACGCAGCTGATGGTCATCAGCTCGATCATGGAAGGCGGCGCGAATGTGGTGTCCGAAGCGCTGGTCGCAGGCGTTCCGGTAATCGCATCGGACATTTCGGGGAATATCGGCCTGCTCGGCGAGGATTATCCAGGCTATTACCAGACTGGCAGTACCGCGGGTCTCCTCGCGTTGCTGGAACGGGCCGAGGCCGATCCGGCGTTTCTCGCCGACCTGGCCCTGCGCTGCGAGGCGCTTGCGCCGCGCTTTACGCCCGAGAACGAGGCCGCCGCGTGGCAGTCGGTTTTCGCCCGGTTCGCCTAATCACTTGCGCGCTGCCTCGCGCCTCATTCGTGATCGAGCGTCGTCTTCAATCGCAGCCTGCTGCGAATGCGGCGGGACAGGGTATCGACTGCGATATTCAGCAGCGCCGTGATGATGATCAAGACGACCGCGCGGTCGTAACGGATGTCGGCAAAGGCGCTGTCGATATAGAATCCCAATGTCGGGATGCCGAGTATGCCCAAGATTGCTGTCTCTCGCAGGATGACTTCCCATCGATAGAACAGGAAGGCGAGAAACTGCGGATAGACGCGCGGCAGGATTTCGTATCCGTAAAGGTTCAATCCTTTCGGACTGTCCGGACGCGTCGGCATCGTCTCGGTGTGGCGGCCGATCAGATGGCCGATGATCGCGCCGTTGTGCAGCGACAGCGCGACGATTGCCGGTGCCATCGAGGGTCCCCAGAGCTGCAGGAAGACGTAGGCGAGGATGTATTCCGGGGTCGAGCGGACCACGACCAGGATTGTGTGCCCGATGGTGCGGCTCTTCCGGTCGAAGAATTTCGGCGAAATCAGCGGAAAGAAAACAAGCGCGCATGCGCCGGCCCCGACCAGCGCGATCATCGTCAGGACGATGGAGTTGAAGGCACCGGGCGCGGCCTGGGAGAACAGCAGACTACTGAACCAATCCCAGAGCTTTGCGAGCGCCACGCCGTCGATCGATTCCGCGACGCGGATTGGATGCGGCAGGATGTCTTCGGTGAAGAAGCGCACGATATTCGTCATCGAAATCGACGCACCGGTCGGCAGTGCGATCAGTGCGCCGATCAGATAGAACGGCAGGAGGCGTTTGTGCATCCAGTACCGCATGGTCGCGATGATGATGTAGAACAGGATCAACAGCGCAGAGACTTCAGAGTAGTAGCCCTGCTTGAAGGCGGAATCGAGGTGGAAGCCCAGGGTAGGCAGCCCGACGAAACCCAGCACCGCGCTGGACCGCAGCCCGCATTCGAGCCGGTACATGCTGTAATGCTTGAAATGGACCCAGGCGTCCGGCAAGCGGGCGAACAGGAAGATGGATACAGCGCCGCTGCCGGAAGGCGCGGCGCGCGCCGGAGCCGGATCGGCTTCCTCTAAAATCTCGGCATAGACCTTGGCGATGATCCCGGCATAGGGGATCGCGATGGCGAGGATGCCGGTCAGCGGCGAAAGGCCGAAAAGCTGCAGGAAGATCAGCGCCCAGAACAGTTCGTGAATGGCGCGGACGAAAGCGCAGGCAACCCGCACGATCCTGTAGTGGTATGCCAGCGCGAGGGCAAAGCCGAACAAGTTGGCGACGGCGACGCCGAGCAGCGCGAAGGCCAGTGTCTGTACCGCTGCGTCGAACAATCGGTCTGTCGCGGTGAAGTCCGGCGTTGCGGCGCCGATTGCCATGCGGCCGAATTCCGCCCACGGGTCGACGCCGATGGTCTCCAGATCCGCCAGGAACAGACAGACGACCGCGATCGCGACGAATGTCAGGCTCGCGCGGACCAGCGGCGACGTCTTCGCCCGGCCCGCAGCGCTAATATCGGTAGAGGTCGTCAAGGTCAGACGGAACCATGCCGGCGGTCGGCTGGTCCATGACGATAGCGCCATCGCGCAACCCGACGATGCGGTCGGTATAGGCGATAGCCAGTTCGATGTCGTGCATCGCAAGCAGGACGGTCTCGTGACTCTCGTTGATGCTTTCCAGCACGACGCGGGATTGGTATTCGTCGACCGCAGAAACCGGCTCATCGCCGATTAAAATTTCGCTGCCCTGGTTGAGCGCGCGGCCGACGGCGGTACGCTGCTGCTGCCCGCCCGACAGTTCGCCCGCAGGATCGAACAATTTTTCTTCCAGCCCGAGCCGCTCCGTGATGGCGCGTACGATGTCCACTTCGCGCGCCATGGGGCGCACCAGATTGACGAAATTGTACCAGGCGGAATGGCGGTTCAGCTGTCCCATATAGATATTGTGAAACACCGACAGAACCCTGACCAATCCCAGTTCCTGCGGCAACAACGCCGCTTCCTCCGTGCGCTGTTCGTACAGCATGCGCAGCAAGGTCGACTTGCCGGCGCCGCTGCGGCCGACCAGCGCAATGCGTTCGCCCGCGGTGATGCTGAGCGTGATGCCGCTCAGCACCGCCTTGCCGTTGTAGCGGGCCTCCGCGTTATGAAGGTCGAACAGAGGCATCGGTTCAGTCGATCAGACCGATCGATTTTCCCGTATCGAGAATGGACTTGTAGTCCGCGTTGGACGCGGGCACGAAGCTCTTGCGCGGGAAAGATGCAAGTAGGTCCGGGTCTTTCATGTCGAGCAACGCCTTGGTGACCTTGGCTTTAAAATCGGCGCCGAATTTCTTGCCGACATCGCCGCGTAGCGACCATTGATAGTCGGGATAAGTCGGCGTCTTCCAGATAATTTTGATTTTGGACGAGGCGATTTTCCCGGCCTTCACCTCGTTCTCCCAGACCTTGAAGTTCACGGCACCGACTTCGTAGGCGCCGGACTGGACCAGTGCGATCGTGCGCGAATGGTCGCCGCTGAAACCAACCTTCTTGAAGACGTCGTTCGGTGCGCCGTTCAATTTTTCGCGGATGTGGAACTCCGGCATCAGGCGGCCCGATGTGGAACCTTTCGATCCGAACGTGAAGGTTTTGCCCTTGATGGCCAGCGGGAAGGACTCGCTTGCCGACAGCCCGGTTCTCGCGTTGGCGATGAAATAGGTCACGAAAAACTGGTCTTCGTAACCTTGCGCAATGGCTTCCGAGCCGGCTACCAGTTGGCGCGCGCGCACGCCGGACAGGCCGCCAAACCAGGCCATCTGGACCTGATCGTTACGGAACGCGGTCACTGCCGCACCATAGGATTTCACCGGCACGTACTTCACGTCGACGCCCAATTGCTTCGACAGGTAGGTTGCGACTTTGTCGAAGCGCGCCCGCAGGCGGCTCTCGTCCTGATCGGGAATCGCCGTGAAGACGAACGTTTCGGCCTGTGCATTCGCGGTCAAGACAAGTACCAGACCTATGGTTAACAACGCTTTTGGCAACATTTTGTACTTTCCGAACTCTGCTTTCCGTTCTGTTCCAGATGAGTGGTGGGGTCGGCTGCGCTCGAAGCTGTCGCCGCTCTCGGTATATTTCAAATGTACGATTGTCTCCGCGCCACGTTCCCCTACCGCGCCTTATTACGTGGCCAATTTGTAGGAGGCTTTCAACAATATTGAGCCATCTGCTAGATGTGACAACTGTAAAATCGATCATTTCGTCGTGACTGGTTTCACCTACGCGATATCAAGCCCTTGTTAGGACAATATTTACCAAGCGAACGTTAGCAGGAGGAAGTTCCGTGGCAGAAATGGAAGAACACGTGCGGGCGACGGGCGGGTGCCTGTGCGGTGCGGTACGCTATGAAGTTCGGGGAGCGCTTCGGGAAATCATCGCCTGCCATTGCACGCAGTGCCGACGCATGAGCGGACATTTCATTTCGGCGACGGCAACGCGTCGTGCAAACCTTGAGATCGTTGGCAAATCCGCCGATCGTGTCCCGGCGCGTGGTGTAAGAGCGTTGCGCTCTACGCGGCTCCCGGCGGGTAGGGCCGGGACGTTCAGGCTGCCACGGTGGGCAGCGTGATGGGGACACCATCGCTCAGCGGAGCGATTGATTCC
>JAKZTB010000191.1:0-8887 GCA_047517345.1 Alphaproteobacteria bacterium
ACCCGAAGGCACCCCGGTTTCGATTCACCCATCGGGTGTGCCATATCCACCGCTCCATGCATGCTACAACTTTATGATTCTTATAGCAGAATCGCCTTCTCGCCGCACTGAATATCGACGCTACTTGGGAAATGCGGGCTTGAATTAATTTCACAGTTTCCCTCCGATTGTAAATGTCAAAATTTGGCGCCAAGGGAAAAAACAATTTGCTATTGGTTGAGGGGCCAAGACGGTAGATTCAACATCCAATCGCGCCAGCGATATTGTTTTTCATGGAAGATCGCAGAAGATCGGGGTCAGGTCTTTCATTGCCACATTCTCTCCTGATCGTTTAATCCCTGACTCGGCCGCTCCGCTTCGATCTTGCGGCGCGGGATCGCACGCCGCTGCCGACCTACCGCGCCACGATCTCCCGCATCTTCTCCATCTGCTCCCCATCCCCGAAGCCGCGCAGCAGGTCGTAGAGCGTCTGCGCCTGGCCGCCGAGGACCGGCTCGGCCAGCGGCATGAACTTGGCCGCCATGTCGTCCCAATCCATCGGGTTGCCCGGGTTGCCGAGCGCCAGCGGCGTGTCGCGGTCCAATACGGTGCCGTCGGCGAGGCGCAGGGTGAGTTTGGCGGCGGTCATCGTCATGTCCGGGACGGGGGTGAGGGTGACCTTGTCGACCAGGCTGCGGAGCGCGGGGTCGGCGACACGGTCGTCCGCGAAGTCTTTCGCGGTGGCCAGTTGGCCGGTGAGGCCGAGCGCCGTGCAGTAGGCGGTGCTGAACTTGCCCGCCAGGCCGGTCTGCGGCTGCGGTTTGCCGGCGAGCTGAATGCAGATCGGGTTGACCTCGACGGCGATCTCCGCGATGTCGTCCGGCGCGACCGTCGCGGACAGGGCCCGCGCGGCGTCGATCACCGGGTGGGTCAACAGGCAGGCCGCGTAGGGCTTCAGGGTGTTGCGCGTGATCTCCATGCTGCCGTCGAAGTCGAGCAGTTTGGGCGCCGCGCCGCCGTCCTGCACGAAGGCCTGGCCGAAGCCGCCTTCTGGTTCGATCAAGGTCTGCGCCGCCTCGAAGCCTTCGCGCGCCAGCTCGGCCGCCAGCACGCCGTTCATCGCCGCCTTGCCGGCGTGGAACGGCTTGGCCATGGTGCCGAACGAGCCGGTCAGCCCTGCGCCCTGGGTCGCCGCTGCGCCGAGCGCGTTGCGGATGCCCTCCTCGTTGAGCCCCATCAGCACCGCCGCCGCCGTCGCCGAGGCGAAGCAGCCGAACAGACCGGTGGAATGGAAGCCGCGCTCGTTCACCGCCTGGCCCATGCCGTGGCCGAGCCGCGCGCCGACCTCGAAACCGGTGATGAAGGCGCCGAGGATATCACGGTCGGTGGCACCCACCTGCTGGCCGACGGCGATGGCCGCGGTCCAGGTCGGGTTGCCGAGATGGGCGACCGCGCCGACATGGGTGTCGTCATAGTCGAGGCAATGGCCCAGGGTCGCGTTGACCATCGCTGCGACCGCCGGCGCCGTCCGTCCGCCGAGCAGGATCTGCGCCTCGCCGCCGGCGCCCCAACTGGCCGCGACATTGCGCACCGACTGGCCGGCGCCCTCGCCATGTGCGCCGAGCGCCACACCAACCGCGTCGACCAGCGCCATGCGGGCCGCCTCGACCGCGTCCGCCTGGTAGTTCCGGCCCGGCGCGGAGCCGATGAAATGGGCCGCCGCGTCCGCATTGGGTGTCGCTGTGGTCATGATGGTATCGCTCCCTTCGCCTGTAAGTCTTTCCGTTCGGCTTTGGAATAGCCGAGCTCTTCGAGTATATCCGCATTGTTCTGCCCGAGTCCCGGGGCCGGATTGCGTTCGCCGCCGGTCAGTCCGGTCCGGTCCAGCGGGTTGGTCAGGTGCGGGATGCGCCCGTCGACGGGATGGTCAACGAATTCGACCAGGCGGCGCTGCGCGACATTGTCGTCGGCCAGCGCCTCGTCCGGCGTATAGATCGCGCAGATCGGGATCTGTTCCGCCGCCATCTTGGCCAGCAGGCTGTCGCGGGTATGCGCCTTGCAGTAGCTCTCGATGGCGTCCCGGTAGAGTGGCGCGCGGTCGCCATGGGTCGAGTGGCGGTCCTCCGGCCCCTCGTCCTCGCGGATCAGCTCGGGCCGTTCGATGAAGTAGCAGAACTGCCGCCACTGCACCGCCTCCAGCAGCGACACCGCCACAGGCTTGCCGTCGCCGCAGAGATAGGTGGCGTAGCGCGGGTTGTCGCCCCAAGGCTGCATCGCCGGCTCTCCGCTATGGCCGGCCAACCGCGACATGCCGCCGGTCTGGACGATGTTGCACATGTAGAACAGGCAATCGAACATCGACAGGTCGATATAGCAGCCTTCGCCGGTCTGTTGCTTGCGCATCAGCGCGGCCAGGATCGCCGTCGGCGCCATTGCGCCGCCGGCATAGTCGGCCGCCTGGAAACCGGGGACTGGGGGCAGCGGCTCGCGGTCCACCGACATGCCCATCAGCCCAGTCATCGACTGGATGACGAGATCGTGCCCCGGCACGCGCGCCAACGGCCCGTCCTGCCCGTAGCCGGTGATCGCGCAATAGACGATGCCCGGGTTCAAGGCGCGGGCCTTCTCGTAATGCACGTCGAGTTTCTTCGCCACGCCGGTGCGGAAGGACTCCATGATCACGTCGGATTTCTCGATCAGCCGGTGCGCGACGGCTTGGCCGTTCGGATTGGCGAGGTCGATCGCGATGCTGCGCTTGTTCGAATTGACGCTGTTGTAATAGACGCTGCTATCCTTGTATTTCGGCGGGTTGTGCCGGCTGTAGTCGCCGACTTCCGGCTGCTCGACCTTGATCACGTCGGCGCCCAGATCGGCGAGCATCTGCGTCGCCCAAGGTCCCGGCAGCAGGCGGCTGAAATCGATTATGCGGACGCCGGAAAGGACGCGTTTATCGCTCTGTGTCATGGGTGATCCTGAAATGGTATTGGAACAGCGTGGCGGCCAAACAATACAAAATCGGAGCCGCTTGCACAGCCCAAGGCGCATTATCGCGATGGAACGGAGAGACCGGACATTGGCGAAAGACGAACTGATCCGTGTCGTCGCGGTTGCGCTCCTTCTTCTCTCAAGCTGTAGGTCGGTTCCGGCGAGCGTTACCGGAGGACCGTTGCCGGTCGGCTCGGGCCAAGCTGCTTTCGAAGGCCTGCCGGGTAAAGTTATGCGCGTTTATTATCACCGGCCCGGTGCCTTTGGTCCGAATTCACCGATCCTGATTGTCGCGCATGGCGTGAAGCGTAACGCAGATTGGACCCGCGACGTTTGGCGCGACCTATCGGAACAGCACGGATTTCTCGTCCTCGCACCGGAATTCACAAAGCGGCAATTCCCGGGCGGCCGCAGCTACAACCGTGGGAATATGCGGACGGCGTTTGGCGATCCGGTGCCGCAGCGGGATTGGTCGTTCAACGCGATCGAAAACCTGTTCGATGCGGCGCGGCGCTGGACCGGTTCGACGCGCGATCGCTATCTGCTTTTCGGGCATTCGGCGGGCGCGCAGTTCGTGTACCGGATGGTTACCTTCATGCCGCGCCTCCGGCTGGATCGCGCCGTTGCGGGCAATGCGGGGTGGTATACGATGCCGGATCGGGACGAGGCGTACCCCTATGGCCTGAAGGGATCCGGTGCGAACGATAGGCAGCTTCGCGCCGCGTTCGGACGACAATTGACCGTCATCCTCGGCGATGCCGACAACGATCCCAATCATAAGTATCTGCACAATACGCCTGCCGCGAAACGGCAAGGGGCGCACCGTTTCGCGCGCGGTCTCGCCTATTTCGACAAGGCGAAGACGGTTGCGGCTCGGCTCGGCACAAAATTCGCTTGGCATCGTGAAATCGTACCCGGCGCGGGGCATTCGACCCGCCAGATATTGGATGCCGCGTCGCGCGTTCTGTTGGATCCCCGCTGAAACTTGACACTGGTCGCGCCGCATGAACACGATTCATGAACGGTTTGAAGGAGGCACTCATGGCGAAGCTCAGGCACATTGCGGTGACCGTACCCGATATGGAAGTGGCCGCGACATTCTACGAGAAGACATTCGAGATGGAACGGGTGTACGAGTCGGGCATCGTGATCATGCTGTCCGACGGCACGATCAGCCTGGCGATCCTGAAGTTCAAGACGGACGAGCAAGCCGGCGACGAGCGCGGCAAGGATTTTCACGGCCTGCACCATATGGGGTTCGTGGTCGACGATATCGCCAGTTCCAGCGAGGCGATCGAAGAGAACGGCGGCCGCTATCACATGCGGCTACCCGACTCGGCGGAGGGTGCAACGGAGATCAAATTCCGCGACCCCAACGGCGTCGTCTTCGACATCGTGACGAAGGACTACGCGGAACGCGCCTGGGGCGCCAAGGTATGAGCCGTCACACTCAGTAGGCACGACGAGGGTTTCGGCCGATGAGCGTAAAGATCGGGTATCTGCTGCCGACCCGCGAACAGATCATGCAGGGCCGGCCCGAGGCCGCGCCGTTGCTGACGCTCGCCGAGCGGGCGGAAGGGGCGGGCCTCGATTCCGTCTGGGTCGGCGACTCCCTGTTGGCGCGGCCGCGGCACGAACCGCTGACCTTGCTGGCCGCTGTCGCAGGGCGCGTCGGGCGTGTCGAACTCGGAACGGCGGTGCTGTTGCCGGCATTGCGCAATCCGGTCGTGCTGGCGCATCTGGTCGCGACATTGGATCAGGTCAGCGAGGGCCGCTTCATCATGGGCGTCGGGATCGCCGCCGACGTGCCCAACATACGGGCCGAATTCGAAGCCGCCGGCGTGCCGTTCGAGAAACGGGTCGGCCGGATGATGGAAGGGCTGCGGCTGTGCAAGGCGTTCTGGTCCGGCGAGCCGGTGGATTGGGACGGGCGCTGGAAAGTCCAAGACAGCGTGTTGGGGCCGACGCCGCACCGCCCCGGCGGGCCGCCGATTTGGGGCGGCGGGTCGGTGGACGCCAGCCTGACGCGGGCAGGCCGCCATTTCGACGGCTGGTTCCCGACGGGACCGGACGCCGCAGGTTGGGGCAAGCAGTGGGCGACAGTCTGCGAGGCCGGGGAGGAAGCTGGCCGCGCCGGGGCCGTAACCGGGGCCGTCTATCTGACCGTATCCATCAACGACGACGCGGAAAAGGCGAACGACCGGATCAATCGCTATCTGGAGCAATATTACGGTCAGCCGGCCGAGAAATTGCGGCGGCGTCAGGCCTGCTTCGGCGGGCTGGAGGCCGAGTTTGCACCTTGGCTCCAAGGCTATGCAGACGCCGGCGCGCGCCATCTGATGGTCCGTGTCGTCGGTGACCATGAGCAACATCTGGGTATCTTGGCCAGGGCGCGCGAAACGCTGAATTCGGCCTGATACCATTTGGACATTATTCGAAGGAACATTGGGGAATAACATGGCGAGTATGGATTTCGATGTCGTTGTCGTCGGTGCGGGAAACGCCGCATTGTGTGCGGCGCTGGCCGCCTATGAGGGCGGCGCCAAGGTTCTGGTCCTGGAAAAAGCGTCGGAGGATGAAAAGGGCGGCAATTCCTATTTCACCGCCGGTGGATTCCGTTTCGCGCACGAAGGATTGGAGGATGTCTGCGAGGATATTCTGATCGACCTTTCCGATGCGGAGCGGGACCAAATCGTGCTGCCCAACCACGACAAGCAATATTTCTACGAACAACTCATGAAGGTCACGCATCACCAGTGCGACGAGACGATGGCTTGGCGGCTGATCAACGATTCGCGGCCGACGATGGGTTGGCTGCGCGGTCACGGTATACGGTTCATTCCGATGTTTGGACGGCAGTCTTATATCGTCGACGGCAAGCATGTTTTCTATGGCGGCGTGAACATCGAGTCTGTCGGCGGCGGACAGGGACTCGTCGAGTTCGAACTGGCGCGGTTGGACAAACTCGGCATCGAAATTCGCTACGAGACCGGCGCGACCAAACTGCTGCAGGACCAGCGCTGCACCATCACCGGCGTCCAGGTGCGCGGCCCGAACGGCTACGAGGAAATCGCCGCGCGGTCCGTCGTTCTGGCCTGCGGCGGGTTCGAGGCCAATCCGGAGATGCGCGTGCGTTATCTGGGCCCGGGCTGGGACCTGTGCCGCGTCCGCGGGACCCGGCACAACACGGGCGAGGGCATCCAGATGGCGCTCGATATCGGTGCGCAGGCCTTCGGCAACTGGTCGGGCTGTCATTCGGTGGGTTGGGATATCAGCGCGCCGCCCTATGGCGACAGGGTCGTGCTCGACAATTTCCAAAAGCACTCCTATCCGCTCGGCATCATGGTCAATTTGAACGGCGAGCGCTTCGTCGACGAGGGCGAGGATCTGCGCAACCTGACCTATGTCCGGTTCGGGCGCGAGATCATGGCCCAGCCGCACCGCACCTGCGTGCAGATTTTCGACCAGAAGACCATCGACATGCTGCGCGACGAATACCGCATCCATGAGGTTACCAAGGTGGTATCGGACACGATCGAAGGGCTCGCCGAAGAGCTTGAGATCGATCCCGAGAAGCTGGCGAAGACCGTGTCCGAATACAATGCCGCGTGCCAGCCGGGCGACTACAACCCGGCGGTCCTTGACGGGGTGACGACGAAAGGGATCACGCCGCCGAAAACCAATTGGGCGCTGCCGATCGACAAGCCGCCTTATGCCGGGTTCATCACGACGACCGGTATCACCTTCACGTTCGGCGGGTTGCGCATCAACGACGAGGGCGCCGTGCAGGACGTCAGCGAGCGCAGCATCCCGGGGTTGTACGCGGCCGGCGAGCTGGTCGGCGGTCTGTTCTACGGCAACTATCCCGGCGGCAGCGGCCTGATGGCGGGTTCCGTCTTCGGCAAGCTTGCGGGTACCAGTGCAGCAGGCTACGCCGTCGGCAACGCCTGAGCCGATGTCGCTGTCCGGTATTCTGGAGAACAACCCGCTGTGCCGTATGCTCGGCGTCCGGTATCCAATCTGCCAGGCCGGTATGTACTCGGTCGCATATGGCAAGCTAGCGGCGGCGGTGTCGAACGCCGGCGGACTCGGCGTGATCGGGTCCGCCTTCATGGACCCGGAGCAACTGCGCCGCGAGATCCGGCTTGTGAAGAACGAGACCGACAAACCCTACGGCGTCGATATCCTGTTCGCCGAAGTGCAGGGCGGCGACGCCACGACAAGCGGCTACGCTCAGGAGGTCGAAGAGCATATCGAGGTGACCTTCGAGGAAGGCGCATCGGTCATCGTCTCGGGCCTCGGTAATCCGGAGCGTATCGTGCCGCGCGCGCACGATGCGGGCATGAAGGTCATGTCGCTGGTCGGCACCTCACGGCAGGCGCAAAAGGTGGAAGCGTCGGGCGTCGATGTGGTCATCGCCTCGGGCAATGAGGGCGGCGGGCATGTCGGTCGGATCGGCACCCTGCCATTGGTCGCCAAAGTCGTCGACTGCGTAAATATCCCGGTGCTCGCCGCGGGCGGAATTTCCGACGGACGCGGCCTCATCGCCGCGCTGGCGCTGGGCGCACAGGGCGTGTGGATGGGCACCCGGTTCATCGCGACGGAAGAGGCGCGCGGCCATATCAACTACAAACAGAAGATCGTTGATATCGACGAGGACGGCACGATCGTGACGCGCGGTCATTCCGGCAAGACGGCGCGCATCATCCGTAACAAGTTCACCGAATATTGGTCCGCGCATGAGGAGGACATAAAGCCGTTTCCCTATCAGCTGCGCGAAGTCGGCGAACCCGCGTCGGTCCGTGGCCGTATGGAAGGCGACACGGAAAATGGTGTGCTGGCGGCAGGGCAAGGGTCGGGTGTGATCGACTCGATTCCACCTGCGGGCGCGGTCGTGCGGCAGATCATGACGGAAGCGCGAAACGTATTGAAAAGTTGGTCTAACGACGCCGTTTTTTCTTAGAATTGGATTGAATTTCGCCTCGGATCGGCGTAACGTTTAGGTCCATCGAAAAGGAGTTCTAGACCTAGTATTACGCGGTGCAACCAGACTGGAGGAGGCTCGAAAAATGACGCCACCGGACAGTACAGGCGACATATCCACGTAAAAAATCTAGGCCCAGTCAGGGATCGGGCGGTGCCGAACTAGGTACCCATAAAAAAGCCCCGTCTTGCACGGGGCTTTTGCGTTTTCGGCCGCCGGTTTACCGCGCTGGCGCTTTCATCCAGGCGGCGATGTCGGCGATAACCTGTTCTTCGATGCCATTGAATCCATGATAGTGCGCGGCCTGGCAGGGGTTTCCGGCGGCGTAACCGCCGCTGTAAAGCTGGGACTTGACCGGACTTGCCGAGGTGAGCCGCGATTCAAGCTCGGGGACCTCCTCCGGCGGCGTAACGAAACATTCGTCGTCTTCGTGATGCGCGATCAACACGGGCCCAGAGACTTTCTCGAGCGAATAATCAAAAAGATTGTCGCCATTTTCGTTCCAGGCGAGCATGGAGGCGGTCAGGACGATTCCGTCGGCGCCCGAATCGCCGAGCCTGACGGCGGCATTCGCCACCGAATTCGTGCCGCGGCTGGTGCCTATGAGCCAGACCGGTACCCCGAATGTCGCGCGCAGATGGGCGATGACGGCGCCGATGTCGGCTGCATGTGCGGCGGACCCGCGAAACCCGAAGCGCAGGTCGTACTGATGATCCGTCGGTGCATCGATGACCGCCGTCGCGATGCCGCTTTTAAGCAAATACGTTCTGCTGCGGATCAGGAAGTTGCTGTTACCCCAACCGATATCGCCCTCTTCGGACAGGCGCATCGCACCCTTGCCGCCGGCAAACAGGACGGCGATGGCGGCAGGGTCTTCGACCGTCTCGACCAGCAGCCGGGTCCGTTCTCCCCGCGATTGAACGTCGTGGACCTCCCGCG
>JAKZTB010000192.1:0-11711 GCA_047517345.1 Alphaproteobacteria bacterium
GTTCTACCCGTTCAACGCCTTCCGCTCATTGCTCGGCATCGCGGGCGACACCTCTGCTCCAACCTATGCCGAGCTTTACTCGGGAGAGTGGCGGCACCCTACATGTAGCGGTCATGGGCGTTAACCGGATAGGCAAGCAAATATCAAATAAGATATAAATAAAATTACATCATTATTACTGAATTATTTTTATCGCTTTAAACACATGTTCGTACTGTCGGCATTTCTCAGATTGCCTTTAAATACACGGCGATCATCCCTCGATTCGCAACGCCGCCGCAATGGCTTCCTCTCCTTAGCTGTCCGACAACCTGATGTTGGAGAGTTGGCTGTGCTTGGAAGGCAATATTCCCATAATTCACGTCATCCAAACGCACTTCTTCCGTCACTTTCACCTTGCCGCCGATTGTCTCGGCTACGCCGGACCGGGTCTTCGCCGCAGGTCGGGTGCCACGTGTGGCGCCATTCGTGACACCTCATTGGCGGGACATTCTCCAGTTTGCCGTTGCGCGGACCGGTTGAGGCGGCCGCCGCTAAACGTTAGTGGAGCCGGAAACCAGGCGACGGCGCGCTCTAAGGCCTAAATTGGCCCCGGATCGGCACGGAGTCGCGGCCGGTTCCCCTCTCAAGGCGGTAGCGGACCCAAGGGACGCGGTAAGAACCTCCCTCAATCGTCTCCGTCGCGCTGATGGGTTAGTTGCGCCACAGGTTCGAAGGATTCGTAGACCGGGCGGTAGCTCTTCTCGTCGAGGAACTGCTTGAGACCCTCGTGGTAGGAGCTCTGCATGTTGAACCGGGCGTCGTGGAAACGGATCGCCATGTTCTTTTCCATCAGGTAGTCGAACGCCTGGCCGTGATCCATCGTGCGGACCTGGCGGACCGCCTGTTTGGTCGCGCGCAGAACGGCCGGGCTTTTCTTCATCAGCACGTCGGCCAGCTTCTCGACCTCGGCTTCCAAGTCTGCATGCGGCACGACCTTGTCGACCAGGCCGATGCGTTCGGCTTCGTGCCCGTCGAATGCCTCGCCGGTGCAGGAATAGTACAGCGCGCGGCGCGGCAGACAGGCGTCGGCGACCAGCTTGGCGACCAGCGCCCCCGGCAGGATGCCCCAGTTCACCTCGCTCAGCGAGAAGGTCGCGTTGTCCGCGGTAATCGCGAAATCCGTCGACAGCAGCTGCATGAAAGCGCCGCCGACGCAATAACCCTCGATCATCGCGATGGTCGGCTTGTCGTAGTTCCACAGCCGCTCGAAGCGCCAGCGGTTCGCCGCCGCCTGCGCCTTCTTGCTCTCGGCTGGCTTATCCTCCAGCTCGCGGAAAAACTTCTTGAGGTCCTGACCGGCGCTGAAATTGCCACCCATGCCGGCGATCACCACCAGCTTGGTTTCCGGATCGGACTCGAGCGTCTCCAGCGCCTCGTCCATCTCGTAATGGAGCTGCGGGCTCATGGCGTTCTTCTTTTCAGGCCGGTTCAAATAGAGCCAGGAAATGCCGTCATGCTGTTTGACGATCACCTTCTCGAACTTGCTGAAATCCATCGGGCCGCTCCTTCTCGATTGCTGGTCTTCCGCATTGTGGCGTGTCGCGCTCAAGGCCACAACTTCACCTATCCGGGCGCCGGTGCGTATGATTAGGGTAGCGGCCCCATCGAACGGACGATTGGCGTATGAATTTCACATTGCCCGAAGAACTGCGCATGCTGCGCGAGACGCTGCGGCGCTTCATCGACGAAGAGATCATCCCGCACGAACGCGACTCCTATGACGGCCCCGAACTGAAGCCGGAATACCGGGAGAAATGGGAAGCCCGGGCGCGCGCGCTGGGCATCTGGCAGATCGACGTGCCGGAGAAATACGGCGGCATGGGGCTGGGACTGCTGGCGAGGGTCGTGGTCTGGGAGGAGACCGGCCGCACCATCGCGTTCCCGCGCCGCAAGGCCTGGATCTTCGGCCACGACGTCAGCCCGATCCTGCTGCAGTTCCTGCGCGACGACCAGAAGGAGAAATACCTCTGGCCGATCCTGCGCGGCGAGAAACAGACCGCGATCGCGCAGACCGAACCGGACGCCGGCGGCGATGCGGCGGCGATCCGTACGACGGCGGTGCGCGACGGCGATCACTACGTGATCAACGGGATCAAGCGTTTCATCACGAACGGCGACAGCGCCGACTTCTTCAAGGTCACCTGCGTCACGGATAAGGAAAAAGGCGCGCGCGGCAGCATCTCCTGCATCCTGGTAGACGCGGACACGCCGGGCGTCGAAATCCTGCGGCAGCAGGAAACCGTGATGGACGACCGGCCGTGCGAGATCGGATTCACCGACGTGCGGGTGCCGGTCGAGAACATCATCGGCGCGGAAGGCGACGGCTTCAAGATCGCGCAGACCTGGATCACCTTCGGACGTATCCGGCACGGCGCGCTCGGCATCGGCGTGATGGAGCGTTGCCTGGAACTTGCCGCCGGCTATGCAAAGCAACGGGTCACCTTCGGCAAGCCGCTCGCCGAACGGCAGGCAATCCAGTGGCCGCTGGTCGACATCTACGCCGATATCCAGATGATGCGGCCGCTGGTCTACAAGACCGCCGCCCGCTACGACGCCGGCGAGGACATCCGTTACGATTCCTACCTCTGCAAATATCTCGGCGACCGCAAGGGCTACGAGGCGGCCGACCGCTGCCTGCAGATCTTCGGCGGTGTGGGACTGACGACCGATTTGCCCGTCGAGAAGCTGTGGCGCGACATGCGCTCGATGATGATCACCGAAGGTCCCGAGGAAGTCCTGAAGATGGCCCTCGCCCGCCACGTTCTGAACGAATACGGCTGATCGGAGACACTCCATGGCGAGCCTGCTCGACGGCATCAAGATCATCGAATCCAGCACCATGATCACGGGCTCCCTCGCGGGATCGCTGCTCGGCGATCTGGGCGCCTCGATCGTCAAAGTGGAGAACCCGAACGGCGGCGATCCGTTCCGCGTCTTCCGTGGCGACGATTACAGCCCGCATTTCCGCGCCTACAACCGGAATAAGGAGAGCCTGGCGCTCGACCTGAGGTCGGCGCAGGGGCGCGGCATCTATCTCAAGCTCGCGGCCGATGCCGACGTGCTGATCGAAAATTTTCGGCCGGGCGTCATGGATCGGCTCAATCTAGGCATGGCGGTACTGCGCGAGGCCAACCCCCGCCTCATCGTCTGCTCGATCACCGGATTCGGCGAGGACGGACCGTACAAGGACCGGCCGGCCTACGACGCCGTCGCGCAGGGTATCAGCGGCATTTCCAGCCTGTTCCTCGGCGAGGACGCACAGCTCACTGGCCCGACCATCGCCGACAACATGACCGGCTATAACGCGTGCTACGGTGTGCTGGGGGCGCTTTTCGAGCGGGAGCGGACCGGCAAGGCGCGGCGTATCGAGGTCAACATGCTGGAATCCGCCATCGCCTTCATCCCCGACCCGTTCCTGAACGCGCAAATCCTGGACGTCGAGCCAGGCCCGTTGATGCGGGTGACCGCGTCGCAATCCTATGCGGTGCGCTGTGCCGACGGGAAGATGCTGTCGATCCACATGTCCTCGCAGGAAAAATTCTGGCGGGCCATGCAGAAGGCCTTCGAGCGCCCCGACCTGGGCGCCAACCCGCGCTTCGACGACCGCACCAAGCGGATCGACAACTATCTGTTGCTGGCGGCGGAGTTCCAAAAGACGGCGGCGGCGAAGCCGCAGGACTACTGGACCGCACGGCTTGAGGAATTCGATGTGCCGTTCGCACCGGTGAACAGCTTGCCGGAAGTCTATGACGATCCGCAGGTCCGCCATCTCGATACCTTCGCGGAAATCACCCATCCCGAACGCGGAAGCTATACCGGCATCCGCCGGCCGGTATTCTTCGACGGGTCGCGCGACGACCAGCCGCTTGGCCCGCCGCCGGATTTTAACGAACACGGCGAAAAGATATTGCGTGCGCTCGGCTTGACCGACCCGGAAATCGACACCTGGAACGACCATAACCGCAAGCTCGCGGGCGGATCATAAGCGAAAGGAAACGTGATGGCACAAGACAAATTGTCGCCGACGACCCGCATCGGCACGCCGACCTCGGATACGGAGCGCTTGCGTATCCGCGGCCGCAACGTCCTCGAAGAGATCGTCGGTGTGATGAGTTTCGCGGAAGCGTTCTATTTCATCGTCACGGGCCGGCAACCAACCGCCATGCAGCTAAAGGTGTTCGACGCGTCTCTCGTCATCCTGATGGACCACGGCTTGACGCCGACGGCCTTGGTGGCGCGGCTGGTCGGCGACTCGCTGGCCGCTAATCCGCAGGCCGGCATCGCCGCGGGCATCCTGATGGTCGGCGACAAGTTCGTCGGTTCTATCGCCGGCGCCGGCGCGATCCTCGAAGACGGCATGGGTTTCGACGGCGACAAGCGCGACTGGGCGGCGGGCGTCGTGGCCAAGGCCAAGGCGGAGAAGCGCTACCTGCCCGGTTTCGGGCATCCCTACTACCACCCGACCGACCCGCGCTCCGACCGCCTGTTCGCGATCGCCGAACAGGCCGGGATCGAAGGCAACTACATCGCCCTGCTCAACCTGCTCGGCGAGGAACTCGACAAGGCGTCAGGCCGCCACTTCACGATCAACGCGACGGCCGGGCTCGGCGCGCTGCTCTGCGAGATCGACTTCCCGGTCGCCGCCATGCGCGGCGCCGCGACGGTTAGCCGCGCGGCCGGTTTAGTCGCCCATGTCATGGAGGAAGCGGAAGAGCCGATCACCCCGGCGCTAATGGATTTTGCCGGTAAGGTCGACTACGCGGATCCGGAATAGGACCTACCTTCCCGGCATCCCGTCGTCCTTGGGCAGGTCGGGATGCATCAGGTCCCAAGGCTGCGCGCTGGCGACGAAGATGTCGCGGCTCGGCTCGTAACGGCTTGGGTCGTCCAGGCTGCCTGCATAGAGGATGCGGTTGTCCGATCGGGCACCGTTGACGATGAAAACCGGCGCGCCGCAGGACGGGCAGAAGGCGCGGTGCATGGCGTTACCGCTGTCGGCGGTCACCTCGTACCAGCGAGGTTCGCCGCTCTTCAGGGTGAAGTTCTCGCCCTTGAACAGCATCGCCGGGAAATAGGCGCTGCCCGTCGCACGCTGGCAGTCACGGCAATGACAGTTGCCCATATAGAGCGGCTCGCCGGTACAGCTGTAGCGAATTTCGCCGCAGGCGCAGCCGCCGGTGTAGGTCTCGGTCATGAAAGCTCTCCCGGTTGGTCGGCGATATCCTGTTTCGTCCGCTCGCGCAGTTCAGCCTTCAACACCTTGCCGTTCGCGTTGCGCGGCAGAGCATCCAAGAAGACTACATATTTCGGCTTCTTGTAACTGGCGATACGCTCACGGCAATGGGCGATAAGGTCATCCGCCGTCGCAGCGGCATCCGGCTTCAACGCGACATAGGCGACGACGCATTCTCCGAATTCCGAATCCGGGCCTGCCACGACGGCAACCTCGCGCACCGCCGGCGCAGCCTCAAGGGCCTGCTCGACTTCGCGGGAATAAATGTTCAAGCCGCCGGACAGGATCATGTCCTTCACCCGGTCCACCAGATAGAGGTAGCCGTCCTCGTCGAAGCGGCCCAGATCGCCGGTACGGAACCAGCCGTCCCTATAGGCATCGCGGTTGGCCTCGGGCCGGTTGAAATATTCGCGGGCGATCATGGCGCGGCCGGGCGCGCCGCTGCGCAATATGACTTCGCCGAACTCGCCGACCGGCACATCGGCGCCCGTCTCGTCGACCAGGCGAATTTCGACGCCGAGTATCGGCTGGCCGACGGAGCCGGGCTTACGTATTTGTTCTTCCGGCCCAATCGCGGCCGGGATGCCGCCTTCCGTCATGCCATAGAAAACCCAAAGCGCCACATGCGGCAGAACCGACGCCAGCCGTGCCTTCAACGTTTCCGGAAAGGCTTCACCGGTCGCGGTGACGACGCGCAGGCTCTCGCACGCCGTGCCGGTCGCCTCGATCCGCTCCAGCAACAGCCGCGCCACCGTCGGAACCAGCGAGATCACGCTGATCCGATGCCGCTCGATCAAGCTGATGGCGTCGCCCGGGTCGAAACGCGGCATGACGATCACGGTAGCGCCCAGGCTGAAGCACGTCACCAGCCGCGCCATGCCGACCCGATGCGCGATCGGCGTCATGATCATGTAGATATCGTCACCCCGCAAACTGGCAACAGTCGATGTGAGCAACTGCGCCGTGATTAAGTTCGCATGGGTGAGGATCGACCCCTTCGGGTTTCCGGTCGTCCCGGAGGTGTATCCGATCATCGCGTCGTCCGGTTCCACGGGGAGCGCCGGCGGTGCGGTTTCGTCGCCTTGTTCGATCAACGATTTCAGGTCGAGCGCATGGCCGGCCGGCGCCGTCATGATGTGCATGATATCGCCGGGCAAGTCGGCACTTTGCACCGCGTCCATCTGTTCCGGCCCGTAGAGGACGGCGAAAGGCTTGCAATCGGAAACGAGAAACGCCAGTTCGCGGCCAACAGTCCAGGTCGTTATGGGGATCGGCAAGGCGCCCGCCTTCCACAAGGCTGCTACGGCGACGACCAGTTCCACCGAATTGCCAACATAAAGAATGACCCGGTCGCCCTGTTTCAGCCCCTTGGCCAACAGCGCATTCGCCATGCGGTTGCTCTGCCGGTCGAGGGTCCCGAACGAGAGAACCTGGTCGCCGTAGACGATCGCCACTTTGTCCGGCGACCGGCGCGCGTGTTGGCTCAACAGAAGTCCAACTTTCATGTCCGTACTGCCCTTTCCGGTGGTGTCGGCGCTAGATCACCATCTCCACCGGAACGCCGCGGACATCCATCTCGTATGCCAAACCCTCTACAGGCGGTCTGGCGTAATACCAGGTTAGCCCGGCCGGGGTCGCGCCGCGGCCGACGATTTCGTCTGCGAGGAAGGGGAAAAGATCGTGAACGGTGTAGACCTGGGTTGTCGTCGCTTGGGCCCAGCCCACACCCAGCGCCGTCATCCGCGTTTCCATGGCACCCAGAACGTGGAGCGCTTTCTCACGCATCGCGGCGTCCGAAGTGTCGCCGAGACGGATGATGCGTTTTTCGTAACCGCCAGGTCCTCCCGGCGATTCGGCTGAACCGGCGATCACGAAACTCGGTGCGGTATGGTCTGCCTGCACGGTATAGCTGAAGGCTTCGAAGCTTGGTTCGGGCGGGCCGTCGATCTCGGGACAGACGTTGGACCGGGCCACGGGGTTTTCCTCGTCCTTGAAGATTCCCCAACGCTCCAACGTACCGACATAGACCCGGTTGAAATCGATGAAACCCTGTTCGGTAAACGGCGCCGGCGAGCGCAATTCGCAGGCGCAAAACGACGTGAAAGGCCGCCCGCGTTTGGTCAGATGCGCCTCGATGGCTTGGAAGCCCTCGACCATCGGCAGCCGCTTGGCGAACCGCACCCGCTCGATGCCATAGCCCGGTTCCGCCGCCACACCGCCGGAATACTGGAAGGGACCGCGTACATAACGGTAGTTTCCCGCTTCGAAGACTGCCATTTCGACCATAGTGCCTGCTCCCCTTCTTGTTCCTGGGTTCGATCTTAGGCGACCGCCGTCTCGCGCGCCACGAAGGCGGCAAGGGCGTTCTCAAGCGCAGATTTTTCCATGTTTCGGGCGATAAAGACGATCCGTGTCGTCCGCACCGCGTCCGGCCATTCGCGCAACTCGACCGGCGGATGGAAGATATGCTGGACGCCGTGCACGACGACCGGACCGGCGCGGTCTGCAACGTTCAGGATACCCTTGACCCGTAGCAGGTCGGACCCGCGCAGCGACGCGACAGATTCCAGCCACGCTTTGACGGCAGGCCAGGGCAGCGGGCGATCGATGACAATCGCGAAGGACGTAATGCCGGTGTCTCCGTCATGCCGGTGGTGCGTGTGGTCGTGATCCAGCCAATCGCCGATTGCCCGATGTCCAGGTTCGCCGCCGAACAGCACGTCGGTCTCGGCTTTCCCCTGATCGATTGCGTTGATCGGCGCGCCAGCGTTGATGCCGCGAAGCCGATCCACCAATCCGGCAATGCTGCCCTTATCCAGCAAATCCGATTTCGTGATCAGGAGACAATCCGCGACGGCGACCTGTTTGACGGCCTCGCCGAACTCTTCGAGCTGCCCAATTGCATTGACGGCGTCCACGGTCGTCACGATCCGGTCCAGGGTGTAGTCCTGCCGCAAGCGTTCGTCCGAAATCAGCGTTTGCAGGATTGGGGCCGGATCGGCCAGTCCCGTCGTCTCGACGACGGCGCGCGAGAATGCCGGAAGTTCGTTCCGTTCGACCCTCCGAAGAAGGTCGGTCAAGGTATCGACCAGATCGCCGCGGATCGAACAACAGATGCAGCCGTTCTCCAACAGCACCGTGTCTTCGAAGGCCTGCTCGATCAGCAGATGGTCGATCCCGATCTCGCCGAACTCGTTCACGATCACCGCGGTGTCCGCCATGCCGGGTTGCCGGACCAGGTGATTGAGCAGGGTCGTCTTTCCGCTGCCGAGAAAACCGGTGATAATCGAAACGGGAATCATACCCTCGAAACTAGTGCCGGAGCGTTACCATGGGCAAGGACGAAGCCTTCAACATGAAACTGATCGCCCATGACGATCTGGGCGGATTCGGCAATGGCGGCGAAGGTATGTCGATGCAAGTCGCAGGCGACGGCCGGCGCGTACTGTGGATCGCGCATGAATCCGCACCGACGAATTTCACCGGCGTCGACGTCAGCGATCCGCGCAAGCCCAAGGTCATCTGCCAAACGCAACTGCCGCACAACCGGGTGCGCTCGAATTCGCTGGAGGTGACCGGCGACTTTCTGGCAGTCGCCTATCAGACGGCCGTCGCTGGCGAACAGCCCGCCGGCATCGACTTGTTCGATATCGCCGATCCGGAGAATCCCAAGCCGATAGCCTTCTTCGACCGCTCCGGTCCCCATTCGCGCGGCGTGCACGCGCTTTGGTTCGTCGACGGCGAATATATCCACTGCACCAGCGGCGCGGCGGATTTCACGCCGCGTAACCCGAAGGACGACCAGATCTATACCATCGTCGACGTGCGCGACCCGACCAAGCCTACCGAAGTCGGGCGCTGGTGGTATCCGGGCACGATGGAGGGCGAAGAAACACCGGCCCCGCAACGCCATCCGCAATTCGATTCCGGCTTCCGCATGCACAATACCAACGTCTATCCGGCCCGGCCGGACCGCGCCTATCTCGGATGCCTCGACGGCGGCACGGCGATCCTCGACATCAGCGACATGACCAAGCCGCGTCTGGTTTCGAACTGGAACCCGCACCCGCCTTACCCCGGCTTCTGCCACACGGTGCTGCCGCTGCTCGAGCGCGACCTGCTGATCGTCGCCGACGAATGCGTGCGCGACAACGGCGCCGACTGGCCGAAACTGACCTGGATCGTCGACGCGCGCGACGAGACAAATCTCGTGCCGATCAGCACCTTCCCCATGCCGCCGGTCGAGGAATTCGGCAATCGCGGCGGCCGCTTCGGGTCGCACAATCTGCATGAGAACCGGCCAGGCCCGGCCTTCCGGTCGGACACCATCATTTTCGCGACTTTCTTCAACGGCGGCGTCCGCGCCTACGACACGTCGAACCCGTTCCAGCCGAAGGAAATCGCCTCTTTCGTTCCTGCGGCACCCGAGGGCGCGCCGACGGGCGCGATCCAGATCAACGACGTCTATGTCGACGAAAACGCCATCGTCTACGCCATCGACCGGCATGTCGGCGGGCTGTACGTCCTCGAAGCCGATATCTGAGCCGCCCTATTCGCGGACGATGTCGCCGAGCGACGTGCCCTGGAAGGGACTCGGCGGTATCAGGTCACCCTCCCAGAACGCGTCGAATTCTTTCGGCAGGACGCCGCTCGCCAAATAACCGCTCCCTTCCCGGGCAAGCAAATTTACGGAGAGTTCGACGATCTCGATACCCGCCGCCTCCAATGCATTGCATCGGTCCCGTTTCTTATTGGTCGGCGTTTCGGAACCGACAAGCAGGACGGCGAAAACACGGTCGCCGAGCCAAAAGGCGAAATCGACCGCGGCGTACGAACCTTCGGCCGCCGCCAACTGCGCGCGCGGCAGCGGGCGCGGCGCCGACAAGGCCCAATCGCGATAGCTGAATAGAGTACCGAACGGGTCCAGGAGTTTTGTCAGGTGCGTTTCGTTTTGCTCTACGCGCTTGGCCGCGAACTCGAAATAGCAATCGAGGAAGAGTTTCGGTGGCCGCGCCCACAGATCGCAGTAATGTTTGAGATGGTCGCGGAGAAAATCCGATTGCACCGCCGCATCCGTCATCGCGCGCAAATCGGGCGCTTCGGGGAACGCGTATTGGTTTCCATTCAGTTGCAGAATCTTGCCCGCACGCCGATCAATGGCCACGAAGGGCGCAGGACATTCGACCGTTCCGTCGTGCAGCGCCACCTGACCGGACCGGAGCGACGGCACGCCATAGGGGATCACCAGGGGATCGGACATCGGCAATTCGATAGATTCTTCATGCGCAATCTATAAGACATGGCGATATGATCATCGCTCAGTATCACCCGGACATGATAACGCGAACAGCGGCTTGAACCGCTAGAGGAAAACATGACGAAATTCGGTGTTGGGCAAGGCGTTCCGCGCTGGGAGGACCCGCGATTACTGCGCGGCGGTGGGCGATATTCGGACGACCTCAACCGTCCCGGACAGGCCTACGCCTATGTCGTCCGCTCGCCGCACGCCCATGCCAAGATCGTGTCGATAGATACCGCGGAAGCGGAAACCGCGCCGGGTGTCCTGCGGATTTATACCGGCGCCGATATCGCGGAAGCCGGCTATGGAAGCGTTCCCTGTCTCGTCGCGCGCGAGAGGGCCGACGGAACGCCGATGTTCACGCCGCCCAACCTGCCGCTGCGGCAGGATCGCGCACGCTACGTCGGCGACTATGTCGCCTTCGTCGTCGCTGAAAGCCATGCCCAGGCGCGCGACGCGGCGGAACGGGTCGACGTCGAATACGACGTACTCGCCTCGGTCACCGCGACCGAAGACGCGCTGTGTGTCGGCGCACCCGCGGTCTGGGAAGAAACACCGGACAATGTCTGCTTCGTATTCGAGCAGGGCGACTCGTCGGCCGTCGATAACGCGATCCGGAACGCACATCACGTAACGACGCTCGATATGGACATCTCCCGTGTCGCCGTCGCGCCGATGGAGCCCCGCACCTGCATCGGCGAATACGACAAGTTCTCGGAACGCTTCACGCTCTACACTGGGACCCAGGGACCGCATCTCGTGCGGCAAGCCATCGCGGAGCCGATGCTCAATGTCCCGCAGAACCGGCTGCGCGTCGTCAGCGAGGATATGGGCGGCGCGTTCGGCATGCGCAGCGGCCCCTACTGCGAAAATCTGCTTTGCCTGCACGCGGCGAAGGATCTGGACCGACCGGTAAAATGGACCGGCGACCGGACCGAGCATTTCTTGGCCGACGATCAGGCCCGAGACAACCTCTCGACGGCGGAGCTGGCGCTCGATGCGGACGGCAAGTTCCTGGCGCTGCGCGTCAAGACGGTCGTCAATCTCGGCGCATACCTCACCATGTTCGGCCCGCACTCCTCGACCAACAATCTCGGTACGCTCGCCGGCACCTACACGACACCCACGATCTACACC
>JAKZTB010000193.1:0-7472 GCA_047517345.1 Alphaproteobacteria bacterium
AAAGCCATCCCGAGCCGATCGCCGCAACGGCGTCGAACCCAATCGTCCGATCCAACCGAGCGGATCAATCCCACTTTCCCCATAGAACGTGGCGCCACCCCGCGTAATCGGCCCGCGGTTTCCTCCACTGAGGCTTGTCGAACGCCTGCCGCCCGAGCTCGCCGCACCGTTCTTGTGCGACAGGCATCCGACAACCCTTAACAGCAACGGACATCTAGGGTCCAACGCATGGAAGAACCGGTACTAGGTTGACCGCCTGGAACGACGAGGCTTCGAGCGGGATTTGATGGCGACCTATAACCACTGTATTCGCACCGGCCGCTTTTGCTTGGCATGGCCGCGAGGGGTGCCTCGCCGTCTATTCCGCCAACGCGAACCCGTCGTAGCCCTGGGCGGCGACCTGGTCGCACTTCTCGACGTATCTCGGGTAGCCGCCGATATAGGGCATGAAGACCCGCGCCTTGCCGGGGATGTTCGAGCCGACATACCAGGAATCACACGTCGAGCGCAGCGAGGCCCGCGCCGCCGCTTCGACTTCCTCGCCCCACGCCGCCTCGGCTTCTTCCGTCGCCTCAATGCGCCGCTTGCCGTTCTGGCGCATCCACGACATGCATTCGGCGATCCAGTCACCGTGCTGCTCGATGCACGTCACCATGGTCGCCAACACCGACGGGCTGCCGGGGCCGGCCATGTTGAACATGTTGGGGAAGCCGGCGATGGTCAGGCCGAGGAACGTGCTCGGCCCGGCGCGCCATTTGTCTTGGATCGTCAGGCCGTCGGCGCCGGTGATCCTGATCCGCGTGACGCCGCCGGTCATGGCGTCGAACCCGGTGGCGCAAATGATGGCGTCGAACGCGTAGTCCCGGCCCTCGGCGCGAACGCCGCCCGGCGTGAACCGCCCGATCCCGGCGCCGCTCACATCGACCAGCGTGACGTTGTCGCGGTTGTAGGTCTCGTAATAATTGGTGCCGGCGCAGAGCCGCTTGCAGCCGAACACCTCATCGGGCGTCAGCAGGTCGGCGGTCGCGGGATCCTGGACGATCTCGCGAATCTTGCCGCGCCAATAGGCGGCGACGGTCTGGTTGGCGTCCTCGCTGGTCAGCAGGTCGGCGAACGCGCCGAGAAACGGCAGGCCGCCGACTTTCCATTGCTCCTCGTAGCGTACACGCCGCTGGTCGGGCGAGGCTTGAAGCGCGGAATCGGTGTGGTACGGGAACAGGAACGCCGTCGGGCGCTGCTTGGCGCGCTGGCGAAACCCCGGGTAGTCGGTCTTGATGGCGGCGATGGCGTCCGGCGTCAGCGCCACGTTCTGCGCCGGGACGACGTAGTTCGGCGTGCGCTGGAAGACATGCAGGTGCGCCGCCTCGGCCGCGATCAGCGGTATCGACTGAACCGCCGACGAGCCGGTGCCGATGATGCCGACCCTCTTGCCGGTGAAATCGACGCCTTCGGTCGGCCATTGGCCGGTATGGTAGATCGGCCCATCGAAATCGTCATAGCCCGCGAACGGCGGCGTCACGGTGGCCGAAAGACACCCCACGCCCATGATGAAATGGCGCGCCCTCACGGCCTGGCCGGCATCGGTTTCGACGACCCATTCGCTGGCCGCCTCGTCGAACGTCGCGGCCTCGACGCGGGTGTTGAACCGGATGTCGCGTTTGAGGTCGAACCGGTCGGCCACGTGCTCGATATAGGCCAGGATCTCGGGCTGCGAGGCATAGCGCTCGGTCCACTGCCAGTCCTGCTGCAGCTGTTCGGAAAACTGGTAGGAATACTGCATGCTCTCGATGTCGCAGCGCGCGCCGGGATAGCGGTTCCAGTACCACGTGCCGCCGACCCCCGGCGCGGCTTCGAACACGCGTGCGCTGAGGCCCGACTGGCGCAACCGGTGCAGCATATAAAGCCCGGCGAACCCCGCGCCGACGATCACCGCATCGAAGCGGTCGGCGGCCGGCATGTCGGGACGTTCGGTTTCGGTCGTTTGCGCGGTCACGCTAGGCTACCCATTCCTCTGATCCACGGCGCGTCGCCGATGACCAGCGAGCGCCTCGCGCGAGGATAATTGGTGTATCGACGAGCCGCAATATCAGCGCTGCATCGATGCGCTTGCCTGCACGACCAAAGTGCAATGACCGCTTTGACGGTGTCACGACCGGATAGGTTCGTTCTCGCATCGACCGCTTTTGCTCGGCATGGCCGCGAGCAGGTACCTTGCCGTGGGGCGAGGCCTGGTCTCGCGTTGCGGTCGGGCGCGGCTGCCCGCAACGGAGGGAGACCGCAGCGATCCGACACTCAGGCACCGGCACGCACCCCGCCAGCGCAGGGGCTCTGCCCCTGCACCCCGTTTGGGTGCCAGTTTGGAAGATCCCGTTGTCGCGCTTCCGTTCGAACCGGGGTGCAGGGGCAGAGCCCCTGCGTTGGCGGGGTGATCGCGAGTGCCTCGACGTAAGATCGCTGCGGTCTCCCTCCGGACCGACCGGTCGAGCCCATGGATCACGCGAGATCAAGCCTTTCCCGCCACCTCGATGCTTGCTCGCGGCCATGCCAAGAAAATCCTTCTTGACACTCAAACCCTTCCGAAGGGGCGAAGGCCGACTTCGTTGGTTCGCGATCGAACGCGGTTCGGGCTAACGAACGAACTCGAGGACGCTGTCGAACGTCTCTTGGCGAATGACCACCCGATCGGCGTCATCGACGATGGGTACGCCGGCCGTCGAGGCGATGCCGCGAATTCCCGCCAGATCGTCCACTCGCATCACGATGGCGCCGAATATGGACGAACGTTCGTCGAGGGAACTCGCCAGATCGCCATAGCGGTCGCGATAGGCGCCGGGCGATAGAACGGTGATTACCGCGCCATCCAACTCCACGCTCAACCGACGCCCCGAACCGCTCACGTCCGAGCGCAGCAATTTGGCGAAATCCTCGGCTTCCTTCTCATGGTTCTCCGAGGCGACGACGAACTCCGGCATGGCGAGCGCGCCGCTCGCGTGGCTCTGCCATTCCGGACGCCACACCAGATCCGGCGTGCCATGCTCGCAAAAATAGACCCGTCCGCCGGGAAACACGCCGCGGCGGAGATGGGCCGTGCGAAACCGCGCGTCCGACGTGCCGTCAGAGAGTTGGACGGGCCGGGAAAAGGCCTTGGGCGGATCGCCCGCCATGCCGATTTCCTGTAAATGGGCAAAGGTTTCATCTGCGTCGGACGTCTTGAAGACGAGACCATTGATCCCCACCGGGGTCGTCGCGATATCGGGGCGCCCCGGATTTCCACCCTTTGCGTCCTTGGGCAGGCCGATCAATTCGACGTAGTCGGTGGCGAACATCATCAAATGATTGATCGAGCCCAAGGTGTGATAGCCGCGCGCCGTCAGATGAAATCCCAAATCCCCAAACGCGCCTTCCGCCTGATCCATTTGGTATTGAACATTGATGACCGCGTGATCGAGCTGCGCCAATTGAGCCATCGTTTCCGTCTCCCCCTTAGCCGACGACCGAGGCGTAGGTGCCCCGGCCCATGGCGACGAGCGCATCTTGATCATTGAACACATCGATATCAACGATGCGCGCCGTGCGGCCGGCGCGGCGAACACGGGCCACGGCGGTCAGGTGGTCGCGGACCGCGGGTTTCTCGTAATCGATCCAACGGAGCATGGCCGGGGACCCCGATCACCGAATCGTCGCATTCAGCCGCCTGGCGCCTGCCACAACTCCAAGGCCCGGCTTTCTAGGCCGTTGCGGTCGATCTTTCCGGACCCGGCCAACGGCAACTCATCCACGAAGATCACCATCCGGGGATGCTGGTACGCCGGCGCGTTGTGCAAGGCGTGCTGCTTTACGGACGCCTCGGAGAGCGTGCTGCCCGGTCGGCGGACGACGAAAGCAACCGGCTTCTTGCCCTTGATGTCATCGGGGACCGGGACGACGCAGGATTGCTCGATCTCCGGGTGGCCGACCAACAGGCTTTCCACCTCACCCGGATATATGTTCTCGCCGCCGCAGACGAACATGTCGTCGCTCCGGCCGATGAAAAAGTAGCAATCGCCCTCGCGGCGGAAGACGTCGCCGGTGATGTACCAGCCATCGTCGGTCAGCACCTCGGCGGTCTTTTCCGGCAGGTTGAGATAGCCGGTCATGACGGCCGGGCAGCGATGCCACAACTCGCCTTCCGCCGCATCCCGGCCATCGGCGTCGACGAGCCGGACCTCGACATCCGGCATCAGCCGGCCGACGGAGTATTCCGGCAGCGGCGCATCGCCGACCGGGCCGAACACAATGGGCCCGCTTTCGGTGGTGCCGTAACCGTTGGTGACGCTGGCGCCGGGAAAGATTGATCTCACATTGTCCCAAAGTTTGGGCGAAACCGGCGCCGATCCCATGCGCACGACGGAGACGGAGGACAGATCCAAGCTCTCCAGCAGATCCGTTTCCATGAAGGACATGCTCAACATGGTCGGCACGCAGGTGATCCAGGTGCAACCGTATGTGTCGATGGCTTGCAGATAACGCCGGGCATCGAACTCGGGCAGCATGACGGTGCTGGTCGAGGCAGCCAAGCCAAACAAGGTCGTGCACAGCGCGTTCATGTGAAACAGCGGCGCGGCGATGACCAGGCGGTGATGATCGAACGGCCATTTGGCCATCCGCGCCTTCAGGGCCCAAAGATGACCCTTGTGGGTCAACGGCACGCCCTTCGGCCGCCCGGTCGAGCCCGACGTATAAAGCACCATGGCCACGTCTCCGTCGCCGGGCCGGTAGGTCTCGAATTCGCCGGCATCGAGAATGGCGACGAAGCCATCGGCGCCCGCGGAGTCGAAATCAGTGATCGGCACGTGGGTCGACAGATTTTCACGCCCCGGCCGATCACAAAAAATGTGTTTGATGGCGGCGTCGTTCAAAATGAAATCGACGATATTCCTGGCGAACTTGGTGCTGATCGGCACCGCGATCATGCCGGCGCGAAGGATTGCCAGATAGGAGATCAAGTACGCCGCGCGATTGGCCGACAGGATCGCCACCGCATCGCCGGGTTTTAGTCCGCGCCCGGCCAGGCCCCGGGCGCAGGCGTCGGCCAGGGTGTCGATTTCCCGATGGCTAAACGTGCGCGGTGCCTGCCAATCAAGGCAATCGATGATGGCCGGGTTGTCGCCCCCAAGCTCGGGGTCGAAAAGCGAGCCGAGATTTGTCGCTTGGAGCATTCGGGCGTCCGAGATTTGGTCGGGGATGATAACAATTCCTGGCTACCATAAAAGTCCCGCGTGGCAGCATTCCCAGTGTTGAACGGTTATATTGGAAAGTTTTTTCAACCGAAAGGTGTTGCCCGCATCGACTGTTCCGTGGGGCATGGCCGCGAGCGGAAGTCGGGACAATGATCCCTGTCCCGCCGGGGTGACCACTTTCTCCTTCGCCGCAACGACAAAATTTCAATTCCGACCCGTGTCGCGCTGATATTTCGCGCGTTTGGGGGACGCGCTGCATAACGCTTTGGGTGTTGAATACCTTCCCTGCGCGATTTGTTAATTTTTGACAATGCGCCGTCGCGCGGGTTTTCAACATCGATTTCAGCCGCGGAGTAGTTCAGTGAAGAAATTATTGAAGCAAACAACGTCCCTTGTTTTTGTCGCGACACTAAGTATTGCTGGAGCCGCCTCCGCCCAAGATCTCGGCCCGCGGCTCTGGATTTCGGATAGTGGCACACGGACGGTCTACGAGGTGCCGCTGGAAGGCGGGCTTCCCCTCCGTTCATTCCATACCCCCGAAAATGCGCGGTCCGGGCTTGCGATCGACCCGGTCGATTACACGTTTTGGGCTGCATCCGAACAGAAACTGGATACCACATTTGGCAGCCTTGTCCACTACGACGAGGATGAAACAATGCTGGTGGAAATCGACGCAGGAATCTTTGGCGGGTTCGGCGTCGAGGGCGTCGCCGTCGATTACTTCGACGGATCGCTCTGGGTTGTGGACGATCCTATCGGCCCATCCGAATTCGAAGGAGAAATACCGACCGTTCATCAGGTCGAACGCGATGGCACGCCAATCTCTTCGTTTCCGGCGTCGAATTTCGACAGCCTAGCGGTCAGCATGCAGGGGATCGCCGCCGATCCGTTCGATGGCACGTTGTGGATTACCGACAACACCTCCGATACCGTCTACAACGTCGATCGGGATGGAACGCTGATCAGCTCATTCCGTCCCAAAGACGTGACCCCTCTCGCCAGCAACCCCCAAGGCATCAGCGTCGACGAGGCGGACGGGACGATTTGGGTAACCGATCGCAATACCGGCAAAATTTATAACTTCACGCGAACCGGCCAATTGAATTCATCCTTCGAAAGCACGGTCTTCGACGCCGACTCCTCGAATCCCACGACGATCGCCTACGACGCGAAGGCGGCAACGACGATGCTGCGCACCGTGATCGCCGATCTATACGCGATCGTGGATTTCTTGCCCGCGGACGTTGCCGGCGATGATTCGTTGGACCGGATAGAGATCCTGGGCGCCATCGAACGTATCGAGAATAGTCTCGACTCGAAGAGATGGCTGAACCAATGGCGGCCCCACCCGAACAGGAAGGTCGGCGCCAAGGTATTCAAGCAAAACGAGTTCGCGCTCGAACATCTACTCAACGTCGCGAACATGAATGGCGCGACCGACGTCTCGCAAGCGATCGTCACGTTGACGAATATCCATTACGAACTCGCACGCGCGGCGTATGACCGGGCGACCGCCGAAGAGGAGACTGTGTGCGCGGCCGACCCGTCCAGCGAGGCGTGCTCGAAGGCGAATGGCAAAATCGGCGAGGCTGATAAGAAATTTGCCGAAGCACAAAAAGAACTCGACAACGGAAATCCCGATGTCGCCGTATTGAGATACAAACAAGCGTGGAAGAAGTCGATAGCGGCAATCAACCATCTATACCCGGGCAACAGCAAGCCCAAAGCGAATGCCGATGGTTTTAACACCGATGTCGGTCAAGCGGTTTGATTTCAGCTCACCGGAAGCGATCCCGACGGAGACGAGATCTATTTCGTGATCCACAAATCGACGGAGTACGGTACCGTCGTGATCAACAGCGCCAGCGGGGTGGGCCTCTATACGCCCGATCCAGGCTACGAGGGTAAAGACACGCTTGAGATCAGTGCGAGCGAAGGGATCGCCGACTCGGACACGACCGAAGTAACGTTCCAGGTCGGCCCCGTCGAGATTACGCCGCAGGGCACAACCGATGTCGACTACGATGACGATGACGATGACGACGACGACGACGATGACTAAATGGTAGGAGGGCAACCGCCCAAGCGACGTCGGTGACACGATTGGTTTGCCGACGTGCTTAGGGGCGGAGGCCCGTGGCGGCCGGGCGCCACTTAGTGTCCGTCCGGGGACTTTGTGAGTCGAACGAATCGGTTGGGCAGTTTGCCTCTTGAAGCGCAGGAATCGGGTGTGATTTCTTCGGGGTACCGATT
>JAKZTB010000194.1:0-11143 GCA_047517345.1 Alphaproteobacteria bacterium
ACCATGGTGGACAACCTTGGCACCGATCTCAACCAGCTTCATCCGTGGCGTGGTCGGCGACCGGTGTTCAACATCTTTCGCCAAAGCGAGGGTCAGGATTTGATGCCGTGGATGGCTCCCGCCACCGGCATCGCGATGTGCCAACTTGCGGTGTCAATCGATAATCTGCCAATGTCCGCTTATGATGCAGTGGACGGCTCCCACCCGAGGCATCTAGGTGCCAAAATTGTGGTTTCAGTGAACCACGGGGAAATAGGAGCCGCCCATGAAGGAAGTTATCACGATCGGAGTCGATCTTGCGAAGAACGTATTCCAGGTCCATGGCGTTGATGGGAAAGGCACGGTTGTCGTCCGGCGTCAGCTGAGGCGGGGCCAGGTTTTGCCGTTCTTTAAGAAGTATCCTCCCTGCTTAGTCGGGATGGAAGCCTGCGCGACCTCACATCATTGGGCGCGGGAGATCACGGCGCTTGGGCATGAGGTCAAACTGATGCCACCGCGTTACGTGAAACCTTATGTGAAGCGGAACAAGAACGATGCCGCGGATGCGGAAGCGATCTGCGAGGCGGTGACGCGGCCGACCATGCGGTTTGTCGAGATCAAGACGCCGGAGCAGCAATCGGACTTGATGGTGCATCGGACCCGTCATCTGTTCATCCGGCAGCGCACGACGCTGATCAACGCGCTGCGCGCCCATCTGGCGGAGTTCGGCATTGTCGCCGGCGTTGGCCGTCTCGGTGTAGAGCGATTGTTGAAGGTTATCGAGGATGGGAAGGATGACCGTGTTCCGCCAATGGCGCGTGAGTGCCTGATGGCGTTACGCGCTCAGCTCGATCTGGTGAAGCGCCAAATTCTCGAGGCGGACCGACGCATTCTCGCGTGGCATCGCGCGAGCGAAGTCAGTCAACGCCTCGATGACATTCCCGGCGTCGGGCCTTTGATCGCGACCGCGCTGGTTGCCTCCGTTCCCGACCCTCATGCCTTCAAGTCGGGCCGTGATTTGGCGGCATGGATCGGGTTGGTGCCGAAACAGAACTCGACCGGCGGCAAGGAGCGCCTTGGGCATATCTCGAAAGCAGGCAATCGATACTTGCGCATGCTGCTGGTGGCCGGCGCCCTCTCGGTGATCCGGCGGGCCAAGCAGGCCGGCTACACGCGTAGGCCATGGCTCGCCAAGCTTCTGGAACGCCGGTCGACAAAAGTCGCCGCCATCGCTCTGGCCAACAAGATCGCCCGCACCGCCTGGGCGATGATGACACAGGGAACAGTCTGCAAGGAGCCTGCACCGCAGGCCGTTTGAGGTATGCGCGAGCACGTCTCGCGCTCACGAGGTTGGAAAGGGCAATTGACGGATTAATGCACCCAGCGGTCGATCCGAAGATCGGGACACTCCATTTTAGCCATTGCAGCTCTACGACTGCGTGTTTTTGACCGGAACCTGATCTGCGGAAAGCATTATGGCCAGCGGCCAACAATCAGTGCCGCGCAAACAGGCCGGACACATGGCAGCACCGACCAGCGATGCATCAACGTCAAAATATCCCTTGCCAACAGGGAGCCGTCCACACATGCGCGGCGAGCACGACTGGGTGGCGCAGCGGGAAATTCGCCATGCAGGCTGTGCCAAGCCGGCAAGTCTTCGTGCGCACGGCGAACGCGGACAGCAGCGTGACGGACTCAAGCCGGGGCTTGGCGAGTAGATTGTCGCCGACCCAAAGACTTTCAAATTTGCCGGAGCCTTCGGCCCGTTCGGCGAGTTCAAGCAGTTCCGGCACGGTCGTCGCGCCGAAGACGACGCCTTGATTGGGCAGCAGTAATCCGAGCTTCATGGGTCTGTCCCTTTACCCGACATTCTTCATTTGGAACGCCTCTGCGGAGGTTATTGGCAAAAATTATATCGCTCAGCCCGGTCCACCATCAACACAACACCAAACATCGATAGGCTTCTTGCGATGACCGCTTGTGGCTAGGAAGCGAAGGTGCGGCGTTCCTTATTGACTTCCGGTGTACCTTCAACATGCGACATTCTGGAAGTGATTTTGGCTTTATACCAAGCCGCCGTTCTAGGGGTCTTAATCCAAGAAGCTGTTCTACTTGAGTTCGACCGACGTTGGGTCGTAGGAGAACAGCCAGTCATTGCGCTCCGCGTTCATGTCGCGGTTTGCGAACGCCGCGCGCAGCGCTTCTTCCGAGGGCAGATGGAACATCTCACGGTTGGCGCTGGATTCGTTGACGATCCGCGCGGTCCGGTCGAGCCGGTTGCGTTGATAGACCTGTAGCGCTTCGCCGATGTCTTTTTCCTGCTGGAAGGCGCGGGCGATGACCGCGCCGTCCTCGACCGCCATGCCGCCGCCCTGGGCCATGTAGGGCAGAGTGGGGTGGGCCGCATCGCCGAGCAGGGTCGCTCTGGCCGTGCTCCAATTGTCGACGGGCGGCCGGTTGTTCATGGCCCAACGGAAGCATTCATCGCGGTCCGCGCCGTCGATAATGGCCTGCACATCGTCGGACCAGCCTTCGAAATCGGCCTTGAGTTCGGTCCAGGGGCGCCGGTTGGTCCAGCTTTCGGCGTCCCAGGTCTCGTACTCCACGCAGCCAACCATGTTGACCAGGCCGTCCGGGCGAATGCGGTAGATCACCCCGTGCTTGCCCGGGCCGACACAGATATTGACCGTATCGGGGCGCATCTCCGCCGCCAGCCGGTCGCCCGGCACCAGAATGCGCCAGGACTGATCGCCGGTGTAAGGGACTTCCGTCTTGCCCAGGATCCGCTCGCGCACGATGGATCTGATGCCATCGGCCCCCACCAGGACATCGCCGCGGGCCTCTCGGCCATCCTCGAAACGCAAGGTGACGCCGTTTGCATCCTCGGAGAAATCCACAAGTTTGGCATTGAGGGTGACGGCATCGGCCCGCAACGCACGAACGGCGCCGATCAAGGCGTCCAGCAGATCGGCCCGGTGAACCGACAGGTACGGCACGCCGTGCCGGTCCAGATAGCCATCGCCCAGCGGGACCTCCTGCAGCACTTCACCACTATCGAACATCCTGAATTGATAGCTGCTGGGCCGCACGCCCGCTTCTTCGAGCTGTTCCACGAGGCCGAGTTGGCGCAGCACGCGCATCGGGTTCGCGCTCAATTGGATGCCGGCTCCAACCTCGCCGAGCCGAGGCGCCTGTTCGAAGACATCGACATCGAGGCCGGCCTGCAACAAGCATGCGGCGGCGGTCATGCCGCCCATGCCGCCGCCCACGATCAGGATCTTTTTCATACTGCTCTCCCTGAAGTGCGAGGTTTTCCCGGATTACACCGATTCTTGCGGCCACGCGCGCCAACTCAGCGCCAATGCGATCCCCGCCCCGGCAAACGCTAGGAGGATCGACGCGAAATTCGGATAAAGGTCCGCTGACGACGCTGCATGCGACATACAAGCCGGCGTCACCGCAGCACGGTAATGGGGCCGCGTCCGCGCCTACGACAGCGGGTTCATGCAATTCTTGCGGTAGGCGGGGCGCTCGGTGAGGCGCTGGTACCAGGCTTCCAGATGCGGCATGGAGGGACGGTCTCCTTCCCCGACCAGTTCGAACCAGCGGAAGGCCTGCGGACCGACCGGTATGTCGCCCATGGTCAGGTCGTCGCCTGCGATGTAACGGCGGCCTGCCAGATGGGTGTCGAGCATGCCCCAGAACTTGACGCCCTGTTCGATGCCGGCAGTGATCGCGTCCATGTCGCGGTCTTCCGGCTTGGTGCGGACCAGGCCCCAGAAGATCGGCCGCATGACCGGATTGATCGCGTTCAGCTTCCAGTCCATCCAAGTGTCGGCCGTGGCGCGTGCGTGTGGATTGTCGGGGTATAGCGACCCTTTGCCGTACTTCTCCGATAGGTAGCGGGTGATCGCGTTCGACTCCCACATGATGAAGCCGTCGTCTTCGATCGTCGGCACGAGACCCATCGGGTTTTTTGCCAGATATTCCGGCGTATAGTTACCGCCGAACGCGCCGCCGACATCGACCTGTTCGTATTCGAGGCCCAGCTCGTCCGCGGCCCACAGCGGCTTCATGACGTTGCCGGAGGTGCGTCGCCCGATAATTTTCAACATGGTTTCGTCTCCCTGCGTTTTGTGCGTTAAACGCTCATATCGATGATGTGGTTGCGGCCGAAGCCGACGGAATCGCCGGCGGCCAGAATCTCTTCCCAAGTGTTGTCGTCGGTCGGCACGCCCTCGGCCTCGCGCTCGGCCTTCATGATCTGCTCCGGCTCGCCCGGCACCAGCACCGGCTTGTCCGGGTCGATCGGCTTCGAGGATTTCACCCATTGCAGGGTGGCGTCGAGCTCGGCGGCGTAGAAGGCGTTGTCGACCAGCTTCGCCGGGTCGATGATGATGCTCAGCATGCTGTTGATGATCGCGTCCGAATTCAACATGGTTTCGGCACGCATGGTCTGGCCGCCGGACAGGATACCGGCCAGCAGCTCATTCATCAGCGCCAGCCCGCCACCCTTGTGTCCGCCAAACGGCAACACGGCCCCGATCGGATCGTTGTACATGACGCTGGGGTCCGTGGTCGGATTGCCGTCGCTGTCGAGCAATATGCCTTCGGCCACTGGTTCGCCCTTGTTTTTCGCCACCCGGACCTTGCCCATCGCGAGGCCGCTTGTTGCCATGTCGAGAACGGTCATCGGGCTCTCTTCGGTTGCCGGCAGGCCGATCGTGTAGGGGTTGGTGACGTAACGTGCCTCGCTGCCGCCGAATGGTGCCACCAGCGGCTTGCGGCCCATGACGTTGGTGTGGTGCATCGAGATGAAGCCGGCATCCGCGCAGCGTTCCGCCCAGGCGCCGATGCGGCACAGATGGAACGAATTGCGCGTCGCGACGATGGCGACGCCGTGCTGTTTCACCCGCTCGATGCCGAAATCCATCGCCTGGCCGCCGATTACCTGGCCGTAACCGGCGTTGCCGTCGACGACGATCAGCGCGCCGCTGTCGACGACGATCTGCGCCGCCGCGTTCGGGTTCAGGGTGCCGCTCTGCACGCATTGGATATAGCGCGGCAGCATGCCGACGCCATGGCTGTCATGGCCCATCAGGTTGGCCATCACCAGATTTTCGGCAATGAGCTGCGGCTCCTCGCCTTCGCTGCCGCTGTGGGAGCAGATCTCGGCGACGATGCCGCGCAGCTTTTCGTGGTCGATCAGTATGGTCATTAGAGTCGGTGGTCTCCCGTAAGAAAGTAGCCTGTCGCCTGATTGCACGACCGGTCGTTGAATTGCCTGCTGGAGAAATTCGCGGTTTTCGTTGCCTTCAGTGCGCGTCGTCCCAATTGTCGCCGACGCCGGAATCGACGACCAGAGGCACGATGAGTTCCAGGCGTGGCGCCGTCGCGCCCTCCATGATTGCGGCGACAATTTCGATGGTCCGGTCGACCTCGTCTTCCGGGACCTCGAACAGCAGTTCGTCGTGCACTTGCAGCAGCATCTTCGCGTCGAGCCCCGCGCCGTCGAGCGCGGCGGGCACGCGGATCATGGCGCGCTTGATGATGTCGGCGGCGGAGCCCTGCACCGGGGCGTTGATCGCCTGGCGTTCGGCGTAGTTGCGCCGCATGTGGTTCTTGTCGTTGATCTGAGGCAGGTGGATACGGCGGCCGAACAGGGTCTCGACGAAACCGGTGCGGCGGCACTGTTCGCGCGCGGTCTCCATATAGTCCTTGATGCCGGGAAAGCGTTCGAAATAGGCTTCGATATAGCGCTTGGCCTCGCCTTGCGGGATCGACAGCTGACGCGCCAGGCCGAAGGCGCTGATGCCGTAGATGATGCCGAAATTGATCGCCTTGGCGTTGCGCCGGACGATCGGGTCCATGCCTTCGATCGGCACCTCGAACATCTCGCTGGCGGTCATGGCGTGGATGTCGAGCCCGTTGCGGAACGCCTCGATCAGCGCGTCGATGCCGGCAATATGGGCCAGCACGCGCAGCTCGATCTGGCTGTAGTCGAGCGAGACCAGCTTGTGTCCCTTGGCGGCGATGAAGGTCTGACGGATGCGGCGGCCTTCCTCGGTGCGGATCGGGATGTTCTGCAGGTTCGGGTCGGTCGACGACATGCGGCCGGTCTGCGCCCCGGTCATCGCGTAGGACGTGTGGATGCGCCCGGTCTCCGGATTGACCTGTTCGACCAGACTGTCGGCATAGGTGCTCTTCAGCTTCGACAATTGCCGCCAGTTGACGACCCGCAAGGGCAAATCGTGGCCGGCCGCGGCCAGGTCTTCCAGCACCCGCGCGTCGGTGCTGTAGGCGCCGGTCTTGGTTTTCTTGGCCCCGGGCAGGGACATCTTGTCGAACAGGATCTCACCGAGCTGCTTGGGCGAGCCGACGTTGAACGCCTCGCCGGCCAGTTCGTGGATCTCGATTTCCAGATCGCCCATCCGTGCGGCGAAATCTTTGCTCAGTCCGCGTAGAGCTTGCGGGTCGACCAGTACGCCCTCGCGCTCCATGGCGGCCACGATGGGGATCAGCGGCCGCTCGATCGTTTCGTATAGCGTCGTCATACGGTCTTCGATCAAACGCGGTTTCAGCAGCTTGTGAAACCGCAGGGTAATGTCGGCATCTTCGGCGGCGTAGTCGCGGGCGGTTTCCAGCGGCACATAATCGAAGGTCACCTGGCTTTTGCCGGTCCCGGCGACGTCCTTGAAACTGATGCAGCTATGGTCGAGATGGATCTGCGCCAGATCGTCCATGCCGTGGCCGTGCCGCCCGCCATCGAGCACGAAGGACATCAGGATCGTGTCGTCGACCGGCCCGACCGCGACGCCGTAGCGCGACAGCAGCAGTGCGTCGTATTTGATGTTGTGGCCGATCTTGAGGACCGCCGGGTCTTCCAGCATCGGCTTGAGGATCGCGACAGCGCGTTCGCGGCCGATCTGACCGGGCAGCAGCCCGCCGTCGGAACCGTCGCCGTTTTCCGCGCCGTCGCCGAGATCGAACGCGCCCTGGCCGCCGGCGCCCTTGTGGACAAGCGGGATGTAGCAGCCGCTGCCGGGGGTCAGCGACATGGACACGCCGACCAGTTCCGCCCGCATCGCGTCGAGCGAGGTCGTCTCGGTATCGACGGCGACATAGCCTTGCCGGGTCGCGTCCGCGACCCAACGGGCCAGCACTTCTTCGTCTTGGACCAGCTCGTAGGAGACTTCCGCTGGCGCCGTTTCCAAAGGACCTTCGCTGGAATCGGCGATACGGCTCGCGATCCGGGCGACGATCGATTTGAAGCCCTGATCGCGTAGGAAGGGGAGCAAGACTTCCGCTTCCTGCTTCTGCACCGCGAACGACTCCAACGGCCGCTCGACAGGCACGTCGTCCTTCAATGTAACCAACTCGCGGCTGGTCCGGGCCAGGTCGGCGAATTCTATCAGGTTCTGGCGCCGTTTGGGCTGTTTGATTTCCTCGGCGCGTTCGAGCAGCGTGTCGAGGTCACCATATTCGTTAATCAGCAAGGCGGCGGTCTTGACGCCGATGCCGGGCACGCCGGGTACGTTGTCGACTGAATCGCCGGCCAGCGCCTGGACCTCGACGACCTTTTCGGGTCCGACGCCGAATTTCTCCATGACCTCCGCCGGCCCGGACATTTTGTTCTTCATCGTGTCCATCATTCTGACGCCGTCGCCGACGAGCTGCATGAGGTCCTTGTCGGAGGAGACGATCGTCACCTCGGCGCCCTGTTCACGCGCCTGGCGGGCATAGGTCGCGATCAGATCGTCGGCCTCGAAGCCCTCCATCTTCACCGCCGGGACGTTGAACGCCTCGACCAACTCATTGATGATCGCGAATTGCGGGATCAGGTCGTCGGGAGGCGGCGGCCGCTGCGCCTTGTATTCCGGATAGATGTCGCTGCGAAAGGTCTTGCGCGCGGCGTCGAAGATGACCGCGACATGGTCGGCGTCCGTATCGTCGAGCAGCTTCATCAGCATGTTGGCGAAACCGTAGACCGCGTTGACCGGGGTCCCGTCCGGCCGGGTCATCGGCGGCAGCGCGTGGAACGCACGGAAGATGAACCCCGACCCGTCGATCAAAAAGACGTGTTCGGGCTTGGTTTTGGCCTGATCCACAATGTCCTCCAGGCCCGGGCTTGCGCCCGGCGTGTTAATGAGCGGCCGAGGGCGCCGCGCCTTCCTTCAGCACGAACCGGCGGTCGCAATAGGGGCACTCGACGAAGCGCTTGTCCCCCATATTGAGGAAAACGCGCGGGTGGCCGCCGGCCCCGCCATCGCCGTCACAGGCGACCTGCGATGTTTCGACTTCGACGGTTTCGGGCGGATCTATGCTCATGGGTTCCTCGATTTTTTCATCGTGAAATTCACAAGGCTGAATCGCACGAGCGTCCGGCGGTTGACCGCACCGACCGGCGGATGATACCCAAGGAAGCCAAACAATCAATGCGGTTTCGTGTATTATGGCCGTGTTCTAGTGTCCTGATCGTGAAATTCAACATATTGAATTTCACGTGAATCAGCACACCAACTATATGAATCCAGTGTGATTCAGATACCAAAGTTTACCGCATTTAATGCGGCAAACTTCAGAATCATCACACTAGCGTCCGGCCGTCGGGGGTGCCGGGCAGAGCTGGAGAGTAAGCCGTTTTGAGGGTCCGTACGCTCAACACGCTTGTCCTGTGCCTGTTACTGGCAGGCGCCTGCGCGCCTACCGTCGCGCCGCTGGGCACCACTGTGAGCGACCCCATGCTGGCCGACGACTATATCCGCACCGCTGACGGGACCGAACTGCCGCTGCGCGTCTGGCGGGGCGACGGGCCGGTCAAAGCCGTCGTTCTCGGCCTGCACGGTTTCAACGATTATTCGGCGAGTTTCGCGCATCCGGCCGAGACGTGGACGGCGGAAGGCATCGTGGTCTACGCCTATGACCAGCGAGGCTTCGGCGCCGCCCCGCATCACGGGTTGTGGCCGGGCACCAAGGCGATGACCGGCGATCTGGCCGCGGTCAGCCGATTGCTGCGCGCGCGCCATCCAGACATCCCACTTTATATCGTCGGCGAGAGTATGGGCGCGGCGGTCATTCTCGCCGCCTACGGCAACGGCGACCGGCCGGAAGCGGACGGCGTCGTGCTGTCGGCGCCGGCGGTCTGGTCACGCGACCACATGCCGTTCTATCAGCGCGGTGCGCTGTGGCTCGGCGCCCGCACGGTCCCGTGGCTGACCCTGACCGGCCAGGGACTTGAAATTCGCGCGTCGGACAATGACGACATGCTGCGCGCGCTGGGCCGCGATCCGCTCGTCATCAAGAAGACGCGGGTCGACGCGATGCATGGATTGGCCAACCTGATGGGCGAGGCGTTGGCCGCGGCGCCGCACATGGACGCCCGCGCCTTGATCCTGTTTGGCCGCGAAGAACAGCTGATCCCGGAATCGGCGCGAAAAGCATTGCTCGACAATCTGCCGCGCAACGGCCGCTGGCGCTATGCGGAGTATGAAAGCGGTTTTCACATGTTGCTGCGCGACCTCAACGCCGACCTGGTCCTGCGCGATATCGCCGCCTGGGCGGTCAAACCTTATGCGACGGCGGGGACCCCGGTGACGGCCCGTGCCGGGCGTTAAAGCTTACCAATCCGAAAACCCTATGGCGCGGACCGGCAAGCTGTCCTATACAGGGCCGCACCGCGCCAGTAGCTCAGCTGGATAGAGCGTCGCCCTCCGGAGGCGAAGGTCGGGGGTTCGAATCCCTCCTGGCGCGCCAGTTTTTTCAAATGCTTAGCGCGAAAACGGCCATCAGGAAGGCCCTTCAGGGTAGATTCTAGGGTAAATAATCACCGCCGAATCGTGTACCCGATCCCATGACGGCGCTGGTGTCTTTACAGCGAAAAAATAGGGCCGACGATTGCCGTCGGCCCTATTTGGTAAATCGTGGTTACTATTTATCTTCGTAGTCGTTTAGGATTGTTACCGTTCGTGCGATCTCGTTCATACGTTTTAGTGCGTCGCGGATCGCTTTTTTGCGGCAGATTATTGCATCGGGTAGCTCCCAAGTTTCCGCTGGCCGGACCCAGGCGAAGCGTTGACCAAACTTTATTTCCGCTACGACATTTGGCTTAAGGCCAGTCCGGTTCGCAATATCGATAAACGTATCACCTCGTGCCAACCAACCTTTTATATGCTCAACCTCGATATTCGAAAGATCGATACCGGCGCCGGGTGGATAGTATTCGATGTCGCCGTCCATACCTTGTTCCATGCTACCGCTCATCAAACAGCCAAACTTGCCGGCACATTTTCACCGATTGGGTTTTCGGGTGCATCTTCCGAAACGTGTGCCGCGGCTTCCGCGGCAACGGCGACGTAGTAACGATCTAGGAACGGCTTGAGACCACTCTTTTCGCGAATATAGTTGGCGAGTTTTGTGATGGCTTGTTGACCGCCGAAAAGTTTTCCGAGAACGGGCCGACCTGTTTGCGGATCGATGATCTGTTGCTCTTTATCATCCAACGCCGAGTGCCCCATGAAGTCGACCCAATCGGGGTTTTGCCGCGACCAGTCGATATGGGCAATTCCGTCAAGGATTTGGTCCTTTTCATGCGGCTCGAGGGCAAAGTTACCATTCAGAACGTATTCCATATCATGGAAGATTTGACCAAGTGCATTCCAGCCTGGTGCCGTAAGATGAAGTCCGCTGCGCTCACGAAACCTATCCGCTCCAATCCTAGTTGCGATTTCTGTCAGATATTGTTCGATCCGCCGAACTGTTTCAGTCATGTTATCGGCTGTTAGGTTAGCGCGCGAATCGGAGACTTCTCTTAAAGTATGCTGGAAGGCAGCCCCTTCGGTCGCGCCGCGAACAAAGCGTAGGAGAACACGCTTTGCAACTAATGCCGTGCTCTTCGAGCCTAGGCTGGCAGCACGTGGTTCGACACCACCGTGATCTGTGATAACAGGTGCTTGGCTCAACATGTTTACCGCTATGATATGCGGATCGGATTGATCAAGGTCGACCGCTTGACCGGCGGATACCGGAGTGTCGATAACAAACTGAGTTGACCGCTTTATGTACCATATGAATTGACCGCTTCTGTTGTGGTGGTTGGGCCTGTGGGGAAGTGGTCAGGTCGGCTGCTTTGCCGAGCTGTCCACTTATCCACAGGCCCGGGCTCGGT
>JAKZTB010000195.1:0-14799 GCA_047517345.1 Alphaproteobacteria bacterium
CTGCGCCGCCTCCGCCAGCGTCCAGTAGGGGTTTATTTCGACCTGAGCCGGGGCCGCGGCGTCGACCCGGAGGATCGTGCCCGGCTCCAGCTTCTTCGCATCGCGGAAAATGCTGTGGGGTGCCGGGATATAGTCGAGCGCCAGGAAGGCCTCAACGGCGTCCCGGTCGATCGCCTTGTCGAAGCCGGGATGCGCCTTGAGGCCGGTGAGCTCCGAGGCGAAGGCGAAGCGCTGCGGCGTCGCGCTGTAGTGGAGCGGCTTGATGCCGATGCGGTCGCGGACGAGCCAGAGGCAGCGCTCCGCCCTGTCCCACAGGGCGAAGGCGAACATGCCGATGAGGCGCTTTACGGTCGCTTCGACGCCCCAGGCGGCAAACCCTTCGAGCATCACTTCCGTGTCCGAATCGCCGCGGAACGTGCAGCCAGCGGCTTCGAGCTCCACTCGCAAATCTTTGAAATTATAAATTTCGCCATTGAACACGATGACGTATCGGCCGTTGGCGGAGGTCATCGGCTGATCGCCAGCGTCGGAGAGATCGATGATGGCAAGGCGGCGGAATGCCAGCGCGACACCGGCGGTATCGTCCGTCCATACGCCGCCGCTGTCCGGGCCGCGGTGGATCAGCGCATTTCCCATGGCGCGCGCCTGCGATGAAAGGTCTTTGGCGCCGATTTGGCGTTTGAGATCAAGAAAGCCGGCAATGCCGCACATGGCCGCTCCGGGTGTCGGACAATCGACCGCACTGTAAAGCTTGCCCGCGGACTTGTCTCGGCGCGCGAGGCGATTACAGTGGATTTATGCTGTTTCGAAAGCCGCTTCCGGTAACCGATGCGCGGCGCGCTGCCATCTCGGCGGCTTACCGGATGGACGAAGATGCCTGCGTCGCGGATTGCCTGGCGCGGGCGGATGTCCCGGCGGAACAGGCCAGCCAAATCCAAGCGCTGGCGCATGACCTTGTCAAGGCGGTGCGCGGCAGCGACATCGGCACCGGCGGTCTCGATGCGTTCCTCAATCAATATGAGCTCTCTAGCGAGGAAGGCGTCGTTTTGATGTGCCTGGCGGAGGCGTTACTTCGCATCCCCGACGCCGACACCCGGGATGATCTGATCAAGGACAAGATCGGCGGTGCGCACTGGGAGCGCCATCTCGGTGCATCGTCTTCGCTCTTCGTGAACGCGTCGACCTGGGCCTTGATGCTGACCGGTCGGCTGATGGCGATCGATACGGGCTTCGATTGGCGCAATCCGGGGGAATTGCTGGGCCGCGTGGTCGCACGTGGCGGCGAGCCCGTGATCCGTCAGGCCTTGGCGCAGGGGATGCGCATTCTCGGACGGCAATTTGTCATGGGCCGAACGATCGAGGCTGCGGCAGGGCGGGCGCGCGACAGCGAATTGCGGGGCTATCGATATTCCTACGACATGCTCGGCGAAGCGGCGCACACGATGGCCGATGCGGATCGCTATTTCGAAGCCTACGCCGATGCCATCCAGAAGATCGGCGGCGGTGTCGAGGACGCCGATCCCTTCGACCAACCCGGAATATCGGTGAAGCTATCGGCGTTGCATCCGCGTTACGAGTTCGCCCAGCACGACCGGGTCATGGCGGAGCTGGCGCCGCGTTTGAAATCGCTCGCCACGATGGCCAAGGCGCGCGGCATCGGTTTCACGGTCGATGCCGAAGAGGCGAACCGGTTGGATGTCTCCCTCGATGTGATCGACGCGGTTTTCCGCGATGCGGCACTCGATGGCTGGGAAGGATTCGGCCTCGCCGTCCAGGCTTATCAGAAACGGGCGCTGCCGCTGATCGATTGGCTGGCGGCGCTGGCGCGAAGCCGGAACAGGCGGTTGTTCGTCCGCCTGGTCAAAGGCGCTTATTGGGATACGGAAATTAAAACGGCACAGGAGCTTGGCCTCGACGGTTACCCGGTCTTTACGCGGAAAACCTCGACCGACGTGTCGTACCTGGCCTGTGCGCAGCACCTGCTCGACGACCCGCAGGCTTTTTATCCCGCCTTCGCAACCCATAACGCGCATACGGTCGCATCGATCCTGGTCCGTGCCGAAGGGCGACAGGATTTCGAGTTTCAGCGGCTCCATGGTATGGGAGAACCGCTTTTCGAGCAGGTTGTCGGCGAGCGTGCGATTCCGTGCCGGGTCTATGCCCCGGTCGGCAGCCACGAAGACCTATTGCCCTACTTGGTTCGTCGACTGCTCGAGAACGGCGCCAACTCGTCCTTTGTCAACCGCATCACCGACGAAAGTCAGCCGATCGACGCGATCATCGCCGATCCCTTTGCGGTGACCTCGCGGTTGGATGCCAAACCGCATCCGCGTATCCCTTTGCCGGTAGCTCTGTTCGGCGACGTACGGTGCAACTCCGCCGGGTTCGACCTCACCGACGGCGAAACCTTGCAGCCGCTTGCGGCGGCGATGGAAGCGAGTCTCGCGAACCCGCCTGTCGCCGCGCCGCTGGTCGGTGGGACGGCAGCGCAAGGCTCGATTTTGCCCGTGACCGATCCGGCGGATCGCCGCCGCACCGTCGGGACCGTCGTGAACGCATCGACGGCGGATGCAGGTGCCGCTGTGGAGGCTGCGGCCCGGGCGCAGCCCGGATGGGATGCTATGCCCGCCGTGGATCGCGCATCCTGCCTTGAGCGCGCCGCGGCGCTTTACGAAGCGCGTTGCGCGGAACTCATGGCCCTCGCGGTCCGCGAAGCCGGCAAGACGATGGACGACGCCGTCGCCGAGCTGCGCGAGGCGGTCGATTTTTTGCGTTACTATGCGGCAAGGGCGCGTATCGATTTTATGGCGCCGCAAAGCTTGCCAGGCCCGACGGGCGAGGCGAATGAGATCGCGCTGCATGGCCGTGGCGTATTTGTCTGCATCAGCCCATGGAATTTCCCGCTCGCGATCTTTACCGGCCAAGTCGCCGCCGCGCTCGCGGCGGGCAACGCTGTCGTCGCTAAACCCGCGGAACAGACTCCGTTGATCGCCGCGCGAGCCGTACGGCTCTTGCATGAAGCCGGCGTGCCGGGCGATGTGTTGCATTTGCTGCCAGGGGCGGGTGTGGAGATCGGCGCTGCCTTGACGGCCGATTCGCGCATCGCCGGTGTGGCCTTTACCGGCGGCACGGACACGGCGCAGACGATCAACCGCACACTCGCGGCGCGCAACGGATCGATCGTGCCTTTGATCGCGGAGACCGGCGGTCAGAACGCGATGATCGTCGATTCATCCGCGCTGCCGGAACAGGTCGTGCGCGATGCGGTGGACTCCGCCTTCCGCAGCGCGGGACAACGGTGCTCCGCTTTACGGGTCCTATTTCTTCAGGACGACGTCGCCGAGCGCATGATCGACATGCTGGCGGGCGCCATGGCGGAGCTGAGGGTCGGCGATCCCGGTCTTTTGGAAATCGATGTCGGACCGGTCATCGACGAGACGGCGCGGGACGTTCTGCAGGCGCATGCCGACCGCATGGTAACGGTAGGCCGATTGATTGCCCGGACGCCGCTGCGGGAGGGCACGAACAATGGCATATTCTTCGCGCCGCACGCCTTCGAAATCGACGGTATCGAACGGTTGGAGCGCGAAGTCTTCGGCCCGATCCTGCACGTCGTCCGCTTTGGCCGCGACCGCCTCGACGCGGTGATCGACGCCATAAACGGCTCGGGCTATGGGCTGACGCTCGGGATCCACAGCCGCATCGATACGACCGTCGCGCATATCCGACGGCGCGCGCGGGTCGGCAACATCTACGTCAACCGCAACCAGATAGGCGCCGTCGTCGGCGTGCAGCCCTTTGGCGGCGAGGGCCTTTCCGGCACCGGCCCGAAAGCCGGTGGGCCCCGCTATCTGCATCGCTTCGCCATCGAACGCACCGTCAGCACGGACACGACCGCCGCGGGCGGGAACGCGTCGCTGCTGTCGCTGCAGGAAAAGACGGACTGAGACCATACAGGGGGGCTAGAACGCGTGTCAGAAGATGACGCCGAAAATCTCACCGCTATTTTAACGCCTAAGCTGGTCCGCCGCGTGGCCGGAGTGCGTTTCTTCGCGCGCGGCGAAGCGTATTTCGCCGGGGGTGCGGTGCGGTCGCTGCGCGGAGACGGAGGCGCGGTCAAGGCCGTGGTCCAGGGGACGCGCCGCTATCGGGTGCGCCTCTGGGTGGAAGATGGCGATCTGTGCCATGACTGCACCTGCCCGATCGGGCTCGACGGGGCGTTTTGCAAGCATTGCGTGGCCACGGGCTTAGCCTGGCATGCCGGTGGGCCGCAAGATACTGATACCGATGTTGGGGAAAACGATTTGCGCGGTTACCTGCTGGGCCTCGACCGGGAGGAATTGGTGTCGCTTCTCATTGACCATGCGGATGAGGACGAGCGCCTGCATCTGCGGCTGACACTGCGCGCCGCGCACGCGACGCCGGGAACCATGGACCCGTCCGTCTGGAAGGACGCCTTCGGCGACGCCCTTGCAACCGACGATTTCGTTTCCTACCGGGAGGCCCATGACTATGCCGCCGGCGTCGAGGAGGTGATCGAGTCCCTCGAAGACCTGTTGCGGGCCGGGCAGGCGGAAAACGTCATTCAACTGGCCGAGCACGGCTTGAGCGAGGTCGAGCGGAGCCTGGAGTACACCGACGACTCCGACGGCTGGATGGGCGGGATGCTCGACCGGCTGCAGGAACTCCATCTGGAAGCCTGCCGGCGCGCCGGGCCCGATCCCATCGAACTGGCGGAGCGGCTGTTCGAGGGGGAGATGGAATCGTCCTTCGACACGTACCACTGGGCCGCCTTCATCTATGCCGACATTCTGGGCGAGACGGGAGGCGCGGCCTATCGCCGGCTGGCGGAGGGGGAATGGGCTAGGATTCCGGCGCTGAAGCCCGGTGAGGACGATCCAAACCGCTATGGCAGGCGTTACCAGATCACCGCCATTATGGCGGCGATGGCGGAGGCGGCCGGCGATCTTGGCGCCCTGGTCGCGGTCAAGTCACGCGACCTCTCCTCTTCTTACGCTTTCCTCGAGATCGCCACCCTGTACCGAGACGCGGGACACCCGGAACAGGCGCTCGACTGGGCGGAACGGGGCTGGCGGGCGTTTTCGGGTGGGCGCCGAGACGATCGTCTGCGGGCGTTCATCGCCGATGCCTATCAAAACCAAAGCCGCCATGATGAGGCGATGACGCTGATATGGGAGGCGTTCGTTGCATCCCCTCATCTCGGGACGTACCAGCAGTTGGAACAGCACGGGCGCCGCGCCAACGAATGGCCGGGCTGGCGCGACAAGGCTATGGACGTGATCCGCGAGCGCATCGCCGACAAAACGGTCGAACCGCCCGTCAGTAGGAGTTGGGTGCGCGCAACGTCGCGGGATCACTCCCTGCTGGTCGAGATTTCCTACATGAAGGCGACGCCGAGGCCGCCTGGCGCGAAGCCGAGAGGGGAGGATGTTCCGAAGGCCTGTGGCTTGCGCTGGCGACGCGCCGGGAGAAAACGCATCCAGAGGATGCCGTCAGGATCTACAAGGCACATGTTGCCTCGCTCCTCCGCAACACGGGCGACCGTGTGTATGAGGAGGCGGTCGGCTTCATCGAAAAGATCGGCGCGCTTCTAACCCGTTCCAGTCAGGATGCGACGTTTCGATCCGTTCTGGTCGAATTCCGGACCACCCATAAACGCAAGCGGAATTTGATGAAAATGCTCGACTGAAAAGGCTGGTAGGTCTGTGACAGCGCCCGCAGATGCGCGCGACGAAGATATGAAATTGGCGCCGCTATCCGCGTCCAGCCCTTCGGCGGCGAGGGACCTTCGGGCACCGGCTCGAAGGCCGGCGGTTCGTGCTATCTGCACCATTTTGCCACCGAACGGACGGTCAGCACGGATACCACGGCTGCCGGTGGCAACGCGTCGCTACTGTCGCTGCAATAGGTGCCCGACAAAAAGCCGTGATCGGCACCGCTGCTCCTTGCGACAGGTCATACATCTTTAACATTGTTGCGACATTCTGCCACATGCGAATGATTTGCAGTTGCATAATGAGCTCGCAGTTGCTTTCCTAAAATGAGAATTGGTCGCAACAACGGCCGTAATTGGACAAATAAATAAAATTGAAGGGAAACTTTTTGCGGAAGTTTAGTAGATTATCGAAGTTTCAATTTGTGCTTGGAGTTATGTTAGCGGCGAGTTTGCCGTCAGCCGGTGCGTTCGCCGCGAATGAAGTGAATATCTATTCCTATCGGCAGGAGTTCCTGACCCGGCCCTTCCTGGACCGGTTCACCAAGGAAACCGGCGTTGCCGTCAACGTCGTTTACGCGAAGAAAGGCATCTTGCAGCGGCTCAAGCAGGAAGGCGCCAACACGCCGGCCGATGTCGTCCTGACGGCCGGATTCTCGCGGCTGATGGCGATTAAGGAATCCGGGTTGCTCCAGGCGGTCGATTCCGCGGCGTTGAAGGCGAATATTCCAGCGAAGTATCGCGATCCCGAAAACGAGTGGTTTGGGTTGACCTTGCGCGGCCGCATCATCGCCTACGCGAAGGCGCGTGTCGGCAAAGGCGCGATCCGGCGTTACGAAGATCTGGCAGACCCGAAATGGAAGGGCAAAATTTGCGTCCGCACCGGCAGCCACTACTATAACCGGGCGCTTGTCGCCTCGGTGGTCGCCGCCCATGGCGAGAAAAAAGCCGAGGATTGGGTGCGGGGTTTGGTCGAGAATTTCGCCCGCAAGCCGCAAGGCAACGATCGGGCGCAGGCCAAGGCGGTCTATGAAGGCGTCTGCGATATCGCGATCATGAACACCTACTATTTCGGGAAAATGAAGTTCAACAAGAAGAACCCCGAACAGCGCGAGTGGGCAAAGAGCCTGCAGATCGTTTTCCCGAACCAGGCCGATCGCGGGACACACGTCAACGTGTCCGGTGCCGGTGTCGTGAAGCATGCCAAGAACCGCGGCAACGCGGTCCGTCTGCTGGAATTCCTCAGCGACGAATTCGCACAAAAATTATATGCGGCGAACAATTATGAATATCCCGTCAAAAAGGGCGTGGGATGGAGCGATGAAGTCAAATCCTGGGGCGAATTCAAGGCGGACGATTTGGCGCTTGTCGAACTGTTCCGGCTGGGCCCGACGGCGCAGCGGGTCATCGACCGCGCCGATTGGCGGTAGAACCGGGTGAGCGGCGGCGACACAGGAGCGGTACCGGGTGCGCTTCGGCGTATTCGGTTCGAGCCGTGGTCCGTCGGCACGGTGGTGTTGGGCTGCGTTCTTGTGTCGCCCGTCATCGCGATTATCGGCCTTGCATTCCTGCCGACGGAGAATATCTGGCCGCATCTCGTCTCGACCGTGCTCGGCCGGTACGTCTCGAACACGCTGCTGTTGATGCTGGGTGTCGGTGCGGGCGTCATCTTTGGCGGGGTCTGCACGGCCTGGGTGATTGCCATGTGCCGTTTTCCCGGTCGGCGATTTTTCGAATGGGCGCTTCTCGTGCCCATGGCGATGCCGGCCTATGTCATCGCATACGCCTACACGGACTTGCTGGAATATGCCGGGCCGGTGCAGAAAGCGCTGCGCGGTATCTTCGGTTGGCAGAGTGCACAGGACTATTGGTTCCCCGAAATCCGGACAATCGGCGGGGCGATCGTCATGATGTCATTGGTGCTTTACCCCTATGTCTATCTCCTATCGCGGGCCGGGTTCCTCAGCCAGTCGGTCTCGGTGCTGGAAGCCAGCCGTCTGCTGGGGCACGGACCTTGGCAGACTTTCCGCAAGGTGGCGTTGCCGTTGGCCCGCCCCGCGATTGCCGTGGGCGTTGCGCTCGCTCTGATGGAAACACTGAACGATTTTGGGACAACCGACTATTTTGCCGTCCAAACCTTTACGGTCGGCATCTACAACACCTGGCTGGGCATGAACAGTTTGCCCGGTGCGGCGCAGCTTTCCACTGTGCTGCTGATCTTCGTATTGGTACTGATTGGAATCGAGCGGGCCGGTCGCCGCCGGCAACGCTATCACGAAACGGCGGGCCGGCATGCCGCACTGCCAGGCTACCGGCTGAAGGGTATACGCGCCGCCGCGGCGATCGTCATATGCGGGACGCCGTTGATATTCGGCTTCGTCGTACCGGCTAGTGTGCTTGGCGGCTACGCGGTCGAGAATTACGAAACCACTTTGAACAGCAATTTCTTCGCACTCGTCGGGAACAGCATATTGCTGTCGTTGGGCGCGGCGTTTTTGGCCCTGACGATCGCCCTGTTCTTGAATTACGGCGCGCGTTTGAGTGGGGCAGCTACGGTCAGAACGGCATCGCGTTTCGCGAGTATCGGCTATGCCGTTCCCGGCGCCGTCCTGGCGGTCGGCGTCGTGATGCCGGTCGCGTGGCTCGACAGCGGCATTAGTTCGATTTCATCCGTTTTGTTCGGCGCGTCGAGCGGTTCGATCTTCAGCGGAACCATTGCAGCCCTTCTGTTCGCGTATGTTGTGCGGTTCATGGCCGTGTCGCACGGCGCCGTCGAGGCGGGTTTGAACCGCATCACGCCGAGTATGGACGACGCGGCGCGCAACCTCGGCGCGACCGCCATCGTGGCGCTGCGCCGCGTACATATTCCGATGATCCGCGGCAGCGCGCTGACTGCGGTGTTGCTCGTCTTTGTCGAGACGATGAAGGAATTGCCGATGACCTTGCTGTTGCGGCCGTTCAATTTCGACACCCTGGCGACGTTCGCCTATCAGTACGCGGGCGACGAGCAGATCGAAGAGGCGGCGCTTGCCGCCTTGGCCATCGTTTTTACCGGTTTGGCCCCGGTCCTGCTGCTGTCGCTGGCGATCCGGCGTTCGCGGCCCGAATACGGCGGCAAATAGTGGATACAATCTAACATATGGCGCCCCTACGACGGCTTCTCGAGCCCATCGGTTAGGCGCGCGGTGCGCCGTGATGCGGGGCCATCACAAGTGTCGCGCAACGCGGCCGATGGGCTCGGGAAGCCGCCCTCCAGGTCCTGTATCCCGGCTTCTCGGTGCGTCGAAGACCCTTGCCGATGCTTTGGCATCGCCTGCGGGCCATCTCCTGCCGAGAAGCCGGGATACGGGATCGTAGGGGTGGCATATGTTGGATTGTGTCCACTAACGGTCAAGCCGCGCGGAGCAGCTGAATTTTCATCAGCAGAACCTGATAGATATTCAGGCCGGTGATGTTGGCGATTTCCTGGTAGGGCAGCTGGGTTTCGCGCACCAATGCCCAGGCGTGCTTTTGCGGTTCCATGCGGGCGTTGCTGCGGTGCCGGCGGGCGGCCTGCGGTTGTTTTTTCGATTTGCTGTTTTCGAGACCGCGCTCTTCGGCCTCCTTTCGCGCTTTGTCGCGCCGCTGCTTGTCCAGATAAATCTGGTAGTCGTTCATATGGACGAAGGCGGCGAGATCCCGGGCGAAAGGCGTGTTTTCGGAATTGGGCCGCGCGGCCTGTGTCGGAGACGCACCGATCGCAGCCTCTTCCAACGTCAGTCCACGGCGCGATGCCAGCCGCTCGGCAGCCGCGAGCGCATTTTCCCGTTCGCCGGGAAAAGGGCTTTCCTTGGCCAATTTGAGCAAGTTGTGGAAGCGAACCTGCTCGTCTTCTGTCAGTCGCTCGCCGATCGGATGTCTCCGACGCTGATCGCAGATATAAGCGCTCAGTATAACAGCCGCGTCGGGATATTGCCTACACGAATGGCGGGCGACCTGATCTAAGCTGCTTCGTCGATCGTCGTACGGAGGCGTTGCGCGGCGATCCGTTCCGCGGCGGCGGCGGTGGAAACGTCTTCAGATTCGGCACGCGCAAAAATTTCCATCAAGGTATCGAAAATGCGGGAAACCTGGTCGAAGGCGCGGACCCGGTTATAGGCTGGACCTTCATGCGCAATATTGATGATGCCGCCCGCATTGATCGCATAGTCAGGCGCGTAGAGGATGCCCGCTTTGGTTAGCGCTTCCGCGTGACGTGCTTCGGCAAGCTGATTGTTGGCGGCGCCGGCGATAATCGCAGCTCTCAAGCGCGGCACCGTTTGGTCATTGATAACGGCGCCCAGCGCGCAGGGTGCGAAAACGTCGACATCCAAATCGTACACGGTGTCGGGATCGACCGATGTGGCGCCGAATTTCCTACTGGCTTTGGCGATCTGCGTGCGGTCGATGTCCGCGACATACAGAACGACGCCTTCCGCGGCCAGCAGGCGGCAAAGCTCGAATCCGACATGGCCGAGGCCCTGCACGGCGATCCGGACGCCTCTCAGGTCGTCGCGGCCCAGTTTGGCGCCTACCGCTGCCTTGATCCCGACGAAGACGCCCCAGGCCGTGGCGGGTGAAGGGTCACCGCTGCCGCCCTCCGCGATGCCGGAAACGTGGCGCGTTTCGGACCGTACGATTTCCATGTCGGCCGGGCTGGTGCCGACATCTTCCGCGATCACGTAACGGCCGCCGAGCGATTCCACGAAGCGCCCCATGGCGCGCCACAGCTGCTCCGACTTGTCGGTTGCAGGATCGCCGAAAACAACCGATTTGCCGCCGCCGAAGGGCAGGCCGGCGAGCGTTGATTTGTAGGTCATGCCGCGGGACAGGCGCAGCGCATCGGCAAGACCGTCCGCTTCGGTTGTGTAGGGCCACATGCGGCATCCGCCGACAGACGGACCGCGCAACGTATTGTGAATGGCGATAATCGCTTTCAGACCGGATTCCGCATCGGTGTGAAAAACAACGTGTTCGTGTTCGTCGAACGAGGGGTGGTCGAATACAGTCATCCGAATTCTCGCTGTTCAGTAAAATTGTTTGTCTATTCTACCGAGTTCACGGGTAGTTTCAGTAACGTTAAAGCGAACGTGAAGAAAAAGACAAAATGTTACAAATTTAGGGATAGATACTAATATTCCGTCTCGCGTGCCGTCACAGACGAAAAATAATTACGATTTGGCTCGCGCGGCGCGCCATCCTGTAGACTAACCGCAATCTTGTTTGGCGCAGAGTACCGGAAAATGAGTGACTATTTAGGATATCGCGCGAAGATCGGCGTACCGACGCCGTCGACGAATACGGTCGTCCAGCCGGAATACGACAACATGCGGCCGCCGGGCGTCACCAACCACATCGGGCGCATGCATATTCCCAATATCGACATCTACGACAACGATACCTTCGACGAGTCGATTAGGCTGATCGATGCCGGCCTCGACGGGGCCGTCGACCGTGTAATGACCTGCAATCCAGATTACCTTGTTCTTGGCATCTCCGCCTTGTCAGTGTGGGGCGGTACCTTGCAGTCGGTCGAGGACCTAAAACAGCGCATGAAGGATCGGGCTGGGCGCAACATCGGTGTCTCGACCGCTGTCGACGGCGTGCGCGAGGCGTTGAAACTGCACGGCGTGAAGAAAAAGATTTCGATCATGGAGCCGTATTTTGCGTCCATTGAACCGCGCATGGCGGGGGTCATGGGCGAACTCGGTTACGAAATCGTCAAATACCAGCACATGCAAGGCAAGAGCCCGGCGACATACAGCCACCTGACCGACCAGGACATGATCGAGGCGATCAAGTCGATCGACGATCCTGAAACCGAGTGTCTGGTGCAATTCGGCGCCGCTCTGCCGATGGCGCGCATCGCCGACGAGGCGGAACGATGGCTGAATAAGCCGGTCGTCAGCATCAATGTCGTGACCTATTGGCACGGGTTACGGGCGTTGGGCATCAACGACCAGTTCTCTGGGTTCACGCAACTTTTCTCGCGCTTTTAGGAATTTCAGATTGAGCACCTCCCCGACCCGCGCCAGGATTATCGGCACCCGGCACATGGTTGCCGCGGGCCACTACCTGGCCGCGCAGGCGGCATTTCAGGTCCTCGAAGCGGGCGGCAACGCGGTCGACGCCGGTGTCTGCGGCGGCATCGCGCTTGGCGTGCTGCAGTCTGAATATGTCGGATTCGGCGGTGTCGCGCCGATCATGATTCGGCCCGCCGCGACCGGCGAAGTGATCACGATCAGCGGGCTTGGTTGGTGGCCCAAGGCAGCATCGCTGGAGACTTTTCATCGCGATCATGACGGCCGGATACCGCCGGGAATACTTCGCACCCTCGTTCCGGCCGCACCCGACGCCTGGATCACCGCACTGGAGCGATGGGGCACGATGTCCTTCGGCGACGTCGCGGCGGCCGCCGTCCGGTTTGCGCGGGACGGATTCCCGATGCCGGTACTGACGAGCCGCATTATCACCGCGGCCGAGGACAACTACCGTCGCTGGCCGGGAAATACGGAAATCTATCTCCCAGGCGGGTCTCCGCCTCAGCCGGGCGATCTGTTCGTCCAATCCGATCTGGCCCGTACGATCCAATACCTGATCGACGAGGAAGCCGCCGCGACGGGCGACCGGGACGCGGGTTTGCAGGCGGCGCGGGACGCATTCTACCGGGGCGACATCGCGCGCACGCTTGCTCGGTACCATAGCGAAAACGGAGGCTGGCTGACGCTCGACGATCTTGCCCAATTCCGCGTCGGGATCGAGGCACCGCTCAGCGTCCAGTTCGGCGGTCTGCAGGTTTTTACCTGCGGACCGTGGTGCCAGGGGCCGCTCTTGGCGCAGACCCTGCGGCTGCTTGACGGGATCGATCTACCCGCGCTCGGTCATAATTCGGCAGACTACATTCATATGATCGTCGAGGCCTTCAAGCTCGCCTATGCCGACCGGCATGCTTATGTCGGTGATCCCCGTTTCGTCGATGTCCCGATCGAGGGGATGCTGGACGACGACTATATCGCGCAGAGGCGGGACTCAATCGACCCGCGCGCGGCAGCACCGGGCATGCCGGAACCGGGCCGGCCGGAGGGCGCAAATTGGACCGGAACCATAAGCCCGCAATCGACGGCACCGGCGGACGAAATTAGCCAGCTCGACACCTCCTATATCAGTGTGGTCGATGCCGAGGGTACGGTGTTTTCCGCGACGCCCAGCGACGGGTCGGCCGCCGGACCCGTCGTGCCGGGGCTGGGTTTCGTGCCGTCGACGCGTGGCGCCCAATCCTCGACCGATCCAGCGTTACCGTCCGTGATGACGCCAGGCAAGCGGCCGCGGCTGACGCCCAACCCGGCGATTGTTCAGTGCGGCGACCGCTGGGTTATGCCGTTTGGCTCGCCGGGGAACGACGTGCAGCCCCAGGCCATGGTCCAGTTCCTGCTCAACTTGACTGCGTTCGGCATGACGCCGCAGGAAGCCGTCGAGCAACCGCGTTTCGCTACCTTCAGCTATCCGCGCTCGTCCGAACCGCACTCCTACAGCCCCGGTCTGATGAACCTCGAAGGTCGCTTCGACGGAGAGACAGCGGCGCGATTGCGCGCGTTGGGCCACATTGTCGAAATGTGGCCCGACTGGGAGTAAAAGGCCGGTGCCGTCTGCGCGATCGTCTATGACCGCGAGTCCGGAATGATGGAAGGCGGCAGCGACCCACGCCGGCCGACGGCCGTTATAGGATGGTAGGATCGCTCCGCTTTCCTGTTTGCCCGCAGGCTTGGCAGGGTCGATCGAATGACATCTAATATCGTCTATTGATCCGTTTCGGACGAGGGAGGCGCGACATGGACGATATGATCGGACGTAGTGGCGACCGGGAATCGATGCTGCAAGCGGCGCGGAGGGTGCGCGAAGAAGTGCGGTCGGGCCGATGGACCGGCCGGACGACCGGCATGGCGCGCGGCATGGTGCAGGGCAACCTCGTCGTGCTGCCGACGGAGTTTGCCGAGGACTTCCGGGTTTTCTGCGAGCGCAATCCGAAACCCTGTCCGCTGATCGGAATGACGGAACCCGGCGATGCCAGCGTTCCGGCGTTGGGCGACGACATCGACCTCCGCACCGACCTGTCCTGCTATCGCGTGTTCGAGGACGGCGCGGAAACCGAGCAGGTGTCCGACATCTCCCATTATTGGCGGGACAACATGGTCGGCTTCGTATTGGGGTGTTCCTATTCCTTCGAAGAGGCGTTGATGCAGGCCGGTCTGACCATGCGGCATATCGAGAACGGTACGAAGGTGTACGTCTACAAGACCGATATCCCGACAAATCCGTCCGGCCCGTTCCGGGGACCGACCATCGTATCGATGCGCCCGTTTACGCCGCCGGACGCGATCCGTGCGATCGAGATCACCGCGCGCTTTCCCGACGTGCATGGCGCGCCGATCCATTTCGGCGACCCGTCGATGATCGGTATCGACGATATCGACACGCCCTATTCCGGCCCGACACCGGATATCAGGGAAGGCGAGGTGCCCGTTTTCTGGGCCTGCGGGGTGACGCCGCAAGCCGTACTCGAAGAGGCGCGCGTACCGTTCGCGATCACGCACAAGCCCGGCCACATGCTGGTTACCGACCGGCTGAACGCCGAGTTCTCGACGGCGGGATGACCGCACGGCCGATCATCATCGACTGCGATCCAGGGCAGGACGACGCCGTCGCCCTGTTGATGGCCCTGGCGTCGCCGGAAAACCTGAAAGTATTGGGCGTGACCTGCGTCGCAGGAAACGTGCCGCTGGAGCGAACCCAACGCAACGCCCGCCGGGTATGCGAGTTGGCCGGGCATTCGGACCTCCCCGTCTTCGCGGGATGTCCGCGGCCGATGCTGCACGGGTTGACGACGGCGGAGGCGGTGCATGGCAAGACCGGTCTCGACGGCTCGGGCCTGCCGGAAGAGCCGAGTATGCCGCTGCAGGACTGGCACGCCGTGGACTTCATCATCGATACCTGCCTTTCGGCGGAAGACGGCGAGATTACGGTCTGCACACTGGGGCCGATGACGAACC
>JAKZTB010000196.1:0-9131 GCA_047517345.1 Alphaproteobacteria bacterium
GGCATATGCTGCCCGACCTGGTCTTCGGCTGCCTGCATCAGGCGATGCCGGACGTGGTGCCGGCGGAGGGCACCTCGAACCTCTGGAACTTGAAACTTGGCGCCGGGCACGGCATCACCGCCCGCACCGAGAACGAGGCGACCTCGTTCATGATGATGACGTTTCACAGCGGCGGCGCCGGCGCGCGGCCGCGGCAGGACGGCTTGTCGGCGACCCCGTTTCCCAGCGGCGTACGCAACGTGCCGGTCGAGATTTCCGAAGCGATCACGCCGATCGTGGTGTGGCGCAAGGAGCTGCGCACCGATTCCGGCGGCGCCGGGGCGCAGCGCGGCGGCCTGGGCCAGGTCATGGAGATCACCAGCCGGGAGGACGCGCCGTTCGGCATCTTCGCGAGCTTCGAGCGTGTCGTGTACCCGGCGCGCGGGCGCGACGGCGGCGGCCCCGGCGGGAACGGCCGGCTGTGGCTCGAATCCGGCGAAGAGTTGCGCAGCAAGGGGTTCCAGACGATTCCCGCGGGCGGCCGCCTGATCGTCGAGATGCCGGGCGGCGGCGGCTACGGCGACCCGATGACGCGGGACCCGGAAGAGGTCGCAACGGACGTCCGCCTCGGCCTGGTCAGCGCCGAGGCGGCCGAGACGGATTACGGGGTCGTTTTGACGAAAGCCGGCGCGGTCGATGAAACGGCCACGGCGGCGCGGCGCGGCTAGGGCTCGCTATTCCGCCGGATGCGGCGCGACCCGGTGCCGCTGGAGAGAAATCGGGGAAACAACTAGTTTGTTACGGATTGCTGCACTGTTTCGCGCTGAGCGTTCCGATGGATTTCAAGCCGTTCGATACACGCCGCTATCCGGTTCTTTCCGTCTCCCAAGGCTATGCGGAATGGGCCGCGTCCTACGACGAAATCGTTTTGGACGAAATGGATATTCGTTTGTTGGATCGCGTGACGTCGGTGCCGTGGCCGGAAATTGGTAATGCGGTGGATTTGGCCTGTGGAACGGGCCGCATCGGCGCCTGGCTCAAGGAACGCGGTGTCGGCCGGATCGAGGGCGTCGATCTCTCGGACGAAATGCTGGACCGCGCGCGCCAAGGATATCTTCGCGGCGCTTCATAAAGCGGATGTGTGCCATACCGGCCTGGCGGCCACCGGCTTTCGCCTCGCCTCGATGGTCTTGGCCGAGTGTCATCTCGAAGATTTGCGGCCGTTCTACGCGGAGGCGGCCCGCCTGCTTGCCGCGGACGGCGCGCTGGTCCTCGTCGGCTACCACCCGCATTTACTGCTGAAGGGCGTCCCGACCCACTTCGACCGCGCGAACGGCAACCCGGTGGCCATCGAAAACCACATCCATCTGTTCAGCGATCACGCGATGGCGGCACTTGCCGTCGGCTTGGCATTGGTCGAGATGGATGAAGGCCTGATCGATGAAGACTGGATCGCAAAGCACCCCAGCTACGACAAACACCGCAACCAGCCGATCAGCTTCTGCATGGTCTGGCGGAAACGGGTTTAAATGCTCCGTCCCGCGTCCGCCCAGTATGGTTCGCGCAGCTTGCGCTTGAAGATTTTGCCGGTGTCTTCGCGCGGCAGGTCGCGGCGGAACTCGATCAGGCGCGGCACCTTGAACTTGGCCAGGTGCCGGCCGAGATGGGCGCGGAGGTCGGCTTCGGCGACGGTGCCGCCGTCCTGCGGTTCGACCAGGGCGGCGACGGCTTCGCCATATTCCTCGTCGGGAATGCCGAACACGACGCAGTCCTTCACGCCGGGGAAGTCGATGATCGCCGCCTCGATCTCCGCCGGGTAGATGTTGACCCCGCCGGAGATCACCATGTCGCTCACCCGGTCGCAGATATAGAGGAACCCGTCCGCGTCGAAATAGCCCATATCGCCGTTGGTGATCAGCCCGTCTCGGCCGATCGCGCGCCGCTTTTTGGGATCGTTGTGATAGGTGAAGTCCTGGTAGTCGGTGCAGCGCATGTAGATCTCGCCGGCCTCGCCGGTGTCCGCCGCGCTGCCGTCCTCGCGGTAGATCCTGACGGTCGCCGATGCGACCGGCCTGCCGGCGGTTCCCGGATGGGCGAGCCATTCCGCGCTGTCGCAATGGGTCACCATGCCGCTCTCGGTGCTGCCGTAGAACTCGTGGATGATCGGGCCCCACCAATCGATCATCCGGCGTTTCACGTTCGGCGGGCAGGTCGATCCGGCATGGATGATGTGCTCCAGGCTCGACAAATCGTAGCGGTTGCGCACCGCTTCGGGCAGGCGCAGCAGCCGCACGAACATGATCGGCGCCATGAACATGCCGGTGATCCGGTGTTTCTCGATCAGGGCCAGGAGTTCTTCCGCATCGAAGCGGGGCTGCAGCACGATGGTCGCGCCGAACGCCACGGCGAGAAGCGCGTAGCTGTAGGGTGCCGCGTGATAGGCCGGGCCGCAGACGATCGTCCGCATGCCGGGCCGATGGCCCATCACGGTCCGCGCCCGCGCTTGAACCTGTTTGATCTGCTCGTCGGTCGCGGGCGGCCGCCGGACGCCTTTAGGGCGGCCCGTCGTGCCGGAGGTGTAGAGCATGCGGCTCGCCATGCCGGGCGCCGGTTCCCGCCGCGGCTCGAATTGTGCCAGCCAGCCGGGCGAGACGATTGCCCCGTCGGCCGGTGCGCAATCCTCGGGCGCGAGGTTGTAGGCGGCGGCGACCGCTTGCGGCGTCGGCACCACCAGCACCAGCAAACCGTCCGGCAACTCGTCGGCGATACGTGCCAATAGGTCGGCATGGACGATCAGCGCCTTGGCGCCGCTGTCGCGGACGATGTAGGCGGCCTCTTCGGCCGAGAGATGCCAGTTGATCGGCACCACATAGGCGCCCAGCAGCTGGATCGCGGCGGTCGCTTCGAACACCGCGATATCGTTACGCAGCATCCAGGCGACCGCATCGCCGGGGCCGACGCCCTGTTCGTGCAACCCCGTAGCCGCGCGCGCGACGCGCTCGTCCAGCTCAGCCTCGGCAACTTCCCGGTCGCCGAGAATATAAGTTGAGGCCGTCAATTCGCCAAAGTGCACTTGCCGTTGCGGATAACCGTGACGTCCCGTTCCTCGAGCCGGCACTGGAACGACACGATATCGCCGTCGCGCCACATGTCGGTGACGATCGTCTCGCCGGGGTAGACGGGGGCCGAAAATCGCACGTTGAACCCGGTGATCATGGTGTGGTCGTAGTCGCACAGCGTTTTCAGGATCGCCAGGCACGCGGTGCCGTAGGTGCACAGCCCGTGCAGGATCGGCACCGGGAAGCCGACCCGCTGGGCCAGCGCCGGGTCGGCGTGCAGCGGGTTGCGGTCGCCGTTCAGGCGGTAGAGCAGCGCCTGGTCGGCCCGCGTCTGCAACGCGCAGGACGCGTCCGGGTCGCGGTCCGGCACCTTGTGCGGTTCGGGGCTCGGGTCGGTGCAGCCGCCGAAACCGCCGTCGCCGCGCGCGAAGGTCGCGCTGGTCGCGGTGAACATCGGCGCGCCGTCCGATTTGTCGCGCGCGACCGTCTCGGTATAGATCAGCGCGCCTTTGTCCGCGCCCTTGTCGTAGGCCTCGACCACGCGCGCGTCGGCCAGGATTTCGCCTTCCTGCGGCAAGGGCCGGTGCAGGGTCAGGCGCATCTCGCCGTGCAGCACCTTGGCGTAGTCGTAGCCGCAATCCTTCAACAGCGGCATCCGCGTCAGCACCGCCGCCATCGTCGGGACCGTCTTTAGGGTCTCGCGCTCGAAGGTGTAGGCGAGTTCGGTGTCGTCCAACGGATCGCGGCCCAGCCCGACGCCCAGCGCGTACAGCATGGTTTCGCGGTCGCCATAGCTGAATTCCTGGTTCTCCATTTTCAGCGACATGATGTGGTCGTAATCGATCGCCATCGAAATTTTCTCCCTGCCTGAATATAGTCGGCACATTCTAGGGGAGATTAGGCGCAGGAGCGATGCGGTTTACCGGCGCGCGGTCACAATGAACCGTGGCGCGGGTGCCGGATACCGATGACGTCGTGGCAATACGCTCGATGAGACGGGCGCGTCGGCCCGGTGCTACCCGGCGCCCCGCCGCGGAATTGAGATCATCCCGTCCCTGCTCGGGCTCTACACCAACTTGATGACCTCGCCGTCCCTATGAGAACGTTCCATGGCGTCGATTAGCGCATGACGAACAACAGCATCGTTAAAATCAGGCGTGTCCGCTGTCCCCGATTGCATTGCATCGGCAAAGCGGGCGTAAGCCTGCCCTACGTTTCTTCCCGGGCCGGCAGCCATATCCACGGGAATAAGCCGGTAGCTGTCAGGCGGGGTTATCTCCGACATTTTCTCTTTACCGATGGCGAGGTGGAGCTGGCTAGGCCCAATGTTTACGGACTTGGTGGTCAGCACCAGGGTCCCTTTGCGGCCATAAATCTCCATACGAGTGCCACTCGCGTTGTAAGGGACGCTGGCCAATTGATAGGAGACTTCCGCGCCGCTTTTGAGCACGCCCGCGGCGGTGACGGTGTCCGGCGCGTCTACGGGAAAGTCTTCCCCCGTTACGGCGTGCTTCCACATGTCGATACGGGTCGTTACCCGTGCGCCGACCTCGGCGAACTCTCCCAGGATGTAACACAGGGCATCTATGGAGTGTCCGCCCGGGATGGTCATGGGGTTGGCGCCATTCGCGCGAATTCCCTGCCAGATGCGCCCATCCCCGCGCTCGGTGATGGCACCGACCATCACGCTTAGGTTAACGGTTACGATGTCGCCGATTTCGTCGTTGGCAACGAGATCGCGGGCATACATCACGGCGGGGTCGCTTTGCGCCTGTAAACCGACCAAAGTCGCTAACCCGGCCGCTTTGGCACTGTCGGCCATTGCCGTCGCTTCAGCGAGATCTGCCCCCAGGGGCCACTCGCAGCACACCGGCTTCTTGGCCTCGATAGCGGCCATGACGAGCTGTTTGTGCAACGGTACGCGAACGACAACCGCGATGAGGTCGACATCGGAGTGCGCGACCATTTCATTCATGTCGTGAAAGGCGAGCGCGGCAAGGAACTTCTCGGCCGAGGCTTTCGCGGTCTCCTCGTGCGCGGTGCAAACGGCCTTTAATTCATAGCCGGGCAACGTTTGTAACGCCGGCACGTGGGCGTTGGCGCCCCAGCCACTTCCGCCTGTTGTAACGGTTGCGCCGACGATTCCGACCCTAATTTTGTCTGCCACGATTGTTTCCTTTGCCAGCGATAACGACTGAGCGCCGTCCGATGGCCGAGCTTAGCACGCTATGTCCATTCGAATACCGGCGTCACCTCATCCAGCCAATCCAGTCGCAAAGGGCGTCGCCCATGATGAGATTCTTGTCGGCGTCCGAAATCCAATCGATTTCCTGAAAATGCGTGACGCATTGCCGCCATGAGCACGGCATCTTCGTGATGTCGGTGCCCCAAAAGAGCCGGCGCGGGCCGAACGCGTCGTACAGGGCGCGGTAGTGTTTATGAAGGCTTTTGAAGGGGTAGGTGTCGTCCGCATAAAATGGACCCCCCGTCAATTTGACCGCGACATTCGGGTAACCGGCGAGTGCCGTCAGCTCCTTCATATTCGGGAACGCCGCGTCGCCTTTGGCGCCCCTGAGCGCGCCCATATGATCCACCATCAGCTTCAACGCCGGATGGCGGTCCGCGATTTGGCCCAGCAGAGGCAGCCAGTCGCCCGCGAGCAGGGCCAGTGGCATTCCGGCTTCCTCGGCGGCGGGCCAAAGCCAATCCAAGGTGCCGTCCATCGGCCAGGTCCGATTGTCTGGCTGGCCGAAATAAAACCGGAAACCCAGCATGCCGGGCCGCTCTTTCCAGGTCTTGATGTGCGTGCGGCTCTCCGGGTTGTCGAGCGGGAGGTAGCCAAGAATTGCAAAGCGCCCGGGGTAGGCCAGCACGGCCTCGACCGCCTGCTCGTTTGAGTCCGGATCCCAGCTCGCGGGCGGATGAAGAACGGCGCCGTCGATGCCCGCTTCGTTCATGTCGCGGATTGCCTCCTCGACCAGATAAGGCGCGGCACGATGGGGCGGCCTCGCGGTCCCCGTGCGCCAGAGGTGGACCTGCGCGTCGATGATTGGCATTTGGTTTCTCGGTAATTTGCGAGGGGCGTGCCCTAACGGACCAGCCCCCACAATTCATACCTGTCGTTAGTTTAGACCATGTCAGGTGTTTGACGAGCAGCGAGTGGCGGTTACTTCGGTGTCCGAGGTGTGTCAATTTTCCCTGTCAGGTACGACTGTCACCCGTGTCCGAGCTCGAAGGTAAAGCAGAAGCAGGAGTCTGATGTCTGGAGTGTGGGGTGGACCGGACGTGCCAGGGCGCGCTCGCTCACGACCGGGTTTAGCCGACAACGGACATCAAAGGCTTCCACCTTCCGTCACGTATATGGCCATCAATGGAATTACGCCTGGCTGGTCGGGCCGGCGGCGATTGCCGGAAAGGACGATGCGCCCGGGAGAGCGGCAGCCGTCCGGGGAGCCCGCAATATTATTTGAGAGCGTCGTTTTCCGCGGGTGTTTTCGGTCGATTGCGGGCGCCGGCGCTTGATGGCGCGGCTTATCCCGACCGCGCCGCGCCCCTATTTGCCCTGCCGAAGCTCTTGGCGTTGGTATTCATGTTCGGGCCTTTTATCGAGCTTGTTCCCGGATCGAACCGCCCCGGCGGGAATTTTTGCTCGGGTTTGCCGGCATCGGCTTTTCGCTTTTTGGCTTTCCGCGCCGCGTTCGCCTTTGCCCGCAGGCGGGCCTTGGCTTTGGTCATTTCTTCTTCGCCTTTCTGACAACAAAGGCCGCGATCACCGGTCTTTGGCATAAATTGCTTCGCATACCTTCGATGCCCCAATCGCCAAAACGTCAAACATTGCGGTGAAATTCGGGAACTCGATGATGCGGTGAGACCGGCAGGCACGGTACGACTACAGGGATAAATACCCCGCCAGTTTAAGCGACGATGCCGAAGAGGGGCAAGCGAAGTAAATCAGCGGAAAGCCGACATCAATTTCGGCACGTCGCCTGTTGAGGGAGCAACGGAAGTCAAACGGGAGCGCCGTGAGGACCGTTTGTAGCCGAGGCTGTTCTCTAACTCGGAGGTTGGATGTTGAAGAACTCGGTTTTGATCGATTTTTGATGTCCACTTTAGAAATAGCGGACATTTTTTTTCCGCCTTGGCGGAATGCCGTAGCGGATTTGGGCTTTTGGCCGGTTTAGGTCGGTGTTTTGCGCATGCGATCAGGTAAACTGAGGTCTTGTCGGGACGATGGCGTCGGTGAGATCGACTGAGGTTTTGCAGTGCTTCAATAAAGCAACCGCGTTTTCAACATTGATCCGCCAACGTTCCCTAACGCCATCATGCGGAGGGCAAAGCCCCTACCGCGGAGAGAACAGTGGCCTCGGCAGGCACATCACGGAGAGCTTGACATTCAGACCTCGAGTTAGAGAACAGCCTCAGCCAGAAGCAGACATTCAGTCCGTCCAATCGCGGCGCGTAGATTTACCGAAGCTGCATCGCTACACGCCCCCCATGGGAGAGGGCACACAACGCAGGTTAGCGGCAATCGTTGTCTGACATTAGCGCCCCTGGGACATACTGAGGGGTTTCATAAGGGAAGATTTCTGAGAGATGCGGCCAACATCTATGATTGCTAGGCGAGCGTCCAAACTGTAATCGGCTCGTTTAGGCCACGGACGGCCATCATGCCGCGAGATGAGAGTTTTTCTAGGAATGCCGCATCGCCGGGGGCCTCCAGCTGGGCCGCCTGAATTGTTGTGTCGCTAACAACCAAAGGGGTCACGAGGGTTCGACAGAACTCTTCCAACCGGTTTGCGATATTTACAGTATCGCCGATCGTAGCGAATTCCAGCCGATGCTCATCCCCAATATTGCCGATCATCGCCGGCCCGTGATGAATGCCGACGGCGATCTTTATCGGAACCTCTTCTGTCTGAGCGCGTCTTTCGTTGAGGACTTCTACCGCGTCCACCATACTTTGCGCACAGCGAATTGCGTTACCGGCATCGACATTAGTGGAGACAGGCGTACCAAAGGTCGCCATTAATCCGTCTCCGATATATTTGTCGAGAGTACCGTCGGCCCTGAATATCTCCTGTGCCATGCATCCATGAAAGTCGCGGATCAACCCGAACAACCTGTCAGGGGATGATTCCGACGACATTGTCGTAAATCCAATTATGTCTGCAAACAATACAGTAACATTTTGTAAACGCGGGGCGCCGAATGGATCATCTGTTTGGGCAAGCGTCTCGACCAAGCTTGGAGGGAAGTAGCGTGAAAGATTGAATTTTTCCCGTTCCGCTTCCTCGCGCTTACTGATCTCGTCGCGAAGCACCATTATTTCACTCAATGTTTTGCCGATCGTCGTCTTGAGGTCGTCGAATTCGATCGGCTTGGTCACGAAATCAAAAGCGCCCCGATTCATTGCTATTCTGATATTGGCCATGTCGCCATAGGCTGAAACAATTACGGTTTTCAGAAATGGCGCCTTTTCAGCTAAGTGACCGAGAAGTGTGAGACCTTCCATGTTGGGCATATTGATGTCGCACAGAACCATGTCAAAGCGCGGATCGGCACCGATCTTGGAGAGCGCCTCAATGCCATCACGGGCGAACGTAAACTCAAATTCGCCCGAGCGGAGCTCTCGTCGAAAGCGTCGCATCATAAGCGGTTCCGAATCGGGCTCGTCGTCGACGACCAGAATTTTTGCGGACATCAGCTGGCCCCTCCTTCCGAGACCAGCACGGAGATCTTCGCCTTCAGATTCTCGAAATCGATTGGCTTTGCCAGGAAATCCGTAGCGCCAAATTCATATGCTCGCTCTTGCCGCTCCTGATCGTCATATGCGGTTATCATGATTACCGGTAGTTCAGGATGGATTTCCTTCGTCTTTTTCAACAGGTCTAGCCCGCTCATACCCGGCATATTGATGTCGGAGAGGATTAGCATTAACTCCGGTTCAATTTCCTGAGTGTCCGTCCGGGGACTTTATGAGTCGGATGAATCGGTTATCCGGCGCCCCCTCTTGAAGAGCTGAATCAGCTGTGATTCTCTGGGGTGGTGAATTTACTCTTGAGGTGCCCCATGTGGACTGCCGACAACCGCCCG
>JAKZTB010000197.1:0-3148 GCA_047517345.1 Alphaproteobacteria bacterium
CACGAGAGCGCAACCCATAGACGCCCGATTCTATGGAGTCAGGAGACGATCAACGACGCGGCGGCGGAAACCCGGCCCCGGCGACCACCTACATCATCCTCTCGCGGTCAGAAGCGGGGTACCTGGGTAGTTACTATTTTATAACAAAAAGTTATCGAATCGGAAATTTATTCGATTTGCGCTAATTTTCATGCGCCGCTAGCCTAAAGAGACAAAAGCATAAAGGCGACAGAGGCATGCTGAAATTCATCACCGCCGTGATGCGGCACGAGACCAATACCTTCTCTCCGGTACCGACACCGCTCGAGGCTTTTTCAGGCCGCGGCGCTGATCGTGGCGGCCCGCTCGTCGGCGAGGCCGCGATCGCGCAGTGTCGGGGAACCAATACGCCCGTGGCCGCCTATGTCGATTTGGCGGAGGCGGCTGGTGCGGAGCTCGTGATGGCGATTTCCGGCAGCGCGCATCCAAGCGGCTGTGCCGAAGACGCGGTGATCGATTTCTTCGCCGATGCTATCGTCGACGCGATCAAATCTGGCTGCGACGCGCTGTTCCTCGATCTCCACGGCGGCATGGCGACCGAGGGCATCGACGACCCAGAGGGCGAGCTGTTGGCCCGCATCCGCCGGTTCGCGCCCGATCTGCCCATCGCGGTCTCTTTCGATTTTCATAGCAATATTTCGGCCCTGACGGTCGACAATGCCACGGTGATAGCGGGCTATCGCACCTACCCCCACATCGACATGTACGAGACCGGTTCGCGCGCAGGCAAGACGCTGCTGCGCAGTTTGGCCGGTGAGGTCGCGCCGGCCATGGTCTGGCGGCAGCTGCCGATGCTGACGCATTTGAATTGCCAGACGCCATCGCGCCAGCCCATGAAGGACATTATGGACCGGGCAATCCAGGCCGAGGCCGACGGCGCGGTTCTGAATGCCTCGGTGTTCGGCTGCTTTCCGTTGGCTGACATCTCCTGCGTCGGTCTGAGCGCGATCATCGTCTGCGACGGCGACACCGCGGGCGGAGCCGCCTTGCTGGATGAGTTGTTGGGGATGGCCTGGGAACGCCGCGAGGCCTTTATCTTTAGCACCGAGCCAGTTGAGGACTCGATCGCCCATGCCAAGAGTTTAGAGTCGGGGCCCATCATCCTGGCCGATCACGGCGACGTCTGTGGATCGGGCGGGACCCAGGACGTGATGGCGGTGCTTGCCGAGGTGATGCGCCAGGGCCTTAGCAACGTCTGTGCCGGCCCTTATTACGATCCCGCCGCAGTGGACGAATTGGTCGCGGCCGGCGTCGGTGCCGAGGTTACGCTCGCGCTCGGCGGCAGGACCGAGATGCCGGCGATCGGCCTCAAGGGCGAACCCCTGCAAGTCACCGGGCGGGTGCGCTGCATTACCGATGGCCGCTTCACCATCACCGGCCCGATGATGACCGGCGTGATGGTGGACATGGGTCGAACCGTGGTCCTGGATACCGGCGAGGTCGAAATCGTGATCAGCGAACAACGCCACGAACCTTTCGATATCGGCTGTTTCACCCACGCCGGGATCGACCCGGCACGGAAGGACTATATCCTGATCAAGTCGCGCCAGCACTTCCGTGCCGGTTTCGAGGCGATCACCGAGCGCGTCGTCATGGTCTCCGGCCCGGGCATTACCACGTCCGACTACGACAAGTTTCCCTGGCAGCGCGTGCGCCGGCCGATCCACCCCCTGGATCTTTTGAACACGAACGAGCTCTAGCGGCGTCGCCTCGGGCCGCATCGTCGATGACAAATTCTGCACTTTACTTTTTCCGTAATTAGTTAGGTGCGCGGGTCAAGCTCAACGAATCTCTCTCCGCTAATATTTATGATGTCTACGAGTCGTCGCCAGTAGACTGAAGTGCCAAGCCGTCTGACGTCTGTTCAGGGTCGATACCGTTGCTAAAGTCGAAATTCGGCCGCTTCGAAAATTCCGCCAAAGCCGTGTTTTGGGGACGATTAAGAATAGATTGCCAATTAGCGTTTCGAGGCGTGCCATGGGTGGCAATCATGGAAATTAAGCTCTCCCCCTAGCCAAAATTTCGAAGATCCCATCTAGGGTGCTGAAAATTTGCTATCGGCTCAGAAAAACGACTTGTATCAACAGTATCGGTCATGAATCCCCTTCCAGCGCCTTGACGGATCACGTCTGTTAAACACCCGAAACCAGCCGTTATGGGCCCTTCCGAGCCCGAACGGTGATTGTCAGGGGTAAAGCAGCCTATGGCTCGACGCGGCCTGTACGGTGATTTTGTGCCACGAGGAGACATTGGGGCTTGCTATATTGGCTCGTCGAGTATCGTCTTGGCGTCGATCAGGTCGGGCGTGACGAAGCCTTCGGTTTTGGCGGCTCGATGTGGCCATACGGCATTTTTCTGGGCCCGCAAATTGATGGCGCAGCCTAGAATCTCCCCCAATGTGTTGGTCCACCCCAATAGTTAAAAAGGGGGAGAATCATGTGGCCGCCCAGAAAATAATGTGGGCGCACTGATAGGTTATTCGCTACTGTTGCCATGAGTGCAAAGGCTGGCCGCGCTAGTGGTCGATTGCCGAAACATTGTGTAGGAACCATGGTGCATGCCTACCGACCGGTTAGAAAGTCTGCGGAAACCCGAAATTGTTCCTCGCAGCCCGCAATTCGATGTGGATGACCGCACCAACTTCTACTGGCATGGTGGTGATGCCGCAAAGACGGCAATTTTTGATGCCTTCTCGATTTTCCTTCCAAGCGGCGAGCGTTTTTTCATACGTTCGGTGCGCTATTTTGAATCGCGTGTCGATGACCCCTTGCTTAAACGCGAGGTGAACGCGTTCCTTGCCCAGGAGGCAATTCACAGCCGGGAACATCGAATCTACAATGCCGGTCTGGAGAAGCTGGGCCATGATGTCGAGCGGCTGGAGGCGCCGGTGACGGCCGCTTTGAACTGGGTGGAAAGGCGAACTTCGCGCGTTGCCTGCCTTGCGGTTACGTGCGCCATAGAACATTTTACGTAACTACCCAGGTACCCCGCTCCTGACCGCGAGAGGATGATGTAGGTGGTCGCCGGGGCCGGGTTTCCGCCGCCGCGTCGTTGATCGTCTCTTGACTCCATAGAATCGGGCGTCTATGGGTTGCGCTCTCGTGTGACG
>JAKZTB010000198.1:0-28439 GCA_047517345.1 Alphaproteobacteria bacterium
GGTTCTACCCGTTCAACGCCTTCCGCTCATTGCTCGGCATCGCAGGCGACACCTCTGCTCCAACCTATGCCGAGCTTTACTCGGGAGAGTGGCGGCACCCTACATGTAGCGGTCATGGGCGTTAACCGGATAGGCAAGGAAGGAACGATGCCGTATCTATTTTCTCTTGTTATTGGGATTGTTCTCATTCCTTATGTTTTTGGATTTTTAATTCATCCATTTATAGAGTTTAGGTATACTTTCATGATTTTGGTTGCGGCAATTTTTCCGTTTCTATTTTCGTTTATTCTTTCAAGGTTGAGGTAAATTGGATGGGAGAAAACCGTGAATTCTTCGAATAATATACAGCTTCCTGTATTTGACTTTGAATTAATTGGGATCTCCTCCTGACCTTTCGCTGACACGAAATAGGTGTCGCGTCTTCCATTGACACATTCAGTGCGTCTGCCGGGAAGATGTCGAGGCGCGGCTTAGGTAGCTGGATGGACGCGATGCGGGAAATCGTGGCGCGGTAGGGTTCGGTTTAACGCAACAACCCGTACAGCCCCGCCGCAAAAAGAAGGGTCAACGTGACATGCCGGTAGACCGCCTCGCCGGAACGGCGAAAGGCGCGGCCGCCGAGCCAGGTGGTGAGCATGTAGAGCGGCAGCAATGCCGCCGCCCGGGCGAACGAGGCTACGCTCAAGAGACCTCCAACGGCCAAGACCGCGATCAGGGCGCCGAGGGTGACGGCGAAATAGGCGGTCACGTTGGCGCGGTTGTGCGCGGCGCTGTCGCGGCTCGACAACATGTAGAGCAGGACCGGCGGATTGCCGATACTCGTCCCCGCCATCATCGCACCGGAAAGACCGCCGATGGCGAGGGTCACCGGCAGGGGCTTGGCGCCCTCGTACCGCCAGCCGGTCCACAGTATGACAACGAACCCGACCACGATCGCGGCCATCGTCCGGGACACGATCGCGGCGTCGAGCGTGACCAGAAGCCAGCTGCCGACCGGCATCAGCAGCGCCGCCGCCACTCCCATCGGCGCGACGAACCGCCAATCGATCTCGCGCCGCACGCCGGGCATCATCTGCACCGTAACGACGCTCTCCATCAGGATGATGACGGCGACCGTTTCCACCGGACCGAACAGGATCGCGAAGATCGGCGCCATCAGCATGCCGGATCCGAAGCCGGCAAAGCCGCGCATCGTCCCCGCCGCCGTCGCGACGGCGAGCGCGATTAAAAAGTCCGTCGTCAGAAGGTCCGGCATTTCGATCGCCCGGGTGCTGATGTGTACCGGCCGGTGCCGGAGATCCTATGCTACCGCTTCGCCCGCCGCTTCACATAGGCGATCACGTCGCGCCGGTCCTTCGCCTTCTTCAAGCTCGGATACGTCATTTTCGTCTTCGGGATGAATTTCTTCGGCGCCGTCAGGAACGCATCGAGGGTTTCGTCGGTCCAGACAAGGCCGTTGGCGCGCTTCGCCTGCATGCCCTTGGAATAACTGAATTCCGGCGCGGTGCCTACCTTGCGGCCATAGAAGCCGTGGAGCGACGGGCCGAAGCGGTGTTTGCCGGGCTCGAAGGTGTGGCAGGACTCGCATTTCTTGAAAATCTTGCGGCCATCGCGCCAGTTCGGCTTGTCCTGCGCCGCCGCCGCGGAGGCCAGCGTCAGCACCGCGACGAAGCCGGCCATCGCTCTTGCGGAAATCGCCATCACCCTCGCTCCATCGAACGGTTCATCGCCTCGCCCGTTTCTCGCGATGCCAGCGCGAGCGGTAGCCGCGCAGATATTGCGGCGGGTAGGCCACGTCGGCATCCAGAACCGCGGCGGCGTACCAGGGCCAGTGCGGATCGCTCAGCATGGTGCGCGCCAGGGCGATCATATCGGCTTCGCCGTCGGCGACGATGCGCTCGGCATGTGCAGGGTCTTGGATCATGCCCATGGTCATCGTCGGCATACCGGTTTCGCGCTTAACCCGTTCCGAAAATTCGACCTGATGGCCCTCTCCGATCGGAATTTGCTGATCGAGCGACAGGCCGCCGCTCGACACCGCCATGTAGTCGCAACCGCGCGCCCTCAGTTCATGGGCCAGAGCAATCGTATCCGGCATCGTCCAGCCGCCCTCGACCCAGTCCGTTGCCGAGACCCGCACGCCCATCGGTCTGTCGTCGGGCCAGGCGGCGCGCATCGCCTCGAACACTTCCAGCGGGAAGCGCATACGGCCCGCCAGGTCGCCGCCATACGCATCGTCGCGCAGGTTGCTGAGCGGCGACAGGAATTCCTGCAACAGGTAGCCGTGCGCCATGACAAGCTCGACCAGGTCGAAGCCGATCCGCGCCGCCCGTTGCACCGCCGCAACATGCGCATCGCGGACCCGCGCCAGCCCCGCCGCGTCGAGCGGTTCCGGCGCCGGCCACCCGTCGGCGCGCGGCTGCCCAGCGCAGCCATAGGTCTGCCACGCCCCCTGCTCCGCCTTTAGCGGTGCGGCGCGGCCTTCCCAAGGCAACAGCGCGGAGCCTTTGCGGCCGGAATGGGCGAGCTGCACACCGAGCCTGGCCGAGCCGTGCTCGCGGCAGAACCGCACGACCCGGTCGAGCGCCGCCTCGTTTTCGTCGCAATAGAGCCCGAGGCAGCCATGGGTAATCCGGCCCGCTTCCTCCACCGCCGCCGACTCGGTGATCACCAGACCCGCGCCGGACGTCGCCAGCTTGCCGAGATGCATCAGGTACCAGTCGCCGGCGCAGCCCTCCACCGCGCTATACTGGTCTATCGGCCCGACGACGATGCGGTTGTGCATCTTCAGCCCGCGCAAGGCGATCGGCGAGAAAAGGGCGGAGGTCATGGTAATTTAAATTTCCAATCAAAATACGCTGGAAGCAAGTGCACCCCCCATCCTAACCTTCCCCCACAAGGGGGGAAGGGATATGTCATTGAATTTGGACCCATATTCCCCTCTCCCTCGATGGGCTGAAATGTCCATCACAGGCATTTCAGGGCCAGGGTGGGGGTGGATGGCGGCCCAGACGAAATAGGGTCGCCTTGTTTCGGAGCGTTGCGGTTGGTAACGTTTATAGACGTCGGCCTCCCCACCTGTCGAATGCCGATAACTTATTGAACTAACAATGAAAAAGAGAGGCGAGGCGTATGGATCTCGACTTGAAGGGCAAGACCGTGCTGATCACCGGCAGCGGATCGGGCATGGGCCGGCACATGGCGGTCGGATTCGCCAAGGAAGGCGCCAAGATCGCCGTCAACGACATCAATCGCGAGGCGGTCGTGGAAACGGTCAAGATGGTCGCCCATGCCGGCGGCGCCGCGCACGACGCCACCGCGGACATCACGGATCTGGGTGCAGTCACGGTCATGGTCGCGGCGACGGAAAGCATGCTGGGCGGGATCGATATCCTGGTCAACAACGCGGCCCTGCTGACCGAGCACACGCTCTATCTGGAGACCGATCCGGACGCCTGCGCGCGCGAGATCGCGGTCATCCTGAACGGCACCATGCATTGTTCGCGCGCGGTGCTGCCGGGCATGATCGAGCGGACCTACGGCAAGATCGTCAATATCGCGACCGACGCGGCGCGGGTCGGCCAGGAGCACGAGGTCAATTATTCCGCGGCCAAGGGCGGCGTCATCGCCTTCACCAAGTCGCTCGCCAAGGAAGTCGGCCGCCACAACGTCAACGTCAACGTGGTCTCGCCGGGCGCCACCAACTCGCCGATGCGCATCGGGCTGCAGGAGGGACTGCGCAAGAAACTCGGCGACGAGGCCTGGAAGGCGCGCGAGGCCAAGGTGATGCGGCTCTACCCGATGCGCCGCATCGGCGAGATGGAAGACATCACCAACGCGGTCCTGTTCATGACGTCGGACGCCGCGCGCCACATCACCGGCCAGGTGCTGAGCGTCAATGGCGGCTTCGCGATGGTTGGCTGAGGGAAAGGAAACCGATATGTCGGAGATACTGCTGTCCGAACGGCGCGGCGTCGCCATGGTGCTGACCATGAACCGCCCCGACAAATACAACGCCCTCAGCAACGTGTTGCTGCAGGCCATCGGCGACCGGGTCCGCGAACTGGACGACGACGACGATGTCCGCGCCATCATCCTGACCGGGACCGACAAGTTCTTCTCCACCGGCGCCGACCTGAAGAGCGCGCTGGAGGCGACGGACCTGCCCAGCACGCACGCGATGCTGAGCTATTTCGACCAATGCAACCGCGCCATCGAGCGCGCGCGCAAGCCGGTGATCGCCGCGATCAACGGCTATTGCCTGACCGGCGGATTGGAAGTGGCGCTCGCCTGCGATATCCGGATCGCCGGCAGCGGCGCGCAGTTCGGCATTACCAGCTCGAAAATCGGCTCGGTCGCCGGCGCCGGCGGCACGCAGCGCCTGCCCCGCGTCGTCGGCAAGGAGTGGGCCAAGGACCTGCTGTTCAGCGCCGATTTCATCGACGCCGAGACGGCGCTGCGCATCGGCCTGGTGAGCCGCGTCGTCGATCCGGACAAGGTCATGGACGAGGCGATGGCCCGCGCCGAGGCCTATGCCGCCCGCGCGCCGCTCAGCGTCTGGTACGCCAAGATGGCGGTCAACACCGGCATGCAGATGGATTTGGAGCCAGCGCTGGAGTTCGAGCGGCACCTGACTGGCAGCCTGTTCACCACCGAGGACCGCCGCGAAGGCATGTCCGCCTTCCTGGAGAAACGCGACGCCCAATTCAAGGGCAAATAACCGAACGAAAGCGAAAACCGATGCCCGACAGCCAAGACGCCAAGTACCGCGACATCCTCTATGAAGAGAAGGACCACGTCGCGACGATCACCTTCAACCGGCCGGACCGGCTGAACGCCTTCCGCGAGGGTATGTACGAGGAAGTTACCGACGCCATCGTCGAGGCCTCCTGGAACCGCCAGATATCGGCCATCGTGCTGACCGGCGCGGGCAATCGCGCGTTCGGCGTCGGCGGCGATCTGGGCGACAAGAAGAAAGGCCGCCGCGGCAAGGGCACCATCGGCGTCCCGGTCGAAGACCTGCACAGCGCGATCCGCGACGCGCCGCAGCCGGTCATCGCCAAGGTGCGCGGCTACGCCATCGGCGGCGGCAACGTGCTCGCCACCCTGTGCGACCTGACCATCGCCTCGGACAACGCCATCTTCGGCCAAGTCGGCCCCAAGATGGGTTCGGTCGATCCCGGCTACGGCACCGCCTATTTGGCGCGCATCGTCGGCGAGAAGAAAGCGCGCGAGATGTGGTATCTGTGCCGCCGCTACTCGGCCGAGGAAGCCCTGCAGATGGGGTTGGTGAACAAGGTCGTGCCGGATGACGAGCTGGATGCGGAGGTCGACCGCTGGTGCGCCGAGCTGGTCTTGCGCAGCCCGACCGCGATCGCCATCGCCAAGCGCACTTTCAACGCCGACAGCGAGTACATCCGGGGCATCAGCAAACTCGGCTTCGAGGCGGTGCGCATGATGTACGAGACCGAGGAGTCGAAGGAAGGCGGCAACGCGATGCGCGAGAAACGCGACCCGGACTTCCGCGCGCATATGGACATTTAGCCCGCAATCATCAGGGGGACTGCGATGACGGAAGGCCCTAACGGCAGCGTGTGTTTGGCAAGTAAAGTCGATGACGACGGCTGACCCGACACTGGCCAGCACCTCGATCCTGCCCCTCGACGTGCGCGGCCTGCGGTACGAGGCCGACGGCGTCAACCTGATCAAGGACATCTCGTTCACGCTCGAAAGCGGAACGCGCACCATCATCCTGGGGCATAACGGGTCCGGGAAAAGCCTGCTTCTACGGCTCTGCCATGGGCTGATCGCACCGACGGGCGGTGAGATCGCCTGGACCGGCGGCGCGGACGATCCCGCGCGGCACCAGGCGATGGTGTTCCAGCGGCCGGTCATGCTGCGCCGGACCGCCGCGGAGAACGTCGGTTACGCGCTCCGGATGCGCGGCGTGCCCCGCGCCGAGAGGCGGCGGCAAGTCGTCGATGCGCTGAAACAGACGCGGCTTTACCGGCACGCGGACCGGCAGGCGCGCACCCTTTCCTTCGGCGAGCAACAGCGCCTCGCGCTGGCCCGTGCCTGGGCGATCAAACCGGATGTGCTGTTCCTCGACGAACCGACAGCCAGCCTCGACCCGGCGGTGACGCAATCGATCGAGGAACTCATCAACCGCATCCACGACGCCGGCACGAAGATCGTCATGTCGACCCACGATCTCGGCCAGGCGCGCCGGCTCGCAGACGAAATCCTCTTCCTGCATCGCGGCCGCCTCGTCACGCACGCGCCGACCGACGAAATTTTCAACGATCCGGCGGACGAGGCAGTGCGCGCGTTTATTGCGGGGGAGTTGTTCTGGTAACCGACGAATAGCGCTTCCTAAACCGAGGCTGGGTAATCGCTTAATACCAATGAGTGACCCGGAGATGAGAAACATTCTTGTGATCCTGTCGATCGGTGTTTCGTTTGTCGTTGTCGGTGCGGCCGCACTCCTGTTCACGCCCCTCGGTGAGCGACCGCTCACCGCACTTTTCACCATCGGTGTTGTCGAGAAAATCGACTTTGCAAAATTGAAGCTTCCGGACAAACCCAACCAGTTCCTCATGTGTCCGCCCGGTTTATGCGCCGCCAAGCCGCACGCCGACAGCCCGGTGTTCGACATTTCCGTCGATCGGCTGATCCTGCGTTGGCGCGACGTTCTTGCCGCTCAGCCGCGAGTCGAACGCTTGGCAGAGGATAAGGAAGCCCAGCAGTTCGACTACGTTCAGCGCACGGCGCGATCCCGCTTTCCCGATCTCATTACGGCGCGGTTCATCTCGGTTTCTTCTTCGCAATCCACGCTCGCCGTTTTCAGCCGCTCGGTTTACGGAAAAAGCGACTTCGGTGTGAACCGCGAGCGGATCGACGCCTGGATCACAGAGCTCCACGAGGGGCTGAAATAGAGGAAAAACGCCTGTTAGGCGCGGACCAAATACTCTGGCGCCGCGGGCTCGCGGCCCGGTTGGGGGTCGATGCCGAGGTTGCCGCTGGCGTTGCGGTAGATGTCGATGTTGTCGATGACCGGGCGGCGCTTGCGCGACTTGAGCCAGAGCCGCAACAGCAGGCGGTTCTTGCCCGGCTCGCCCCAATCTTCGAATTCTATACGCGCATGCAACACCGTGCGGTTGTTGGTGAATGCGGCGTCGCCTGGCTGCAGCGGCAGGCGCAGCAGGATGTCGGGGCGGTTTATCACCTCGTCGAGGAAATCGACGGCGTCCCTTTCCAGCGCCGTGTATTCGCGGTCCAGGTCGCGCAGCGCGACCTCTAGGATGCCGCGCACATAGAAGCAGCTGAATATGCCGCCGGCTTCCGAGAAAACCGGTATGTCATAAGGCGTGATCGGCTCCGCGTCGGGCGCCTCCTCCCTGCGGCGGTGATAGGGGAAGCCGCGCAGATAGACGGGCATGAATTCCGGATGCTCGGCCAGCACGATGTTGTAGACGGCGGGCGCGCTGACGAAGAAGCTGTCGCCGCCGGACTTCGCCTGCCGGACGCAGAATAGTCCGACGATTTCCGACAGGTCGGTATGCAGGTCGAGCCGGCGGCGGCTGAGATAGCCGCGCGCGCTTTGCCGCTCGCCGGGCTTTGTCTCGTCGAGGACATGGCCCATATGGTCGCCCCGCGCGCTTTGCGAATGGCCGGTGCCGAAATGGCTGCCAATGCCCCAGAAAACGCGCTCGATATCCGCGACGTCGTAGCGGTCGACCGGCAGGCCGTGCAGCACGACGAATCCGCGTCCTTCCGTGATGGTCGAGAATACGCCGGTCAAAGTGCCGTCCAGGTCGGGATCGGAGAACATCGCGCGGCTGATTTCGCGGAACGGCACGTTCCGCAGTCCCTCCATGACGCGGTCGATTGCGTCCTGTTCGCGCGGCCCCAGTTCGACATAAAGCGGCCCCTTGTCGGGGAAATCGCTAGCCTGCCAAGCGGTATCCTCCTCGACCCGCGTCTCGCCTAACCGAAACATATTCCGCTCTCCTCTATCCGAACGCGACAGACACGTATTTCAAGCAACCCTGCTGTGCCTGTCAACCTGGCGCGGGTTCGGAAAACCGCGATTCCGCCTCGTACGCCGCCGCCGCCCGGTACAAGGTCGCCTCGGCGAACGGGCGGCCGATCAGCTGGAACGAGGCCGGCAGGCCGTTGTCCGTGAACCCGGCCGGCACGGCCAGGGACGGCAGACCGAGATAGTTGATGGGCCGCGTGCAATGGGTCATGCCGGCGATGATGGCCGGAAAATTGGGCGACGCTTTTACATCGGTCTCCGCGATGGACGGCACCGGCATGTTGATCGTCGGCGCGTGGAAGACGTCTGCATTCTTGAACACCGTATCGACGAAACGTTGCGTGATTTGCGGGCGGATCTGTTGCGCGGTCACATACTCCGTCCCGGCGATGACGAGGCCCGGTTCGAGCCGCGCCTTGACCTGCGCGCCATAGTCTTCCGGCCGTTCGCGCATCCAGGCCTGGTGCAGTACGGCGCCTTCCGGTCCCCGCAGGGCGATGGCCAGGTCGGCCAGCATCTCATGGTCGGGCACCTCGACCGTGACAATCTCCGCGCCGAGCGACTCGAAGGTCTTGAGGCTCGCGTCCATCAGGACGCGGACGTCGTCGGTCGCCCCGTCATAGTAATAATTCGACGGCACCGCGATTCGCATACCCTTGACCTCTGGATCGATGGTCGCCGCTTCGTAATCGTCGACCGGTACCGTGCTGGCCGTCAGATCCTTCGGATCGGCGCCGGCGATGATTCCCATCATGCGGGCGTTGTCGCGCACAGTCCGGGTCAGCGGCCCGACATTGTCGAGCGAGAAGGACAGGCCCATTACGCCGTAACGGCTGACCCGGGTCTGCGTCCCTTTCATGCCGACCAGTCCGCAACAGGCCGCCGGCAGCCGCACCGACCCGCCGGTGTCCGAACCGAGCGCGCCGAACACGACGCGCCCGCCCACCGAAGAGCCGGACCCGCTCGACGAACCGCCCGTCACGTGATCTGGGTTCCAGGGATTATGGCAGTGGCCCCAATGCTCGTTGTGGCCGAAGGGTCCGACCGCGAACTCCGACATGTTGAGGCCGCCCAAATGCAGCGCTCCCGCCGCCGCCAAACGGTCGAGCGCCGTGGCCGTATGATCCGACACAAAGTCCTTGCGGATCTTCGACCCGCAGGTCGAAACCTTGCCCGCCCGGTAGTACATGTCCTTGTGCGCCAGCGGCACACCATGCAGCGGCCCCGGCGCGTCGCCGCGCGCCAGCGCCGCATCCGCCGCATCGGCTTCGGCCAGCGCGCCCTTCGGATCGAGCGAGATGAAACAGTTCAGAACCGGCTGCATCCTCTCGGCCTTGGCGATGCTAGCTTCGGCCAGTTCGCGCGCGGTAATTTCTTTCGACGCAACTGCCTCCGCGGCCTCGACGAGAGTCCATTTGGTCGGATCAGTCATCGTCCCGCCCCGACATCGCGACCAGCGCCCGGTCGAAATGGGCGGGCTCCGTATCGAACATCGAACCGCCGGCGACCGCGTTCAACGTCTTGCCCACGGAACCCGATAGGTTCGCGAGCCGCACCGCCGCCTCGTTATCCAGCTCGACGCCTTGCCAATACATGACAAGATCGCGCATTTTCTGACTGTCCATTGCAAATCCTCCGTTGTCCCAAAAGTGTAGACGCCGGCGAAGCCAGCGGCGAGACAAGAAATGTGTATTGGGCTAGACTCGGTCCCGCTCGCCAACAGGGAGGACGCAGGCATGCAGGACGGTTTCAAGGAAGGCGTATCGACGACGCGGCGGATAGCGATCGATGAATCGCGCACCATTTCCGTCGCCGGCGACGAGTTCAGAGTCTACGCCACGCCGGACATGATCCGGGACATCGAACAGACCTGCAAACAATACATCCTGGAGTTTGCCGACCCCGGCGAGGATTCGGTCGGCACGCATGTGAACATTGCGCATATCGGCGCCACCCTGATGGGCATGTCGGTGGAGATCACGGCAACGGTCAAGACGCTCGACCGGCGCCGCATCGTGTTCGAGATTACCGTCAAGGACGATCTGGATGAGGTCGGAAACGGCACGCACGACCGGTTCATCACCGAGGCCTCGAAGTCGGCGGAGCGGCTGCGCGCCAAGGCGGAAAAGGCCGGTCTCTGAACTCAAAACGCGCGGAAGGGCAGTCATGGCGAAACAACAGCCCACAACGACGACGGACGTCACCAGCTATTGCTACCAATGCGTCGCCGGTCCGGATTTGATGACGATCCGCGTCGAAGACGGGGTGGCGACCGAAATCAGGCCAAATTTCAAAGCGGCGGAAGTTCATCCGGCGGGCGGCAAGATCTGCGTCAAGGCCTACGGGTTGATCCAGAAGACCTACAATCCGAACCGCATTCTGACGCCAATGAAGCGGACCAACCCGAAGAAGGGCCGCCACGAGGATCCGGGATTCGTGCCGATTTCCTGGGACGAAGCCCTCGACACCGTGGCGTCGGAAATGCGCACCGCGCGGGACAAAGGGCTGACCGACAGTTCCGGTTACCCGCGCCTCGCCGCCAGTTTCGGCGGCGGCGGTACGCCGACCGCCTATATGGGCACTCTGCCCGCGTTCCTCGGCGCGTGGGGTCCGGTCGATATGAGCTTCGGCAGCGGCCAGGGCGTGAAGTGTTATCACTCGGAACATCTCTACGGCGAGTTGTGGCACCGCGCCTTTACCGTCGCGCCGGACACGCCGCTCTGCGAGTACCTCGTCTCGTTCGGCGCCAATGTGGAAGCGTCGGGCGGCGTCTGCGGCGTCAAACGGCACGCCGACGCCCGCGTGCGCGGGATGAAGCGGGTCCAGGTCGAACCGCATCTCTCGGTGACCGGCGCCTGCTCCGCCGAATGGGTACCGATCCGACCGAAAACCGATGCCGCCTTCATGTACGCGATGATGCATGTGATGCTGCACGAGGCGCCGCGCGAAAAACTCGACATCGACTACCTTACGCACCGCACGTCGGGCCCCTATCTCATCGCGCCGAACGGCTATTTCCTGCGCGATCCCGAGACGCGCAAACCGCTGATGTGGGATTGCAAGAGCGACAGCGCCGTGCCTTTCGATCATCCCGATGCCGAACCGCTCCTTGAGGGCGCGGTCGCGGCCAGCGGACTGGAAGTCGGTCCGGATCACGAAACGTGGACCCATGACGGCGTCGAAATTCGTACCGCCTTCCAGCATCTCATCGAGCATCTCAAGCCTTATACGCCAGAATGGGCGTCGAAAATCTGCGACGTCGACGCCGACTTGCCGCGCCGTATCGCCAACGAATTCCTCGACCACGCCCGGATCGGCGAGACGATCGAGATCGACGGCGAAATACTGCCCCTGCGGCCGGTCGCGGTGGCGCTCGGCAAAACGGTCAACAATGGTTGGGGCGGCTATCAGTGCTGCTGGGCGCGCACTTTGATGTCTTGCCTCGTTGGCTCGTTGGAGACGCCCGGCGGTACCTTGGGCACGACCGTGCGGCTCAACCGGCCCGCCGGCGACCGTTGGGAGAGCGTCAAACCCGGCCCCGACGGGTTCATGGAATATCCGATGAACCCGACCGACAAAAACAGCTGGGTTTCCCGGCCGCCGGCCCGCAGCGCGCATCGCACGTTAGTGCCGCTCGCGGCCAATTCCGCCTGGAGCCAGGCGCTGGGCCCGACCCACCTGGCCTGGATGATGCAGCACGAAAACCTGGAAAACCTGCCGGACGCGACGCAACCGGACATTTGGCTGGTCTACCGCACCAACCCGGTGATCTCATTCTGGGACACGGACTCGATCGTCGCGGCGGTGGCGAATTTCCCGTTCACCGTCTGCTTCGCCTACACGCACGACGAAACCAACCATATGGCCGACATCCTGCTGCCCGAATGCACCGATCTCGAGGGCCTGCAGCTGATCCGCATCGGCGGGACGAAATATATCGAGCAATATTGGACTATCAGGGTTTCGCGCTTCGCAATCCCGCCTCGCCGCCGCTGGGCGAGGCGCGCGACTTCACCTGGATCGCGACACAGCTCGCCGAGCGTACGGGTTTGTTGGAGGAATACAACGCGTCGATCAACAAGGGCGCCGCGGGCATCCGCTTGTTCGGCGACGGCTACGATTTTTCCCTCGACGAGACGAAAATGCACGACGTCGAGACGATCTGGGACGCGTCCTGCCGCGCCGCCAGCGCCGAGTTGACGGACGGCGCGGAAAGCGACGGACTGGCCTACTTTCAGGAACACGGCTTTCGGGTGAAAGACTACTCCCGGCGGCATTGGTACTTGTATCCGGAGATCGTCAAGCAAGGGTTGCGGTTCGAAATGCCCTATCAGGAGCAACTGCTGCGCATCGGCAAACAACTCGGAGCGCGGCTGCACGAACAGGGTATCGACTGGTGGGACAAACAGGTCGCCGAGTATCAGGCCTTGCCGCCATGGGAGGACTTGCCCGGCCTGTGGGAGAAAGCGCTCGAGGCGAAGTACGAGGTCTCCATCGGCGACTATCCCTTCTGGCTCGTGACGTCGCGCAGCATGCAGTACGCCTGGGGCAGCAATGTCGGCATCCAGATGATCAAGGAGGTCGCCGACAACGTTGCCGGCCATGGCGGTATCATCATGAACCCGGCGGCGGCCCGTAAACTCGGCGTCGCCGACGGTGACCTGATCGAGGTCAAGTCACCGGTCAACGCGACCCGCGGCCGGGTCGTGCTGCGCCAGGGCATCCGGCCGGACACGCTGTTGATGATCGGCCAGTTCGACCATTGGGCGACACCGCTGGCCAAGGACTTCAAGGTGCCCAGCATGAACGCACTCATGCCGATGCTGCTGGAGCTGACCGACGCGACCGGATCGAGCGCCGACCTGGTCAAGGTCAGCGTACGAAAACTGGAGGACGCCGCATGACGCGCTGGGCAATGGTCGCGGATCTGCGCCGCTGCGTCGGCTGCCAGACCTGCACGTCCGCCTGCAAGCACACCAACGCCACGCCGCCGCTTGTGCAGTGGCGCCGCGTGCTCGACATGGAAACCGGCGAGTATCCCGACGTGAAGCGCACATTCGTGCCGGTCGGCTGCATGCACTGCGCCGACCCGCCCTGCATGCATGTCTGCCCGTCCACCGCGACGCGGCAGCGCGAGGACGGCATCGTCACGATCGACTACGATTTGTGCATCGGCTGCGCCTATTGCGCCGTCGCCTGCCCCTACCAGGCCCGCTACAAGGTCGACCTGCCGAGCTTTGCGTTCGCGGCCAAGCAGATGCGCAACGAGGCGTCGCGCGAGATGCCGGAACGGCTCGGCGTCGCGCAGAAATGCACCTTCTGTTCCGACCGTATCGATTTCGGCCTGGAAAACGGGCTGACGCCGGGCGTCGATCCCGACGCGACGCCGGCCTGCGTCAATTCCTGCATCGCCGACGCGCTGCATTTCGGCGATTCCGACGATCCGTCGAGCAACGTCTCGCAACTGCTGCGCGAAACCCGGCATTTCCGTATGCATGAGGAGTTGGGGACCAATCCCGGGTTTCACTATCTGTGGGACGGCGACCGCGATTCGCTGGACGAAGCGACTGGCGATGCCATGACGGCGGAAAACCTGGAACCGGTTCGCGGCACCGATACCGGCGCGCATATGCCCGGCGTGATGCCGTGGCAGCAGACACATTGGGACTGGCGCGCCGCCGGCAACTTCATCTTCGGCGGTACCGGAAGCGGCCTGCTGGCCGGCTTTGCTGCGATTGCGGTATCCAGCGCCCTCCCGCCTGCGTGGCTCGGATTGCTCGGCCTCGCCTTCATCGGCGCCGGCCTGTTCCTGGTCTGGACCGAGATCGGCCGCATGCTGCGGTTTCTACACGTCGTCCTAAATCCCAATACGTCCTGGATGACCCGGGAAGCCATGGTGGCGATTCTGGTCTTCGCGAGCGGTGCGCTAACCTTCGTTTTATCCTCGGCGGAATGGGCCGCAACGGCAGGTATTCTTGCCTTGCTTTTCCTCTATTGCCAGGGACGCATCCTGCACGAGGCAAAGGGCATGCCGGTTTGGCGCGAGCCGCGGATTGTCGTCCTAATCGTCGCCACCGGCCTCGCGGAAGGGTGCGGCATCTTGCTCGCCGCAAGCAGTGTCCTCAGCGGCGCGGGATCGACGCCGCTTGCGGCGGCGCTGCTCATTCTCATCGCCTTCCGCGCCTTCACCTGGCGACGCTACCTGCAAGCCTTGCTGGATAACGGCGCCCCGGCGCAATCGCTCGATATCCTGACAGGGCTCCGCCTCTGGATGGCAGGCCTCGGCGCCGTCGCGCCATCTCTTCTTATTCTTACAGGCGTTTTGCTGCCGTCCTTCGCACCGGGCCTGTTTACAATCGCCGGACTGACGGCGCTTTCGGCCGGTTGGCTGTTCAAGTTCACGCTGGTTACCGGCGCTTCCCTGAATCAAGGGTTCGCGATCGAACGTACACCGTCGCGCGGCCGTGGCCCAGGCGGCGCCGGCGTCAAACCCGGCTGGCGCTGACACGGAATTTCGAACGATGACCGGCGACCAGACCTTCATGTTCGACCGCACGGCCGAAACCATGCCGCGCGCCGACATCCAGGCCTTGCAGTTGAGCCGGTTAAAACAGACGCTGGAACGCGCCTACGGCAAGGTCGCGCATTACAAAATGCGCTTCGACGAAGCCGGTGTCGGACCGAACGATTTCAAAACCCTGGACGATCTGAGGCGTTTTCTCTTCACCGTAAAGACCGATCTGCGCGACAACTACCCGTTCGGCATGTTCGCCGAACCGCGCGAGTCTTTGACCCGCTTGCATGCGTCATCCGGCACCACGGGCAAGCCCACGGTCGTCGGCTACACGCCGGCCGATATCGAACTGTGGACCGACCTGATGGCGCGGTCGCTCGCCTGCGGCGGCGTCTTGCCGGGCGATATCGTGCACAACGCCTATGGCTATGGCCTGTTCACCGGCGGCCTCGGCGCACATTACGGGGCGGAGCGACTCGGTTGCAGCGTCGTTCCCGTTTCCGGCGGCGGCACCGAGCGTCAGGTCGTCCTGCTGCAGGATTTTGGATCGCGGGTGCTGTGCGCCACGCCATCCTACGCTCTCAACATTGCCGAAGTTGCGGCGCGTCAGGGTGTCGACCTACGCGAATTGCCGGTGTCGATCGGCGTGTTCGGCGCCGAACCGTGGAGCGACGCAATGCGTGTCGAGCTCGAGGACAAGCTCGGCCTCAAAGCCGTCGACATCTATGGATTGTCGGAAATCCTCGGGCCAGGCGTCGCCATTGAGTGCCATGTGGAACAGGCCGGCCTGCACGCCTGGGAGGACCACTTCCTGTTCGAGACCATAGATCCGGAAACTCTCGAACCGGTGCCGGAAGGCGAACCCGGCGAGTTGGTCATCACCACGTTGAGCAAGGAAGCCCTGCCGATGGTCCGCTACCGTACGCGGGATATCACGCGGCTGTCGGACGAGCCCTGCGCCTGCGGCCGCACGCACCGCCGCATCCTGCGCATCACCGGCCGCGACGACGACATGCTGATCATCCGCGGCGTCAACGTCTACCCGAGCCAAGTCGAAGCGGTCCTGGTCGGCCTTCCCGGTATCGCACCGCACTACCAGTTCATCGTCTCGCAAGACGGCCCGATGACCGCGCTGCGGATCGAAGTCGAAGCCGATGCCCCGGCCGATCCGGCGGCGCGCAAAGCAAAAGCGGCCGAGGTACGGCACCACATCAAGGCGATGGTCGGTATCAGCTGCGATGTCGACGTGATGGAAACCGGCGCGGTGCCCGGTTCCGAGGGCAAGGCGGTGCGGGTGCGGGATTTGCGGAAGTAGCGAACCGGCATCTGCTTCAGCGTGCAGAAGAATCCGTCCTGTAGACGCCTTAATCGACGGGTAGATCAACTCAATCTTCTACGGCGCGGAATTCCTGCTATCATTGAGGGAATGTGAAGGAGTTGTCTGGAATATGTCGGACGAATACGACATCAAACCGCAGAACCAGACTGTAGAAGGCCTCAGAGAAAGCAAAGAGCGTCTCGAGGACGCGATAGAATCCATTTCCGATGCATTCGTCTTGTACGATGCCGACGGATATTTGGTCCTGTGCAACCAGAAACATCTCGATTTCTATCCGCACCTCGCGGAAATCTACCGGCCCGGGATAGGCCGGGACGAAATCATGCGACATCATGCCAAGACGATCCATGAGAAAGACCCGTCATTCGACGTTGAAGGCTTCGTCGAGGAGCGGCTGAATTTCCGTATGACACCCCGATCCGACCAGGAAATTCAGCTGGCCGACGGAAGATGGGTCGCAATACGCGAAAGACCCATAGTGGGTGGCGGCATGGTTTCGATTCGAACCGACGTTTCGAAACGACGCGAGCTTGAAAATTTAAAAAGCGAGTTCGTCGCAACCGTAAGCCACGAGCTGCGAACGCCCCTAACATCGATTTACGGTGCCCTCGGTTTGGTTCGGAACGGCGCGGCCGGCGACCTGCCGGAAAAAGCTCAGCAACTAATCGATATTGCACACAACAATTGCGAGCGGCTTGTCGGCCTCGTGAACGACATATTGGACATGGAAAAAATCGAAGCCGGAAAGTTCGATTACACCATGGCTCCCGTGTCGATCCGGGAACTGATCCGGGAAGCCGTGGTTTTAAACGCCGCCTATGGCACCCTGTTCGACGTCACGTTCGAGGTGCCGGGAGAGGTTCCCGATCTCACCGTTACCGGCGATTTCCAAAGATTGCTTCACATAATGACCAATCTACTGTCCAACGCGACGAAACACTCCCATAAAGGAGGCCGGGTGGTCATATCCGCGGACCGGTCCGGTGAATTTGTGAAGGTTGCCGTGCGCGATTGGGGTACCGGCATTCCCGAGGAATTCCACGACAGGTTGTTCGAGAAATTTTCAACGATCGATGCGACCGGTTCACAAGCAGTGCTGGGTACCGGGCTCGGTCTAACTATTAGTCGAGCAATTATCGATCATCACAAAGGTAAGATAAGTTTCGAGTCGAAGCTTGGGGTTGGTTCCACCTTCTACGTTGAATTGCCGATAACGTCCGGCACCGGTTAACAGCGGTCCGTACAGCGACGATGCGCCCACCGGTCAGGCCGCGATCACCGGACCTTCGCCCACGATGGTTGCGCGGTGCATGACACGGCGTTCGGCCAGGTCGTACGGCGTTACCAGGTGCATCGTGCAGCGGTTGTCCCACATCACGATGTCGTCCGGCGACCAGCAATGGCGATAGACAAATTCGGGGCGTTCCGAGAATTCAGTCAACCGGGCGATCACGTCCAAGGCTTCCGCGTTCGCCATTCCTTCGATCGCCGCGTTGTAGATCGGGCTAATATAAAGCGAGGTGCGCCCGGTTACCGGATGCTGGCGGCGCATCGGCTGCCAGACCGGCGGCATCGCGGCACGTTCTTCTTCGCTCAACGGCTTGATCGGCGCCAGCGTCGTCAAATGGCCGAAATCGTGACAGAGCTTGCGGTCCCCGACCGCGCGCCGGAGCCCCTCGGGCAACGCCTCGTACACCCGATACATGTTGGTAAAGCATGTCTCGCCACCGGATCGCGTCACTTCGAGACCATGCAGTATCGATCCCATCGACGGCGTGGTGCGGTAGCTGCTGTCGGTGTGCCAGCGCTGCGCCAAAGAAATCTGGGCGACGGTCGGGTGGTCGGCTTCCATTAGATTGCCCGCGTCGTCGACGTTCGAGACCCGGAAGATCTCCGGCTCACGGGCCGACTTGATGATGTCCTGGTGATGGGTTTCCAGATCGCCGAACATTCGCGCGAATGCGATCTGCTGGGCGTCGCTGACCGGCTGATCCGGAAAAACGAGAACCAGATGTTCCATCCACGCGGCGTGGACGGCCGCAAAGGTCTCCGGCGAAAGTGTCTGCGTCAGGTCGAGGCCCCGCACCTTGGCGCCGAGCGCCGGATGAAGCGGTTCGATCTCTAGATCCGCGCGCGCATAGGTTTCGGTCATCGCCATTGCGCGACTACGCCTCCGTAAATTCGAAACCCATGGCCCGCGTGTGATAGTAGATTCCGCCATCCTGTACGATCAGGAAAAGCGCGCGGCTGTTGCCGCTGTTGTGGTGCGAGTGGACCGCGACCGGCGGCGTGATCGTCGTCGCCCAAGGCGACCAATCCTTTCGATTGCCGTCAATCATCGAGTAGCATCCCTCGCCGCTGATCACGAGGCTCACGGCGACAGAATTATGCCGGTGCGAGCGTTGCATCGTGCCGCCCGGCAGCGAGTTCATCGCCAAAGTGAGGGTCGGCAGCACGTTGCGGCTGGCTTCCTGTTGTGCCGAAGAGAACACGATAGCGTAACCGGGAAGCTCGTCTTCCTCGGCGTTTTCGTAAAGATAATTAAGCTGAGCATCGATATCGGCCGCCGTGAAATGAACCACATCTGTCGGCGCATCGCCCTCCGCCGGCGGCTGCAACCCTTCGAAGGCCACCTGGGGTTCGTTGCTGACGATCCAGAGGACGGCATCCGCTTCGGCCGCGAAATGGCGTTGCACCGTCCCGCCCGGAAACAGCATGAGATCGCCGCGTTTCCAATCGACTGCCTCGTTTCCGCACTGCGTCACGCCGGTTCCTTGAATGACGTAGGCGATGACACCGCTCGCCCGGGGCGCCGTCTCCAGCTCTTCTCCGGCCCGAATACGAGCATAACCGGCCAGCACCAAAGGAGACGTCGCCGGAAATGGACATTCGAGCACCTCGGAGATATCGCAGAGAATGAGTCCGGTGGGCGTATCGGGGTCCAACGCTCGCACGGGCTCGTCGACAAAGGCATGATCCGGCACCGGCGGCAATTTGACGTCGAACGCATTGCCGGAATTGAAGAAACGCGCGCGGCCCTGCGCTGCCGTGGCGGGGTCGGCGGCATGCTGCGCGGGCATTTCAGAGACGCGCTGGTTCGGAACGGACTCAAGCATCGGAGCCTCATTTTTTGGAAAATATCGATCTATGCGAAACCACGATAGCTACCACGTCACTGCGTTGCAATTGACGTCCTGGCTCCGAAATGAACTACTTCTCAGGATTTCGAATCCGAATTCATCCATAATCTAGTGGATACATTCCAAACCATCTCTCTTGATTGCCGGAGAAACCTATGGCATCGCGCGAAGACCCGCCGAACGAAGCCCTCTACCAACCGCCGATGACCTTCATGGGATTGCCCTTTCGCAGCGATGCGACCGGCGCCGGGGCGGCGATACTCGGCTGTCCCTTCGATTGCGGCACGCACCCGTTCCGCGTCGGCGCGCGGCAAGGGCCGCAAGCGATCCGCGAACAGTCCGGCCTGATCCGGCGCTATCAATCCGAGATAGCCGATACCGATGCGTTGACGGAGCTCAAGGCGATCGATGCGGGCGACGTCAATCTGGTGCCGTCGCGGGCGGAAGAAGCGTTCGATGCGATCGAAGAGGCGGCGTTTCGATTGATTTCCACCGGTGCGGTGCCGGTCGGGTTCGGCGGCGACGGCAGCGTTTCGCTGCCCCTCGTCCGGGCGGCGTCTCGCGTCTATCCGGATCTGACATTGCTGCATTTCGACAGCCACACGGATTCCTACGAGGTCGATCCGGTGCACCGCTACGACGCGGCGACGCAGTTCGCCCACGCGGCGCTGGAGCAGCGCATCCGCGTTAGCGGGTCCTATCACATCGGGCTGCGCGGTTCGACGACCCGGCAAGGCGTCTACCAACGCACGAAAGATCTCGGCTACTCCATTATCACGATGCGGGAGTTTCTGGAGCGCGGCCACGGCGATGTCCTCGCGGAGCTGAAATCGACACTCGCCGGGCGCCCGGTCTACCTGTCCTGGGACATGGACGTGTTCGACCCATCCTGTGCGCCCGGCGTGTGCACACCGACCTGGGGCGGTCTCCTGGCGCGGGAAGGATTGGAGATATTGCGCGACTTGGTCGGACTCAACGTCGTCGCGGCCGACGTCAACACCGTGAGCCCACCGCACGATGTCGGTAACATGACAGCGTTTCTCGCGGCGGCAGTGACCTATGAGATATTGCTGCTGATTTGGCGCGCGCGCGTCCAAACAACCTAATTGGAACAGAGACCTCACATGGACCAGGCAACGCCGAGAGACATATTGGAAACCCGCCAAAGCCTGCTGGAGGCGGCCGGCGGTATCGCCGACATATTGACCGCGCAGGCCCCTCTCGACGAGGCGAACAACACGCTTTCGCCGGAAACGGTGAAGGTGCTGGACGCGGCCGGGATGTTCCGGTTGAAACTGCCCGTGGGACTCGGCGGCGCGGAGGCCGATCCGACGACGCAGATACTCGTCCTCGAAGAACTGGCCTATGCGAACACCGCGGCGAGCTGGTGCACCATGGTCGGCGCCACCGCGGTCGCCCTGCCGGGCGCTTTCCTGTGCGACGAGGCAATCGAGACGATGTTTCCGTCCGGCCGGGTCCCGTTGGGTGCCGTCGTCGCGATGCCCATCGGCAAGACCGAAATTGTCGAGGGCGGCTATCTTTTGTCCGGCCGCTGGCCGTTCGCGAGCGGCATCCGTCATTCCGAATGGCTCGCCGCCGGGGCGACCGTCATGCGCAACGGGAATCCGGAACGGTGCATGATGGTTTTCCCGACCACGTCGGCGACAATTCACGACAACTGGCAGGTCGCTGGGTTGAAGGGAACCGGCAGTTGCGACTTTTCGGTGAACCGGCTTTTCGTGCCGGAAGCGTTTAGCTGGGAACAGCGCACCGGCGCGCCGAAACGGGGCGGGCCACTTTACAGGATCGAGCATCCGGGATTCGTCGCCAACGAGCATGTCGGCGTCGCGTTGGGTGTCGCCCGCCGCGCGCTCGACGCCTTTACCGAAAGGGAAGTCGCAAAAGCGCGCGGCTACACCTACAACCGCTCCAGCCTTGGCGCACGGCCCGCCGTACAACGTATGCTCGGCGTCGGGAACCTCCGGCTCCGCGCCGCCCGCGCGCTGGCGATCGAGCTCAACGATGAAGCCTGGCAGACCGTCTGCGCCGGCGACCGCCTCTCAACCCGCCTGCAAGGCGAGCTCCGGGCCGTCGCCACCCACTGCACGGATGTGGCGCTGGATGTGGTGACCGAAGCGTTCCGCTATTCCGGTGGCGGCGCGATCTATCAGAAGAACATCCTGCAGCAGTGCCTGCGCGACATGAACGTCGCCGCTCAACACCTCATGGTAAGCGAAGTCTCGTACGAAAATCTCGGTCAGATGATCCTGGGCGTCCCGGACGTCCATCCGATGCAATAGTACCAGCACCATGTCAGACACCAACGCTCTCTCGCTTTGGGACCGGACGGCGGAGGAGGAAACCTACGCGCAGCCTTTGGATGGCGATTCGGTAACGGATCTCGCCATTATCGGCGGCGGATTCACGGGCTTGTCTACGGCGCTTCATGCGGCCGAAAAAGGCGTCGACTGCCACGTCTTGGAGGCACAGCAAATCGGATATGGCGGGTCAGGCCGGAATGCCGGAATGGTGAATGCGGGATTGTGGCTGCCGCCGCAAGACGTCCGCGCTAAGTTGGGAGAAGAGCCGGGGGCGCGCCTGGTGAACACGCTGAACGATTCACCGGAGACCGTGTTCTCGCTCATCGAGAAACATCAGATCCGTTGCGAAGCGACACGAAACGGAACGATCCACGCCGCTCATTCGCCGAAAGGCTTCCAAGACCTCGCACGCAGGGCAGCGGAATGGCATCGACTGGGCGCACCGGTCGACTTGCTGTCACGCGACGAGGCGGCGGACAAGATCGGTAGCCTCGCATTTCACGGTGGGCTGCTCGACCATCGCGCGGGCACGATCAATCCCATGGGCTACGTCCGGGGGCTGGCGCGCGCGGCACGCGGCGCCGGTGCGAAAATTTCGACCGGTGTGACCGCGCGAAAGCTGCGCCGCGAGGGCACCAAATGGATCGTGGAAACCGAGCACGGCAACGTCACGGCAAATTCCGTGGTCCTGGCGACGAACGCCTATTCCGACGACCTTTGGCCGGGACTCAACCGGACCTACACGATCATCCACTACTTCCAGCTCGCGACCGTGCCGCTCGGGGATCGGGTTAGCGCTATCCTTCGCGAGGGACAAGGACTTTGGGACACGGGGCCGATCATGTTCTCGCTGCGCCGCGACGCCTTCAACCGCCTCATCATCGGCTCGATGGGCAGGGTTATCGGTGGCGACGGCGGACTGTCGCGGCGGTGGGCGATACGCATGCTTCGGCGCCTGTTCCCGGATCTCGGCGAAGTCGAAATCGAAACCTCCTGGCATGGCCGGATCGCGAAGACCCCCGACCATCTGCCGCGCATTCACCGACTGGACGACGGGCTCTACACGCCGGTCGGGTATAACGGCCGCGGAATCGGGCCCGGCACGCTATTCGGCAAGGCGATGGCGGAGTTGCTCGCGGGCGGAAAGGAAGAGGATCTACCGCTGCCGGTTTCCGACCCCAAAACCCTCGCCGCGGCGCCCCTTGTGTCGCGCGTCTACGATCTGGCTTTTTCCGCCAACCAATTCTTAAAGAGCATTTGAAGACCCTGCTAAAACGAAGAGGAACGCGATATGACGGATACGCCCATCGCCCTGATCACGGGCGGCGCGCAAGGCATTGGCTATGCCTGCGCCGAAGCCATCGCGGAGAACGGCGCCCGGATCGTATTGTCGGATAAGAACGCTGAAGGCGTGGAGACGGCCGCCGATAAGCTTGGCGGCGGCGCGGTTGGTTTCGCTTGCGATATGGGCGCGCCCGATCAAATCGCCGCGCTATTCGACCGCATCGAGGCCGAAATCGGAATCGCGTCGATCCTGGTGAACAATGCAGGGATCGCCCTGCCGGGAGATTTCCTGGAAACGACGCTGGAGCAGTTTCAGCAGGTCATCGACGTCAACCTCACCGGCACGTTTCTCGCCCTGCAGCGCGCCGCCAAATCCATGGTGGCCGAGGGGATCGAGGGCGCGGTCGTCAACATGTCGTCGATCAACGCCCAGGTCGCCATCCCCTCTATCGCGGCCTACTGCGCCTCAAAAGGCGGCATCATGCAGCTGACAAAGGCCGCCGCGCTGGCGCTGGCACCGCACAACATTCGGGTCAACGCGGTAGTGCCGGGCTCGATCGACACGGCGATGCTGGCCGGAGTCAATGCCGACCCGGACGCGATGAAGATGGTGATGTCGCGCACGCCCCTGAAACGAATAGGCACGCCGCGCGAAATCGGCGACGTCGTCGCATTCCTGGCAAGCCCGAAAGCAAGCTACATCACGGGCGAGACGATCTATGTCGACGGTGGCCGTATCGGCATGAACTACACTGTCTGAAGGCCATTCGTGGCAATACTTTCGGGCGGCCGCGGATCAATCGGCAATTTGTGCGCTATGTCGAAAAGCGCCTCGATCCAATGTGCCGCTCGCAACAGCGCGGTTTCGCCCCTGGGCTTCCCGACGATCTGAAGACCGACCGGCAACCCCTCCGCGGTAAATCCGCAGGGAATACTGATTACCGGACAAGACGTCATCGTCAGCGCGAACGTAATTGCAAACCAGTCGATATAGGTTTCGCATTTCTGACCGTCGATTTCAGTGACGTAGCGCTGTTCCACCGGAAAGGCTGGGATCGACGCGGTCGGGCAGATCAATAGGTCATGGGATTCGAAGAAAGTCGTCATTCGATCGTAGAGTTGCCAACGAATTCGCTCTGCCTCAAAGAGTTTTTCGGGCGTAACCCGAAATCCACGCTCGACGTTTCCGACAATGTCTTCGGCGATACAGTCGCGGTGCGATTCCAGAAGCTCCCCCATCATTGTGCCGAGAAGCACGGCACGAAGAGTTTGGAACCCGTCCACGGCGCCCGAAAAATCAGGTATGTCCCGGCTGACGTCGACGCCGGCGCTCGCGAGTCGCCCGACCGCAAGCGAAGCGATATCGGAAACCTCCCGCGCCATCGGCATTATTCCGAGATCGGGGCTGAAAGCCACCCGCGTCGGCGCCGCTGCGCCGTCGAGCGCGGTAACGAAAGATCCGGCGGGATCGAAAGACAACGGATCGGCTGGGTCGTGCCCGGCGCCCGCATCCAGCATCAACGCAACATCGGCGACGTTACGGGCCATTGGACCTTCGACCCACAGCGTGTCGAACGCCTGCATCCGTTTGCCACGGGGTACCACACCCGGACCAGGGCGCAAGCCGACGACGCCATTGAACCCGGCAGGCGTTCGCAGACTGCCGCCCAAATCGTTGCCGGTCGCGAGCCAAACCTGTCCGCTAGCCAACGCCGCAGCAGAGCCTCCGGACGAACCGCCGGCACTTCGCCCTGTATTCCAGGGATTGCGGGTAATGCCATGCACCGGGTTAAAGGTATGTCCGCCTGCCCATTCGGGAACGTTCGACTTGGCAATCGGGATGGCATCGCGCGCTTCCAGGCACGCGATTGTAGCGTCCGAAATTTGAGGCACATAATCGGCGTAGATGGGCGAGCCGTACGTCGTACGCACGCCGCCGACATCGTTATAATCCTTAACCGCGATGGGAAGGCCGGCAAGAGATTTCGGATCGGCACTCCGCGCGCTGGCTTCCATTACTTTTGCTTTTTCGAAAGCGCGTTCGTAACACCGTATCGGCAGCGCGTTGATCTCTCCGTCGACCTTTTCAATGCGGTCAATGGCCGCCTCGATCAATTCGGCCGGACTCAGTTCGCCCCGTTTCAACAGTCTCACCGCATCCTTAGCGCTCAACTGCCATAATTCATCGGATGACACCGTTCAATCCCGCGCCGCGATAAGCGCCAAAGTCCGCGCCATTTCGTTGGTGAGCACCACGAGGCCTTCGTCGACCCCCTGCCCTGGCTTATTCATCAGGAAATCGGCCTGGCAAGCCAGCGCGACGTGGGCGGAAAGGCGGGCGGATTGGTCGGTTTCGTTCGCCGAGCCGCCCATATAGACGCCAGCACCGGCGCGGCGGCAGTACAAGAGCGCCTCGATGGAATTGCCGATGCCACCCAAATCGGGCGCCTTGACCTGGAGGTAGTCGGCGACCCGCGCATCGGCGAAGGCCTGAATATCGTCCAGCGTGTTGCACCATTCGTCGGCGACCAGCTTGACCGCGCTGCCCTGCCCGCCGAGCGCAGCGCGCAGATCGCGGAAGGCGTCGATCTGGCCCTGCCGGCTGTCGGCGATCATCGGGGTTTCAAGGTAGAGTTCGTAAGGGGCTGCTGCGTCGGCGACCCGGCCGACATAGTCGGCCATGCGCGCCATATCGAAATCGAACAACTCGCCGATGGTGCCGTACACGTCGAGATGGATGGCCGGTTGATAGTCCGGCGCGCCGGTTCTCTGGACCAGTTGCGAGACCCAGGCCGCGTAGTCGATCAGCTTGTGCCCACCCGGACCGAGGTCGGTTTCGACATTGGCAAACGAGCCATGCGGCATGATGTCGACCCGCTTCATGATCATCTTCTCGACCATGAACTCCTGCGGCGTCGGGCACATGCCGAGGATCGGGATCGGCGCGGCGGCGATCTGCGAATCGTACTCGGCGGCCACGATTTCCGCCGCCGTGCAACGCTGCGCTAGCGCGGCAGCGTGCAGCAGCGCCTGCGAGATGCCGTAGCGCAGGGCCGTGTGCAATGCCGAGCCGTCGTGCCGGAACGCCTCCACCTCCCCGGCCAGGGATCGAAACCGGTCGCACTCGCGCCCGACCAACATGTCGCGCACGGCGCTTTCGACCACGCCGCGATGTTCCTCGGCCTTGAACAGCGGGTCGCGGCCGGCGGCGCCGGTAAAGATCACGTCGATGCAGTCGCCATACGCGACCTGCCCGTCTTCCAATAGCAGCATGACCGACAGCGCCTCGCCGGGCTGGATGACCTGGCTGAATCCCGGTGTGACCGGCGGATCGATATAGCTGAAACCTTCCTGGCGCGCACCACCGCGGACGGCGGCCAGATCCTTGTTGAAGTAACCGCTGCGTCCCGGCGCGCAGAGCAGGCCCGCGATCTTCACGCCGCGTTCTCCAGACAATATTGCGCGACTTCGGCATGGGTCGCGAACCACACGTCATCGTGGCCCTTCATGTGCTCGATCAGCCGGTCGAGCATCGCCATGCGCGAACGGTGACCGATGAAGTGCGGATGCATGGTCAGGAGGAACAGACCGTTCTCGCGGTAGCTTTCGTCGAATTCGGATTGGAATATCTCCAGCACGGCCGACGGCGGCGTGTAGGGGCGCAACGACGACATGCGGTCCATGTTGAAATAAACCGCGTCGTCCCGGATCCATTCGACCGGCAACTCGACCATCCCGGTCGGTTCGCCATCCTCCAGTATCTCGTAGGGTTCATCGTCGGCCATCAGCGAGGAATCGTAAAGTAGTCCCATCTCGCGGCTGATCGCCAATGTCTGCGGACTGAAATCCCAGGACGGCGTCCGGATGCCGACCGGGCACACGCCGGTAATCTCTTCCAACACATCGGCCGCCCGCATCTGGAGATCGCGCTCGTCCGCCGCCGGCAGGGTACTGTTGAATTCGTGGATCCACCCGTGAATACCGACTTCATGGCCTTGTTCGACCACGCTGCGTTGTTCGTCCGGATGCAGCATCGCGACGACCGCGGGGACGAAGAAACTCCCCTTGATGCCGTGCTTGTCGAGCAGACGAAGGATGCGCGGTACGCCGACGCGCGACCCGTACTCCCCTTGCGACAGCTTTCCCGGGGAATTCTGGCCGAATCGCAGGGTGCTCGATTCATGATCCGAATCGAAGGACAACGCGACGCAAGCCTTGGCGCCGCCTTTCCATTGCGCCGGCTTCAGCGACCGGCCGGCGCGCACTCTGTTGACGATGCCGCGCCATTTTTCCTCTTCCCATTGCCAAGGCAATTCCTCTTCCGGTTTCGCTGTTTGGTCGTCTGGCATCGCATATCTCCCGTGGCGTCAGCATAAAGTCAGTTGAAGCGTATATTAGGCACGAATTTCGCCAGACGCACGAATTCGGCGCGACGCAATTGCATGTGGATTTATAATCAAATATTTATGGGTTATATCTTAGAGTCTGACTCGTAATATGTTGTTGATTTCATAGCCTTTGTTTAATCGCTGGTTAGGAAGCGTTCGCGCCGCGATGCTGGCGGCATCGCAAGCGGGCGCTGACGCGGTCCAGCGATTAAACAAAGGCCACCCGAAGGGTTGGCGCTTGTCGGCCGGCTGGTGCGTCGCGGCGCTTGGCCGATGGCCGGCATCGCCCAGCGGGCCGCTCCTGCCATCCGACTCGACAGTCGCCAATGAAAACAGCAACAAATTACGAGCCAGACTCTTAGGCCCTTCCGCGAACCGGTAACGAAACGAAGCTCACCGAACACGATGAACTTTCCCCCTCGGGCATTCATAATCGGCGCACAAAAAGCGGCGACCACCAGTCTTGCTTTCCTGCTGGATCAGCATCCATCGATCCGGCTTTCGAATCCGAAGGAAACCCACTTTTTTTCGGTCAATTGGGAGGAAGGCGAAGGTTGGTACCGCGCCAAGTTCTCAAACCCGACGGACGACGTCTTGTTGCTGGACGCGTCGACGAGCTACGCGATGGCGCCGATTGGCGACAATCGACCCGACTCGAGCAAACGGCCGCGTTGGGGACAGAGCGTTCCGGAACGAATTCATGGTTATGCCGAAAACGCGAAGTTCATCTATATGCTACGCAAACCGGCGGACCGCACCTATTCGGCCTACTGGCACAATGTCCGGAGCGGGCAAGAGAAAATGCCGTTCCGCGATGCTATCGAAGCGCATCCGGTCTATCTGGAAACCAGCAAATACCACGCGCAAATCGCCATTTTCCTGAAGCATTTCGATCTTAAAGAATTTTATCTAGTCGATTTCAAGATTTTTCCGGTAATCCGGGCAAGTACGCGACCGCCTGTTTGGAATTTCTCGAATTACCCGAACGCGACTTCGAATTCGAGCTGGAAGTCGAAAAAAATAAATCATTTCAATATAATACGGTCGGCCGGGCGGTGCAGAGAATGTTCGGTTCGGACAAAAGTCTCAAATCGGCCAACCAGTTGATCAAGGGGTTAATTCCGCCGCCGCTCCACAATCGTTTGAAGTCTCTGGTGTCCAAAGACATTCCCCCGATGTCCGAATCGGATCGCGCCTATCTCGAAGAATATTTTGCGGACGACAATAGGAAGCTACGCGAACTAACCGGGTTCGAATTTCAATAGAACGAATTGGCTAGAGCATTTCAAGTTTGATTGAATCCATAGCCTGAGTTCCTGAAGTAGTTCGCGCATTCCTCAGGCGGGAAATGTTCGATGATCTCGGCGATGGCCGCCCAGAGGTCATCGACGGTTCTCGCGGAGACCGATCGGAGG
>JAKZTB010000199.1:0-9905 GCA_047517345.1 Alphaproteobacteria bacterium
TCCCATTCAAACATCATCTTCAATCGCTCGTTCATGACACAGCTCTCGTCCCAGGGCATGACCACCTCCTTGGTCATGCAGTTCACCTGTTACCCATGTCGCCGGTCTATTCTGTTACCTATGTCACCGGTTCGGACCTCCCCAGCCTTCCCCCGCAAGGGGGGAAAGGGCTTAGTGCAAAGCCGAGACCTCAGCACTTATTTTCCCTCCCTCTTGACGGGGGAGGGTTAGGGTGGGGGTGGATGGCGTTGCTTTTGGATAATTTTCGGGTCCCTTCCAGCCTTATTCGCGCCGCGAATCACGCGTAGACTCACGCCATGGCGCTTTTCCGATCCATCGCGACGGTCGGCGGCTGGACCATGGTCAGCCGCGTACTCGGGTTCGCGCGCGACATGCTGATCGCAAACGTCATCGGCGCGGGGCTGATCGCCGACGCCTTCTTCGTCGCCTTCAAGTTTCCCAATTTTTTCCGCCGCCTGTTCGCCGAAGGCGCGTTCAACGCGGCCTTCGTGCCCTTGTTCGCCGGGCGGTTGACGACCGATGGGCGGGACGCCGCGGTGAAGTTCGCCGCCGAAACCGCCGCCGTGCTCGGCGCCGCGCTGTTAGTTTTCACCGTGGCCGCGATGCTGACCATGCCGTGGCTGATGGTGGCCATCGCGCCGGGGTTCGTCGACCAGCCGGTCAAGTTCGACCTCACCGTCGATCTCACGCGGCTTACCTTTCCCTACCTGCTGTTCATGGCGCTGGTCGCGTTGATGGGCGGCATGCTGAATTCGTTGCAGCGCTTCGCCGCGACCGCGGCGGCGCCCATCGTCCTCAACATCGTGCTGATCGGGGTGCTGCTCGCCGTGCGCTGGGAATTTCTGCCGAACCCCGGCCACGCGCTGGCCTGGGGCGTGGCGCTAGCCGGAGGGGCGCAACTGGTGTGGATCGCCTATGCCTGCAAACGCGCCGGCATCATGTTCGTGCCGCCGCGGCCAAGGCTCACTCCCGGCGTGCGCCGCCTCCTGGTGCTGATGGCGCCGGCGTTGCTCGGCGCCGGCGTGGTACAGGTCAATGTCGTGATCGACGTCATTCTTGCCTCGACCCTGCGCGAAGGGTCGGTCTCGTTCCTCTATTACGCCGACCGGGTGAACCAGCTGCCGCTCGGCGTCGTCGGCGTCGCCGTCGGGATCACGTTGCTGCCGTTGCTGACCCGGCAACTGCGCGCCGGCGAAGCGGACGCGGCGCTGAATAGCCAGAACCGGGCCATCGAATTTGCACTGACCCTGACGCTGCCGGCGGCGGCCGCGCTGATCGCCATAGCCGGGCCGATCGTCACGGTGCTGTTCCAACGCGGCGCCTTCGATGCGGCGTCCGCCGAAGCGACGGCCGGTGCGCTGGCGGCGTTCGCCGCCGGGCTTCCCGCCTACGTGCTGATCAAGGCGCTGACGCCCGGCTTCTTCGCCCGCGAGGACACCAAGACGCCGGTCAAGATCGCCGTCGTCGCGATGATCGCAAACGTCGTATTGGCGCTTTTCCTCATGCAAGTCCTGGCGCATGTCGGCATCGCGCTGGCGACGGCGCTGTCCGCCTGGTTCAACGCGGTGACCCTGGGCGTCCTTCTGCTGCGCCGCGGCCACCTCACCTTCGACGGCCGCTTGCGGCGCTGCGTACCGCGGCTGATACTGGCCTCGGCGGCGATGGGTGCGGCTGTCTGGTGGGGTGCCGGGCTGCTCGCCGGGCCGCTCGGCGGCGGCGAGGCGCCGCGCATCGTGGCGCTGGCGGCCCTGGTCGCGGCGGGCGGCGGGCTGTTCGCGCTGTTGGCGCTGACGACCGGCGCCATCCGGCTGAAGGATTTGCGCGCGGCGCTCTCTCGGCGCGGCTGAAAAAGAGAGAACCAAAATGGTCCGACTGACCGACGTGATGGAAGACGACCGCAATCATCTGCTGGCCAAGCCCTGCCCGAAGTTCGACGGCGATCCCTGGGTCGAAGGACCGCCGCTGGCGGAACGGCGGGTCGCCATCGTCACCACGGCGGGCCTGCAGCTGCGCGAGGACGCGGCGTTCAATTTCCGCAGCGCCGAGTACCGTGTCATCCCGGGGGCGGTCGAAGGCAAGGATCTGGTGATGAGCCACACCTCGGTCAATTTCGACCGCAGCGGCTTTCAGCGCGACGCCAACGTGGTGTTCCCGATCGACCGGCTGCGCGAACTCGCGGCGGAAGGCGCGATCGGCTCGGTTGCGAATTACCACTACGCCTTCAACGGCGCCTATATGGAACCCGCGGCGTATGCGGAAAAAGCGCGCTACGTGGCCGGGTTGTTGCAGGGCGACGCGGTCGACACCGTCCTCCTGGTGCCCGTCTGACCCAACTGCACGCGCGCCGTGAGCGCGCTCGGCCATTTTCTTGAGACCGAAGGGCTGGCGACGACGGGGATCAGTCTGGTGCGCCCGCACACCGAACGGATGCAGCCGCCGCGCGCCCTGTGGGTGCCGTTCGAACTGGGCCGACCGTTCGGCGCGCCGGACGATGTGGGCTTTCAACGGCGCGTGCTGCAGGCGGCGCTTGCCCTGCTCGAAGAAGGGCCGCGCCCGGTGCTGGCGGACTTCCCGGATGACGCACCCGTCTCGGCGTCCCCGGAGGAGGCCTGGGCCTGTCCCGTATCCTTTCCGCCGCCGCCGGTCGATGCGGACGATCTCGGCGCGGCGGTCGCGACGGAAATCGGCCAGCTGGCCCCGTGGTACGCGGAATCCCGGCGAAAGTTGGGCCGCACGAGCGTCAGCGGCCGGTCCTTCACGGTCGAGGAAGCGGCGGCCCACGCAGTGCTGTTTCTGGGCGATCCGCCGGAAACCGGTCCGGCCGGAGTCGTGCGGCTCAAGGAAGCGCTGGAGGATCTGAAAGCCTTTTACGGCGAAGCGGCGACGGCGCGTCCCGGCGCGTCGAGCGAGGATATGGCGGATTGGTTGTGGCAGGAAACCGCGCTGGGCCGGCTGATGTTCCGGCTTGCCGAAACGCTGGAAGTGTGTACGGACGAGCCTCTGCGCTATTTGGCCATCCGCTCCATGGTGCCCCGCGCGCAGGCGGAGAAGGCGCGCGCGACCGCCTCTTGACCTGCCGCGGCGCAGTCGCGATAACTCGCGCCTTCACGATACCGACTTCAAAACGAGGCCGTCATGGACCGCATCTTCTCCGGCGTTCAGCCGTCGGGCAACCTGCATCTCGGCAATTACCTGGGGGCGATCCGCAATTTCGTGCGCCTGCAGGACAAGTACGAATGCGTTTACTGCGTCGTCGATATGCACGCCATCACCGCGTGGCAGGACCCCGACGATTTGCGGCACAGCACGCGGGAGCTGACGGCGGCCTTCATCGCGGCGGGCCTCGATCCGAAGAAGAACGTGATCATGAACCAGTCGCAGAACCCGAACCATGCGGAGCTCGCCTGGATTTTCAATTGCGTGGCGCGGCTCGGCTGGCTCAACCGGATGACCCAGTTCAAGGAGAAGGCTGGCAAGAACCGCGAGAACGCCTCGGCCGGTCTGTATGTCTATCCGAACCTGATGGCGGCGGACATTCTCGCCTACAAGGCAACCCATGTGCCGGTCGGCGAGGACCAGAAGCAACATCTCGAGCTGTGCCGCGACATCGCGCAGAAATTCAACAACGACTTCAAGGTCGATCTGTTTCCGATTGTCGAGCCGCTGATCCTGGGGCCGGCGACGCGCGTCATGTCGCTCCGCGACGGTTCGTCGAAAATGTCCAAGTCCGATTCGTCGGACAACAGCCGCATCAACCTGACCGACGGGCCGGACGCGATCGCCCAGAAAATCCGCCGCGCCCGCACCGACCCGGAACCCTTGCCGAGCGAGGTGGCCGGCCTGGAAGGGCGGCCGGAGGCGGCCAACCTGGTCGGCATCTACGCCGCGCTTGCCGACCGCGACCTCGCCGACGTGTTAAGCGATTTCGGCGGCTCGATGTTTTCCGACTTCAAGGGTGCGCTGACCGAGGTCGCGGTCGACAGGCTGGGCCCGATCGGCGAAGAGATGCAGCGCCTTGTCGCCGATCCCGGCTATATCGACGGCGTGCTGGCGGACGGCGGCGCGCGCGCGCGGGCCATGTCCGAGCCGGTATTGGCGGAAGTTTATGAAACCGTTGGTTTTATCCGGTCGTAATTCCTGGAATGTCTGCCCCCTTGTAGCGCCGTTGTATCGTGCACACGTGAATAAGCATGCATGACGATGACGTAATCGGAACCGACCATACGCCGCCGCCGCGCCTTGCCGGCAGCCGCGAAAAAGTGCGTGGCTGGGGTTTGCGCGTGGGCGGTTTACTGCTTGCGGCGGTGTTGCTTTATTACCCGGCCGGCATGATTTGGATTCACAAGATAGACGACGATGCCGATCTCGCCGTCGACGTGGCCGATGGCGAAAGCCGTGCCGTCGCCGTTGCGGCGGCGCTGATCGAACGGGAAACCGACCGGAACCGCTGGACCGCCAACGATCCCTTCTTCCTGCCCGCCGCGGTGCTCGACAATATGCCGAATTTTCAGCAGGGCATCGTCTACGCACTGTCCCGTTTCGCGATCGAAATGAGCGATCAGATCGGCCGCGTGCGGGGTTCCAGCCAGGTCGACAAGGATCTCGACAGTGCCGCCGGCCGGCTCAAGTTCCCGGGGACGATTTGGTATTTCGATTTCGAGACCTCCTGGGCGCCGACCACGCCCTCGGAGCAGCATTACCGCGCGGCGCGGCGCGAACTCCTGGCCTACAACGCGCGTTTGGGAGGGGGCGAGGCGACGTTCGAGCGGCGCGCCGACAATCTGCAGGCGACCCTGGAGCGGCTCTCCGCCGATCTCGGCTCTTCGTCCGCGGTGATCGACCACCGGATCGCCGAAGGCGCCTGGCTGCTCGATTTCGAGGCAGATGATATTTTCTATCGGACCAAGGGCCGTCTCTACGCTTATTACCATCTGCTGACCGCTTTTCGAGACGATTTCAGCCAGGTGATCAAGGAACGGGAGCTCGGTAAGGCATGGGGTCTGATGTTGGACTCGATGCGCCATGCGGCGGTGCTGGACCCGACGGTAATCGTCAATGGCGATCCGGAGGGTCAGCTGCTGCCCAGTCATCTGGCGGCGCAGGGCTTCTATCTGTTGCGCGCGCGGACCCAGTTGAAGGAAATTGCCAACATCCTTTTGAAATAGGGCGGCGATGACTGTTGAAATGGGGCAGTGATGACCATCGAAATATTTCCGTTTGAGGCGCTGGGCCGGTTCGAAAACGACTGGCTGAATTCCCGCTTCCATTTCAGTTTCGCCGAATACCACAACCCCGACCGAATGGGCATCGGACCGCTGCGCGTTTGGAACGACGACCGGATCGCGCCGGGTACGGGCTTCGACCCTCACCCGCACCGAGATATGGAGATTATCACCTATGTCCGCCGCGGCGCGATCACCCACCGCGACAGCATGGGCAATGAAGGCCGCACCGAGGCCGGCGACGTTCAAGTGATGTCCGCCGGCACCGGGATCGTGCATTCCGAATACAATCTGGAACAGGAGCCGACCGACCTGTTCCAGATTTGGATCATGCCGAACCGTCGCGGCCATGAACCGCGTTGGGACGCGCGGCGTTTTCCGAAATCCGACCGGGCCGGATCGCTCGTCGCGCTTGCGTCGGGGCGCCCGGATGGCGGCGAGGCGCTGCCGATTCACGTGGACGCGACCCTGTACGGCGCCACCATGCTTGCCGGCCAAACGATCGATCTTGCATTGGCGGGCGCCCGGCAGGCCTATCTCGTGCCGGTCACGGGTATTCTTTCCATCGACGGTGTCATGATCGAGACACGGAGCGCTGCGGTCATCCGCCATACCGGTGCTCTGACGCTGACGGCGGTCGAAGACAGCGAGGTTTTGCTGGCCGACCTCCCGGGAGATTAATCAGGGCGCACGGCGACTCTCCTCTATGGTAGACTCCGCGGTGCCCATATCGATTTCCGCAGGGACTTTTCGTGACAGTTCGCGCGTTCGTTTCAACTCTCGCCGTTATTCTGGTATTCGGCGTCTCGGGCCTGGCGCAGGGGCAGAATACGTCGCGCCCGTTCAGCAAAATCGTCGCCGACTGGAACCGGACGCTGGAAAACGCGCAGCGCTATGTCGACGAACCTGTCCATTTCGAAGAGAGAAACCGGGAGCACCGCGTCCTCCTGGGGAAAGTTCGGACGGCCGCGCAGGCCGCGGCGAACAATGCATCGGCGGATATGGCGCAGCAGCAGCAGCTACTCGACGCGTTGGGCCCGCTGCCGAAAGCGAGCGATCCGCCGGAACCGCCCGAAATCGAGGCGCAGCGCGCCAAATATGAAGCGGATATAGCGTTCTACCGGGCGCGCAGGGCGCAGGCTGAAGTCGCGATCACCCGCGCCGCGGCTTTATCCGCGGCGATCTCGAACTTGTCCAGGGCGCAGTTGCTGAAAGACCTCAGCCAAGTGGACCCGTCGCCGCTTGCGCCGGATACCGCATCGCGCGCGTTGCCGGACCTGTATCGGGTCACGCGCGCGTTGTTGCGGACGCCGGTTGTCTGGTGGTCCGGCTTGTTGGCGGATTTGCGGTCGTCCTTGCTGTTCACTCGCATCCCTCTGTTTCTTGTTGTGGCATTCTTCGTGGGGTGGGGCATTCGCTATCTGGCGGTTCGTTTCCTGGGCCGCGATCCCGAGACCGCGGACCCGACTTACGCCCGCCGGCTGGTCGGCGCGATCGCGGACGCCGTGTCGCGCGGCATCTTTCCCGCCGCGATCCTGACTGTCGTCCTGATTCGGATTACCAGCGACGGCGCTGCTATTACGGGCCCGTTCGCAATTGTGCTCGTTGCGTTATGCAAAGCGCTGATCCTCTTTGTTTTGGCCTGGTCGTTGCCGCGCGCGGCGCTGGCGCCGGATCTGCCGAACTGGCGGCTGACGGTCCTGACCCCGACGGGCGCCCGGCTGCTCAGCCGCCGAATCACGATTCTTGCGGCGCTGGTTTCGGTCAATTTTTTCTTCGCCGAGGCGCTTCAGGCCTTGCCGATCGGGAAACGTTTGTCCCCGGAAGCGGACGCCTTGGTCAATTTTTTCTTCCACGTCGTCAGCGCGATCGGGATGCTGGCTATTTTGCAGCGCCGGCTTTGGCGGGTCGATGAGGAGGCTGCCCGAAAACGCGGCGAAGAGGACGAAACCGATCCGGAGGTCTCGTCGCGGCGCGGTCGTTTTTGGATCTCCGTTCGCGGTCTGTTCGCCGCCATTTCGATAGGCGTCGTCGTCGCCAGCGCCATCGGATACGGGCGGCTCGGCGCCTTTCTCATCAGCAGCCTTATCGCCACGGGCTTGATCGGTGGGACGCTGTATCTGGCGCGCGGGTTGTTGCGCGAAACCGTTGCGATCGTTCTGCGTTCCGCTTTGGTCACGCAGAAGCTCGGCGTGCAATACCGCACCCGGCGATTGGCGAAGTTCTGGCTCCGGGCCTTGCTCGACGTCGTGATTTTCGTCGGTGCGGTGTTCCTGATCGCCCCCGCATGGGGCGTGCCGGCGGACGAATTGTCGCTTTGGGCGACGCAACTCTTCCAAGGTTTCAAGGTCGGCAACGTTACGATATCGATCCTCGATTTCGGGTTTGGGATTTTGATATTCGTCGCCATCGTCTTGCTGACCCGCGCCGGTCAACGCGCGCTGACCGAACGGATCCTGCCGGAAACCCAAATCGACGCCGGACTGCAGCATTCCCTGTCGGCCGGCTTCGGCTAAATCGGCATCGTCGTCGCGGCCATGCTGGGCGTTTCGGCGGTCGGGCTCGACCTGACCAATATCGCGTTGATCGCGGGCGCGCTGTCGGTCGGCATCGGCTTCGGCCTGCAGAATATCGTCAACAACTTCGTCTCCGGAATCACCTTGTTGATCGAACGGCCGATCAAGGTCGGCGACTGGGTCGTGGTCGGCGATCAGGAAGGAATCGTGAAGCGCATTCAGGTTAGGGCGACGGAAATCGAAACCTTCCAGCGCACCTCCGTCATCGTGCCGAACTCGGCCTTCCTGCAGGAACCGGTCATCAACCGGACCCATAAAGACAGCTTCGGGCGGATCGAAATACCGGTCGGGGTCGCCTATGGCAGCGATACGGCCAAGGTCGAGCAACTCCTGCTGGACGTCGCCAAGGAAAATCCGAAAGTGGCCTCATGGCCCGAGCCGTTCGTCCTTTTCCAGAATTTCGGCGGCTCGTCGCTCGACTTCGAGCTGCGCTGCTTTTGCCCGAACGTCTTCGATACGTTCCGGGCCGGAAGCGAACTCCGCTTCGCGATCGACCGCGTCTTTCGCGAGGAAGGGATCGAAATTCCCTTCCCGCAGCACGTCGTGCATCTCAAGGACATCGATCGGCTGGAGAGGCTGTTCGCGTCGAAACGGACGGACAGGACCGAATAGCGCGGTTAGGGCTTGGCCACCAAGTCGCGGTGGATGATCTTGGCCGCTTCGTGCAGAACTTTCCGGTCCGTGTCGCCGACCAGCGCGTAAGCAAAATCTGCGTCGATCCAGTAGAAGGCGGAAACTCTCTTGTAGCTGACGAATTGGAAGGCCGACTCGCGGCTTTCGATGTTGCGGCGGACATAAACGGTCAAGCGTGCGCCCTTGTCGTCTTCGTACATGAACTGCGCCGTCGGTTTGCCGTCGTCGGGCAACAGCCTGCCGCCGACCAGCCGGTATCCCAAGGCCAGCAAGTCGGGTGTCTTGATCGGTTGACCGAGCCGTTTGGAAAGCCACTTGACCAGGTGTTTCTCTTCCTTGGCTTCGACTTCGACCGCATGCCGCCGTTCCTTGATATAGATCGAATGGGCGCTGATCGCGTTTTGCGCGACGTCCAATTGACCGGGGACCGGACCCGAAAAATCCCGCACGATCCAACCGGCCGCGCCGCCGACGGCGAGCAAGAGAATCGCCGCGGCGATCCGTTGCCAGAGGGGCATTGTCGTGGGCCGGTCTTTGTATTCCATCAAACCGGCCGGAACCGGTTCTTCAAGGATCGCGTCGAATTCACCATGCATGGCATCGATCTGCGACTCGTAGGTGGCGACACGCGCCGCGTCGTCGGGATTGTCGGCGAGCCACGCCGCCACCCGCGCCCGCGCTTCGGCGTCGAGGGCGCCGTCGACATAGGCGTGCAGTTCGTCTTCGGTCACGGTCGGCGGAGGAGTCATTTCACCCTCCTCAACGTCGGTTCGGTCTGGGTGTCCATGATCTGGCGGAGCCGCTCGCGGCCGCGCGACAGGCGCGACATTACCGTACCCAACGGGGCGTCGGTAATCGCGGCGACGTCAGCGTAGGAATGCCCCTCCAGCCCGACCAGCAGGATGACGCTACGCTGTTCGTCCGGCAATTGCCCCAAGGCGTTTGCGAGGTCGCGCGCGACCAAACCGGCGTCCTGATCGGCTGGCGCCGGCTGACGTTCCAGTGTGTCGGTATCCGATCGAATTTCCGGCTCGCGGCCCCATTTGCGGGTTTGGTTGGCATGAAGATTATGCAGGATCGTGAAAAGCCAGGCCCGCATCGTGCCGCTCGGCCGCCACAGATGCAGCCGGTCGAAGGCGCGCGTCAGACAGTCCTGAACCAGATCGTCGGCGGCGTCCCTGTCGCGCAGCAGCGCCGATGCATAACGCCGCAGATGCGGGATCTGGTCGACGATTTGGTCTTTCTTGTCAGTGATCCCAAGGCTGTTCCCACGCCCACGCTAACCGGACCGCGGCGATTTCGGGCCGGTTAGCTTCAGGGCTAGTTTTTTGTCCGCCTGCCGAGCATCGTGAGCCGATGTCGGGGCTGGCCATTCCGTTCTCGATGTGGCAGTGTGCCGGTCATGGCGACGCTGCCGGCCCAGGATTTGTCCGTTGATTTGCGCGCGGTCACG
>JAKZTB010000200.1:0-41781 GCA_047517345.1 Alphaproteobacteria bacterium
TTTCAGTGAACCGAACGCCGCGTTAACCTCTCGCTTGGCCATGGTGTGTTCCTTTTTGCCAAAGTGATCCAATCAATCACCCGGCATGCCATGGCCGCCTTCCTTCAGCGAGCTTTTTGCAGAACTATTTGTACAGGACCAGTTGGTATCCTGCCCCCGTTTTGAAACTACAACGGTACCGGCAATATCAGTGATTCTCGTTGTGTGCATGCCCCCGCAACTACCATCATACACTTCTTGTCAATTTAGGAGCTTGACCAAAACCTACCCCCGATTTGAACCTACGGGCTGCTCAAAGCGGTTTTCCAGTTTCGAAGATAAATTCCCTGTTCCCGTTTTGGCATTTCCTGTTCCGCCTAAAATTTTCCCTGTTCCATTGCGCAGGGAATTTGACCAAAAATTTCCAGAAAATCAGCGTTTTATAGGGCGTACGAAGGCTTGATTCGGGTGTAATTTGAAGGAATTTCCTGTATTTTCCCTGCCCAACAGGGAAATCAGCGGAGACGAGTTCGCACTAGACTGCCTGCACCGCCATACTGGGACCTGACGCGCTAAGGCGTTTAGGCGTAGGAGTACCTTCCGTGGCCTTGGCCCAGGTTGGCCGTTGAAACCTAGAATTACAGCGAAAGAGTTACTGTTCGTGCGTTTGTGACGGTCGGACGCTTTGCGACTCAATCCGCCCGAGGCGCCACGCCTCGCACAGGTCGTTCAGGAAACATTTCTCGCATCGCGGCACCCGCGACCGGCAGGTGGTTTTACCGAATTCCAAGAGCCAGAGGTGACCCGGGTGCTTGGCCCATTGCGGCGCGCGGTCGTCCAAATCCTGCGCGGTTTGCGCTTCGGTTTTGCCGCGCGCCAACCCAGTCCGGTTGCAGACTCTAAAGACGTGCGTGTCGACGGCGATTGCCGGTTCGCCGAACGAGAACAGCAGCATGATATCGGCGCATTTTCTGCCGATGCCCGGTAATTTCATCAGACCCGCACGGTCCTTCGGCACGACCCCGCCGCATTCTTCCAGCAATACCCGGCAGAGCGCTTTCACCCGTTGCGTTTTGATGTTGTAAAGGCCGGCTGGCTTAATCGCGGCGGCGATCGCCGCGTCGGGCAATGCGAGAATGCCGCGCGGCGTATCTCCCAGTTCGAAAAGCGCGTTCCGCGCCTTCGCCGTGTTCTCGTCGCGGCTTTGCGCCGATAGGAGGCACGACACAAGCGCGCGGAAATGGTCCGCGTCCTCTTTCACGGTCGGTACCGGCGGACCGGCCGATGCCCGCCGTTTGAAGCGCTCGAAGACTTCTCCGACTTGCTTGACCGTCAGTGCCATGGCGTACCGGCATTAAGGCCCGATATCCCAGCCATTGATGAAATCCGGATCGTTGTCGGTCGGGCTTCCGTCCGTACCGTAGTAATAGTCGTGCAGCGGATCATTGAGCAAACGATAGGATTCGCGCCCGCCATAGCCGCCGATGCAAGCGGATACGACGAACGCGAGAGCGAGAACGATGACTATTAAACGCACGAACTTACTCCTCAAGGGTTCCCGAAAGCCGCTCCACCGCATCCGCGTAATCTTGCATGAAGTCGTAGACGACGGAACGGGCTGACTGCTCCATGTTCATCAGGCCGACCGCCTGACCGACATAGTAGGTCGCCAACGCTTTGGCGCCTTCGTGACCGCCTTCCGCCAGCTTGTCTATCTTCGCCATTGCCGGACGGCTCAACAGACCCTGCAGCGGCATGGGCAACGGGTCCGGCGCGCCCGGTGCGCTCCAGGCGTCGGTCCAGGCGGATTGCAGCTGGCGTGTCGGCTTGCCGGTGCGGCTGCGCGTGCGCACCGTATTGCGCGAATTCGCCTTCAGCATCTTTTCCTTCACCGTTGGCGTCGTTTCCGCTTCCGCGGTGGTCAGCCAGACCGAGCCGGTCCAGACGCCCGCCGCCCCCATCGCCATGCAACCCGCCATCTGGCGGCCGGTCGCGATCCCGCCGGCGGCGAGCACCTCCATATCGGGATACGACGCGATCGCGTCGAGAACTTCGGGGACGAGGACCAGGGTCGAGACCTCGCCGCAATGGCCGCCCGCCTCCGTGCCGGCGACGACCAAGATATCGACACCCGCTTCGGCATGCTTGACCGCGTGTTCCTTGGCGCCGGTCAAGGCACCGACATAGGCACCGTTCGCGCGGGCGCGGGAAAACATCGCCTCCGGCGGCACGCCCAGCGCGTTGACGATCAGCTTGATCGGGTGCCGGAACGCGACGTTCATGATCTCCACCGCGCCGGCGACACGCAAATTGTTGCCGTAATCGTCGGCGACATTCTGGCTCCACAGATCCGACGTATCAATATCGTTCTTGGCGAGCAGGTCGTCGATATATTGCCGGTGTTCCGGCGGCACGCGGGACTCCAGTTCGGCGGCGGAAATCGCGGCTTCCTTGCTGTCCATCTTGTGCGGGATCAGGAGATCGATACCGTAGGGCTTGCCGTGCACATGCTCGTCGATCCAGGCGAGCTCGATCTCGAGCGTCTCGGGCGTATGTCCGGTCGCGCCCAGCACGCCGAATCCGCCCGCACTGCTGACTTCGGCGACAACGTCGCGGCAATGGCTGAACGCGAACAGCGGAAATTCGATACCCAGCTTGTCGCAAATCGCCGATTTCATAACTTTCTCCCTTCGTGACCGACAGCCACAAATTAGAATAGCAGCGAAGCTTCTGCCAGCATGAAGGTGACGCACCGGCGAGCGGAATATATGCTCGGTGGGTCGATTTGGAATAGAGAAACAACTTTTGCAAATGCCTAAACACGTTACCGTTCAACCGATTGCAGGCGCCTGCGGGGCGGAGATATCCGGCGTCGACCTGTCGCTACCGCTGGACGCCGAAACTTTCGCCGAAGTGGAACAGGCGCTGCTCGACCATCTGGTCATCTTCTTCCGCGGCCAGAAACTGACGCCCGACCAGCAGAAGGGCTTTGCCCGGCGCTTCGGGGAACTGCGGATCGGCGACCAGTACCAGCCGCTCGAGGGCCATCCGGAAATTCTGGAGATCGTCAAGGAACCGGACGCGACCGGCATCGTCGGCAATATGTGGCATTGCGACGAGAGTTTCCTGGAACGGCCGGCGCTCGGCTCGATCCTCTATATGATCGAATGTCCGCCGCATGGCGGCGACACGATGTTCGCCAATCAATATGCCGCCTACGAAGCGCTGTCGCCGGCCATGCGGGACATGCTGTCGTCGCTGCGCGCGGTCTATTCCGACGGCACCTTGATTGGGCGCAATACGGGTCGCTCGATCAAAGTTCATCGTGATGCGGCCAGCAGTCCCCGCAGTGAAGCCGTGCATCCTTGCGTCCGGACGCACCCGCAGACCGGCCGCAAATGCCTGTTCGTGCATCGGCCCTATACGATCCGCTTCGAAGACATGACCGAGGAAGAAAGCCGGCCGCTGCTGGAATTCCTTTATGCGCACGCGGCGCGTCCCGAATTCACCTGCCGGTTCCGCTGGGATGCCGACTCGGTCGCCTTCTGGGACAATCGCTGCGCCCAGCACTATGCGCTGAACGATTATTCGGGCGTGCGGCGCTACGGCCACCGCATCACAATCATCGGCGACGTGCCAACGTGACGGCAATCGGGGCGAGCGTGCAAGGACAACCGACACACCACTTTTTCGACGGGAGCAAGGCGCGCTTGTCCTACTTCGAGTGGGGCGAGCCGGATGCGCCGCCCATCTTGCTGGCGCACGCGACCGGTTTCCATGCGCGAGTGTGGGACCAGACCATCGCGGCATTGCCAGAAGGCTATCGCGTCATCGCCGTCGAGCTGCGCGGTCACGGCCGCAGCGAATACACGAAACCGATCGATGCCTGGCATTCCATAGCCCGGGACGTCGGCGAGTTGATACAGGCGTTGTCCTTGCGAAATCACGTCGGCGTCGGCCATTCGTTGGGCGGCCACTGCATAACGCGCATCGCCCACGACCTGCCGGATGCGTTTCGGCGCCTGGTCCTCGTCGACCCGGTCCTGAGCCGGCCTGAAGTCTACGATCATGACCGCTACGCCGATCTCAAGGGTCCGGAAGAGCACCCCGTCGCAAGCCGGCGTTCGAATTGGACGTCTTGGCAGGCAATGCGCGACTATTTCAAGGACCGCCACCCCTATTCGTTATGGCGTCCGGAAGTCCTGGAAGATTACTGCCGATATGGACTCGAAAAATCGGATGACGGCAAACGCTGGGAGCTAGCCTGTGCGCCACTCGTGGAGGCATCCGTCTATTTTGTGCAGCGGCACGGCAACATCTATCATTTGATCCCGAGCATCGAGACACAAGTCACAATCCTGCGGGCGCAGGTTCGCACCATGGAGGAATGGAAAACGACGAATTTCACGAAATCGCCGACCTGGGAGTTGTTGGCGAACCAGTTCCAAAACGGCCGCTACGTTTATCTTCCCGACTTCACTCATTTCATCCCCATGCAGGATCCAGAACTGGTGGCGCGCTTCATCGCGGACGAGAACGCGCAACTCTCGCCAGAAGAAGCCGGCGTTCGAAACACGGCATGAGCATGCAGACAGCCACGCAACCGATCTGCGACGCCGTCACATTGGAGGTGGTGCGCGGCGCGTTGCGCGCGAGCCAGAGCGAGATGGAAGCGCTGATCGAGCGCACCGCGATGTCGGCCTTCATCCGCGAGAAAAAGGATTTCTTCGTCGCCTTGTTCGACGCCGACGGCGACATGATCGTCGGCGCCTACCGCCCGACTTTCGGCGATCCGGTGCGGCCGCTCTTCGAGCACTACCCGGTCGAGGACATGCGGCCGGGCGACCTTTATTGGTACAACGACTGCTACGGCTCGAAGGGGTCGGTGTCGCACTCGCCGGATCAGGTCTTCGTCGCCCCCGTCTTCGTCGATGGAGAATTGATGGCCTTCGCGCAAAGCTGGGCCCATTTCGCCGATATCGGCGGCATGCGGCCGGGTTCGATCTCGCCGGACTGCACCGACATCTTCCAGGAAGGTATCATCATCCCGCCGGTCCGCCTCGCGCGCGAAGGGTTGGTGAACGAGGAGTTGCTGCGCATCTTCTACCGCAACTCGCGCTTTCCCGACATTCTGCAAGGCGACACCCGCGCCTGCTTTGCCGCCGTCCGGCTCGGCGAGCGCCGGATCGTCAAGCTGGCCGAGCGCTTCCGGAAAGAGGTCGTGGTCGACGCGTTCCAGCAATTGGCGGAACGCTCGCAGCGCGCCGCGACCGAGCGGCTGCGCGCGACCTTCGCACCGGGCCGCTACCGGTTTTCCGACTCCATCGACAATGACGGCCAGGGCAACGGGCCGTACAAGCTCAGCCTGGAGCTCAGCGTCGACGACAATGGCGTGGTGCTCGATTTCTCGGACAGCGACGACCAGGCGCCGGGCCCGATCAACTATCTCCTCAATCCCGCCGTCCCGCGCGCCATGCTGTCGATGCACTTTCTCGCCGGCGACCCGACCCTGCTGCTGAACACGGGCGCCGGACGCGCCATCGACAAGGTCGTACTGCGCGAGGGCAGCGTGCTGCAGCCGCGCTGGCCGGCGCCCTTGGGACAGCGCGGCCTCACCATGATGCGGTTGCTCAGCGCCACCCAGGGATTGGTCAACGCGGCGGGCGGCGATGCGACGGCCGCCAATTGCGCCTATGTGATCTATTTCGCGCGCGGCGTCGGCGACGATGGCGAACCGTTCCTGCTGACCGATGGTTTGGGTGTCGGCTATGGCGGGCGGCCCGATTCCGACGGAATCGACGCCGTCTATTATGTCGCGCAGGAAAACTACCCGGCCGAACTGATCGAGCTGTCCTACCCGGCGCGGCTGCGGTCTTACGGTATCCACTGCGATTCCGGCGGACCCGGCCTATGGCGCGGCGACTGCGGCGTGGTGCGGGAAATAGAATTGCTTGCCGAAAAAGCCGTCTTCTCGATCCGCATCGACGGCGTAGACAAACCGGCCTGGGGCGTGCATGGCGGCCGCAATGGCGGGTCCGGACGCGCCGTGGTCAATCCGGGTACGCCGGACGAACGCGAGCTGGAGCCGTTCAGCGACGGCAACGAGCTGGCGCGCGGCGACGTATTGCGGTTGGAGACCGGCGGCGGCGGCGGATGGGGCCATCCCTTCGACCGCGACTCGGCGCTGGTGCTGGCCGACGTGCTGGGCGGCTATGTCAGCCGCGACGCCGCGGAGCGCGACTACGGTGTGGTGCTGAATGGGGACGGTGAGTCGGTCGACGAGGCCGCGACACGGACACGGCGGGAAGATCGACCCGCCGTCGACGGCATGTTCCACCGCAACGGCTATCGGGACATTCTCGAATGAGCGACATGCGCGATGCGGTGGCGATCGACACCGGCGGCACCTTCACGGACGTTACCCTGTTCGACCGGGACAGCGGTCGGATGTGGACCGCGAAGACGCCGTCGACGCCGCAAGACCCCTCGGCGGGATTCATGAACGGCATTTCGGCGGCCCTGGAACAAGCGGAACTGTCGCCACGCGATCTGTCCCAGGTCTTCCACGGCACCACGGTCGCAACCAACCTCATCTTCGAAGGCAAAGGCGCCGAGGTCGGCCTGCTGACCACCGCCGGTTTCAAGCATGTGCTGGACATCAGCCGGCAGGACATCCCGCGCCGCGCCAACCTGTTCGCCTGGATCAAACCGAAACGCCCGGTGCCGCCCGAGCGGATCCTGGAAATTCCCGAACGGCTCGACGCCAAGGGCGGCGTGCTGACCGCGCTGGACGAGCCGGCTGTCCGCAGCGCTGCGCGGCGGTTCCGGGAGCGCGGCGTGGACGCGATCGCGATCTGTTTTCTCAACAGTTTCATCGACCCGAAGCATGAGCGGCGTACGGGCGAAATCGTCCGCGAGGAACACCAGGACGCGCTGATCTCGCTGTCCTCCGACGTGCTGCGGATTTTCCGCGAGTACGAGCGCAGTATCGCCACGGTGCTCAACGTTTATGTGATGCCCGCGGTCTCGCACTATGTCGAGCAACTGGCGGAACGTCTCGAAGTGGAAGAGGCGGCGGCGCCGTTGCTGATCATGAAATCGAACGGCGGCGTGGTCGGCGCGGCCGAAGTCGAGCGCGTTCCCGCCCATACCGCCCTGTCCGGCCCGGCGGCGGGCGTCGTCGGCGCGCGCTTCATCGGCGCGGCGGCGGGCTACAAGGACGTGGTCGGCATCGATATCGGCGGCACGTCGGCGGACATCTGCCTGATCAAGGACGGCAACTACGAACTGACCAACAACGGCCGCATCGGCGATTGGCCGCTGAGCTTTCCCATGCTGGATATCAACACGGTCGGCACCGGCGGTGGTTCGATCGCCCTGGTGTCGGATACTGGGGCCTTAACCGTCGGACCGAAGAGCGCCGGCGCCGATCCGGGTCCGGCCTGCTACGGGCGCGGCGGCGAGGAACCGACGGTCACCGATGCGCACCTCGCGCTCGGCCACCTGCCGCCCTACCTATTGGGCGGCACGATGCGCCTCGATATCGATGCGGCGCGGGCCGCCATCGAAAACAGGGTGGCGCGGCCGCTCAGCCTCGGCGTCGAGGAAGCGGCGCGCGGTATCCTGTCGATCGGCGACAACGACATGGTGGGCGCGATCCGGGTCATCTCAGTCGAACGCGGCCACGACCCGCGCGACTTCGCCTTGATCGCCTTTGGCGGCGCCGGCCCGCTGCATGGCGGATCGCTGGCCCGGCTGCTGGGCGCCCGGGCCGTCATCGTGCCGCCGGCGCCGGGCGTCCTGTCGGCGATGGGGTTGCTGGTGTCGCAATTGCGCGCCGATTACGCCCGGACCTGTTTAGAAGTACCGCCGGATTACGATCATGCCCGTATGGCGCAAACCTTCGATGAGCTCGAAACCGAAGCGATACAATGGTTCGGCCGCGAACGTGTACCCGATGAGGCCCGGACGACAACCCGTTCCGCCAGTTTGCGCTACCGCCACCAAGGCTTCGAGTTGAACGTCCCCTGGGCGGGCGCGGCTGTCACGCCGGAGACGACGCGCGACACATTGGAGGCGTTCCACGCGTTGCACGAACGGCTTTACACTTTTGCGCAGCGCGATACGCCGGTGGAAATCGTCACGTTGCATGTCGCCGCGGAGGGCAGCCTTCCACAACCGCACCTGACCGAGATTCCGGGCGGCGGCGGCCTGGAAGAGGCGTGCATCGACCGACAGCCGATCCATTTCGCCGACCGCACGCGATCGGTGCCCGTCTACGAACGAGAAAAGCTGTCGGCGGGCATTTCCTTCCCCGGACCGGCGCTGATCGTGCAACTCGACTCGACGGCGCTGATCCACCCCGACCAGACGGCAACCTGCGACCGGTTCGGCAATCTGATCCTCGAAACCGCGTAGGTCCGCGTCGGTTCAGCCGAAGTTCCGTTTCCATACGGGCGCGCAGGCTTCGCGCGCCGCTACCGCGGCCGCAACGCCTTCGACCTTCGGCAAGTTTGCGGGGCGCCAATCATCCTGCTGCGCCCAGCGGCTCACAACCGCGATGTACAGGTCGCTCAGGCAGAATCCGCTGGAGAGCAGGAAAGGCGTGCCGGAAATATTCTCCTCGACGATCGTCCAGCGGTCCCGCCAGATCCGACGGGCATTCTCTCTCGGAATGTCGGGATCGCCTGCAGGATCGGCAACGAAGCGCTCCGGATAGTCGTTGATTTCGACGATTGGATAGATTTCGGCCGCGACGAATATAAGCCACCGAAGTGCTTGCAAGTAAGCGCCCGACTCCGTCGGCGGCAAAAGCTTTGCTTCGGGGTGGCGTTGATCGAGGGCCAACAGGATCGCCGCCGACTCCGTCATCGTCCCGCCCGAAGGGAATTCAAGGGTCGGGAGTTTGCGCTGCGGATTGATGGCAGCATATTCCGACTCGCGTTGCCGGTCGGTCCGCAAATCGACATCACGAACTTCGTAGGGTGCGCCGATTTCGGCGAGTGCGAGCTCCACAATGCAGGACCCGGACCGGCGGCTGCCATAAAGAACGTAGGTCATTGCGAATATCCCATATATAACTTTTGTTATGGTTAGAATAAACGGCACTTTCTTGCTCGTCAACCATTGTACCGGTTAGAAAAAAAGTATGGCCATCCGCAACAATCCGATCCTTCCGGTCGGCGGCAGAAACTGCTTGGATTTCGTCAATACGGCCAACTGGTCGGCGGAAGGCGAGCTCGTCGAGGAAAAGCTTCAGTCCGACGAAGATGTCGCGCTTTGGTGCCGTGTGATGGGACTCGGAAACGTCACCGGTAAAACCGGCGGGCTTCCAGAGATTCGAATCTTCCGCAAATCGCTGAGGAAAATATTCGTCGCAGCGATCAACGACGCCGCACCGCCGAAAAGCGACCTCGACACCCTCAACGAGATCCTGTCGTCCATTACCGAACCGGCGCTCCGTCCCGCGGCGGAGACCGGTTTCGCGTTGGAGGCATCGCTCACTCTGAACCAAGCCATCGCCGTTTCGGCCCTGGCATTGCTCAGCCGCAAGTCCGAAATCGGCCGCGTAAAAATATGTCCGGGCACCAACTGCGCCTGGCTGTTTCTCGACGAAAGCAAGAACCGGCGCCGCACATGGTGCGCGATGGAGACCTGCGGCAACCGGGCGAAGGCGCAACGGCACTATCGCCGCAGGACAGGCTCCTAGAAAACCGCTTCCGCCATCCGTTCGAGCTGCTCGCCCATCTCGGCTTCCGTTTCGACCCACTCAGGCTTGACGACGACCCGGTCGGCGCCGGCGTCGAGCAGGGATTGAACCAGAGAGCGGTCCGGCGCCTGTCCGAAAATCGTGATCGAGATCGATTTGGGATCGCGTCCGGCCGCGGTCGCCAAGTCGTCGAGCTCGCGCCGGCTCTTTTCCAGATATTCCGGCGTGACCCGGTTCGGCAACCAGCCGTCCGCATGCGCCACGATGCGCTTCAACACATTCTTTGCCATGCCCCCGATGATGATCGGCGGATAGGGCTTCTGAACCGGTTTCGGGAAGCAGCGCACCGGCGGGAAATCGAAAAATTCGCCGTGGTATTCCGCTTCTTCTTCGGTCCAGAGAAGCTTCAAAACGTCGAGCGCCTCGCGTGTCTGGGTCCAGCGCCGCTGGAAGTTGCCGCCCATCAACTCGGTCTCCTCCTTCAGCCAGCCCGTGCCGATCCCGAACAAAAACCGGCCACCGCTGTAGAGGTCGAGCGCGGCGATCTCCTTCGCCAAAACCAACGGGTTGCGTTCGGGCACGAGCGTAATGCCGGTTCCCAGTAAAATCTTGCTGGTCACCGCCGACGCCCGAGCCAGCGCGATATAGGGCTCCGTGAAGTGGGAATAGGTCCACGGGATCTCGCCACCGGTCGACGGAAACGGACTCTCGCTCTCGACCGGCACAACCGGGTGCTCGGCATACCAGATGGAGTCGAAGCCGAGGTCTTCGGCCTTCTTGGCCATGAAGGCCGGGTCGATGTTGTAGGCGGGAAGCGGAACGGAAGTGCCGATATTCATGGTTCGATGTCCTGTTTGTTAACTTTCCAAGAGTTCGAATTGCGACGCCCGCAGGCGCGATTGCGCGTCGACGACGGCGAGGGCGCTCATATTGACGATGCCGCGCGCCGTCACCGACGGCGTCAGAATGTGCGCCGGCGCGGCCGCACCGACCAGAATGGGACCGACCGGCAGACCGTCGCCGATCGACTTCAGCAAATTGAAGGCGTTGTTCGCGGCTTCGAGGTTCGGCAACACAAGCAAATTGGCCCGCCCCTTCAACTTCGAATTCGGAAATATGCGCTCGCGGATGGCCGAATCGATCGCCGCGTCGGCTTGCATTTCGCCCTCGACCTCCAACTGCGGATCGCATTCCTTGAGCGCCTGAACCGCCTTCCGCATCTTGACGGCGGACTCGGTGTCGGCAGTGCCGAAATTGGAATGGGACAACAAGGCGACGCGCGGTTCCTCGCCAAAACGGCGTACGGTCTCCGCGCCGAGCAACGTCATCTCGACGATCTCTTCAGCTGTCGGATTGGGCGTGACATGGGTATCGCACAGAAAGAACGTTCCCTTCGGCAATATGAGAATGCCCAGCGCGGACACGTCGCGCACGCCTTCCCCCTTGCCGATGACATCCAAGACATGGCGCAGGTGCCAATTGTAGTTGCCGTAGGTCCCGCAAATCATCGCGTCCGCCTCGCCCCGGCGCAGCATCATCGCGGCGATTACCGTCGTGTTGGTGCGGACGATCGTGCGCGCCAAATCAGGCGAAACGCCGTGCCGTTCCATGATGCCGTGATAGCCCGTCCAATAGGATTCGTAGCGTGGATCGGATTGCGGGTCGACCAGTTCGAAATCGACATCCTGCTTCAACCGCAATCCGAGCCCATCGATCCGGTCGGAGACGACGGCCGGACGGCCGACGAGTATGGGCTTGGCGATCCCGTCATCGACAACGACCTGGATCGCGCGCAGCACGCGTTCGTCCTCGCCCTCGGCGTAGACCAGCCGTTTCGGTTCCTGCCGCGCGCGCTCGATCACCGGTTTCATGAGCATGCCGGAGCGGAAAACGAAGCGCTCCAACCGGCTGCGGTAAGCCTCGAAGTCCTCGATCGGCCACGTTGCGACGCCGCTATCCATCGCAGCCCGGGCGACAGCCGGCGCGATCTCGACGATCAGCCGTAGGTCGAACGGTTTCGGGATGACGTAGTCCGGACCGAAGGTCAGATCCTCGCTCTGATAGGCCATGGCCACGACCTCTGAGCTCTCCGCCATCGCGAGGCCCGCGATCGCGTTCACCGCCGCCTGCTTCATCTCCTCGTTAATCGTCGTCGCGCCGACATCGAGCGCGCCGCGGAAGATGAACGGAAAACACAGAACGTTGTTGACCTGGTTCGGGAAATCCGACCGGCCGGTGGCGATGATCGCATCCGGCGCGGCCGCCCGCGCCTCGTCGGGTTCGATTTCCGGATCGGGGTTGGCTAGCGCCATGATCAGCGGCTTGCCGGCCATCCGCTTGACCATATCTCCGGTCAGCACGCCGGGCGCCGACAGGCCGAGGAACACATCCGCGTTGTCGATAACCTCATCCAACGTGCGGGCGTCCGTATCTTGCGCATAGGACTCTTTATAGGGGTCCATCTCCTCGTTGCGGCCCGTATGCACGACGCCGAAGCGGTCGACCAGAGTAATGTTCTCGCGCTTCACACCCATACTGACCAGCAGGTTTAGGCAGGCGATCCCCGCCGCACCGCCGCCGGTGGAGACGAGCTTGATTTCGGCAAAATTCTTGCCGACAAGGCGCAGCCCGTTGAGGATGGCAGCGGCGGCGACGATCGCCGTGCCGTGCTGGTCGTCGTGGAACACCGGGATACCCATGCGCTCGCGGCATTGCTTCTCGACGATGAAACATTCGGGCGCCTTGATGTCCTCGAGATTGATCGCCCCGAACGTCGGTTCCAGACTCGTGATGATGTCGACCATCTTTTGCGGATCGGTGGCGTCGAGCTCGATATCGAAAACGTCGATGCCCGCGAACTTCTTGAACAGGACCGCCTTGCCCTCCATCACCGGTTTCGAGGCCAGAGGCCCGATGGCGCCGAGCCCAAGCACCGCCGTCCCATTGGTGATGACGGCGACCAGGTTCTGCCGCGCCGTCAAGGTCGCGACTTCCGCCGGATCCTCGACGATCGCCTCGCAGGCGGCGGCGACACCCGGCGAGTAGGCCAGCGCCAGGTCGCGCTGGTTGGCGAGCGGCTTGCTGGGGAGAATGGACAGCTTCCCCGGCACCGGATTGCGGTGATAGTCCAGCGCCATCTGTTTCAATGTATCGTCCGACATGCCCTTCCCGCTCCTCGCTTGCCGGATACAGTTTGATCGCCCGCGCACGATCGGACAACCGAAACACGCGTTCCGTCAATCGAAGCCGAGCAATGCCGACGGCAGCCAAAGCGCGAGCGACGGAAAGGCGATGATCAACGCCAGCACCGCGAAATGCAGAATAATGAACGGCACGACGCCGCGATACATGTCGCGCAGCGTGATCTCCGGCGGCGCGATGGCGCGGAAATAGAAAATCGCGCCGGCCATGGGCGGGGTCAGCATGCTGGTTTGCATGATGATCAGCAGCGCGATACCGAACCAGACCGCATCGAAACCGAGCCCGGTGACGATCGGCATGGCGAGCGGCACCAGGATCAGCATGATCGAAATCAGATCGATGACGAAGCCCGCGACGAAAGTAATCAGCAGGATCAGCGCAACGGTGCCCCACGGTCCGAGCGCGGAATCCGCGAGTATGTTCTGTACCGCAATCAGACCTCCGGCGCCGGCGAAGACGCCCGCGAACATGAGCCCGCCGACCACGATTGTGAGAACCATCGCAGTGATCGATATCGTCGTAAGCAGCGCGTCTCGGACCACCGCAATCGAAAACTTCCTATAGAGAACCGCGAGCACCAACCCGCCGATCGCACCGATGGCAGCGGCTTCCGTCGGCACGGCGATGGCGAAAATGATGCTGCCCAGTACGGCGGCGATCAGGGCAAGCGGCGGCACCAGCACGATAAAGGTCCGCCATACAAGCAACACAAGCGGCGTGTCGTCGTCGCGCGCTTCCGGTGGCGGCGCGGCCGACGGCCGAAGCATGCTGTATCCCACGATATACAGGATATACAGGGTCGCCAGGGTCAGGCCCGGGAACAGCATCGCCGCGAACATTTCGCCGATACCCAGATCCGCGATGGTCGCCAGGATCACGACGAGAACCGACGGCGGAATGATCGAACCCAACGAACCGCCGGCGCAAATCGTGCCCGAGATCAATCCCTTGTCGTATCCGGCGCGCAGCATCACCGGCGTCGCCAACATGCCGACGACGGTCTCGGTCGCACCGACGACACCGCTCGATGCGGCGAACAGGACGCAGATCACGATCGTGCCAACCGCCAACCCGCCGGGCAAATTGCGGGTCCAGAGATGGATCATCTCGAACATGCCCTCGGCAATTCCAGACCGTTCCAGCATCGCACCCATGAAGATGAAGAGCGGTACCGCCGCCAGAATATGCGAGCTGCCGACTTCCTCGACCCGGTGCGCGAAGATGACGACGACGGATCCGCCAAACTGCGCGACGCCGAAGACCAGGGCGACCGTCATCAAGGAAAAGGCGACCGGCACGCCGATGAAGATCAGCACCAGCAGCACCGGAAACATCCACAGCGCCAGATCGACCGTCATGACGTATCCAACGGCCGGCCGATGCCGGTACGGAATGTCTTCACCGCCTCCGCCAGAATCTGCAAAGTGAAAAGCGCGTAACCGAAGGCGGCCACCGAGCGCAGCGGCCAGACGACCGGGTTCCAGACCGACTCGCCGGACACTTCGCCGATCACGTACGCCTCGTACGCGACAACGCCGAGCCGCCAGCTTATCCACGCCGAGACGGGAAGCAGGAAAAGCGCATAGATGAAACAGTCGATCGCCGCCTGGACCCTCGCTGGAAATCGGCTATACAGGAAATCGACCCGAACATGCAGCCGCGCCTTGGTCACATAGGCGATGCCGAGCACGAAATGCGCGCCGGTGATCATGTAAGCGAGCTCGTAGGCCCAGAATGTGGGCAGGTCGAACAGAAAGCGGGCGAAGACCTCGTATCCCATGATCAAAAACAACGGAATAACGACGGAGGCGCCAATTCCGCCTATGACGTTCGTCAAACCGTCGATGGACCGGACAAGTTTCCGCACGGGCTGCTCAGCTCAGCTCTCGTTCGACCAGCGGCAGCACCTTGTTGGCCAGCAATTCGACCGTACGCAACACGATCCGTTGATCCATGCCGAGCCACTGCACGCGGGCGATCAATCGCGTGAACCCCGTCGCGCGCGCCAGACGGACCAGTTCCTCGGCGCACTCCTCCGGCGACCCGATGATCACGCGGCCCGCGATCAACTCCTCAAGACCGAGTTGCTGCTTGCCGCTGCCGACGACATCGGTGAACAGACCCCACTGCCCGAGCACGCGGTAGCTCGCCTCCAGGAAAGGGCCCGCATCCTTCAACGCGGTCTGTTTGTCCAGAGCCACGACGATGTTGCGGAGCAACGGAAACTCCGCTGGCATCGGTTTGCCGTGCGCCGCCAACGTCGCGCGGAACACGCCCGCCTGCTCGACGATCACGTCCTCGACCAGGTGCGACGAAGCAACCCAGCTATCGCCCAGCGCCGTATCGGCCAGCCGTCCGGCTCTGGCGACTGCCGCAGAGACGCTGCCGCCATACCACATCGGCGGCCGGGGTTTTTGCACCGACTTCTGCGCCAAGCACAGCCCGTCCACCTGGAAATGCTTGCCCTCGAAATCGACCGAGTCTTCCGACCACAGCCGCTGTATCAGTTCGACCGCTTCGATATAGCGGCCGAGGCGGCGTCCGTGATCGACCCCCATGACCTTGAATTCGTCCTTCGTCCAACCGGGAGCAACGCCCAGGATCAGCTTGCCGCCGGAAATAATGTCGAGCAAGGAAGCCTGCTCCACGACATGCAGCGGGTGATAAAGCGGCAGGACCAGCATGCAGGTGGCAAGCGACATGCCTTCGGCTTCTGCGGAAAGTCGGGTAAGAGTTTCGAGCGGCGGAAACCAGGCGGTCGAGCCGAACGACAAATGGTTGCCGACCGCGACGCCGTCATAGCCCGCCCCCCTGGCAACCCGCACCTGCTCGATATGCTCGTCGAACCGCGCCGTCAGATTGTCGTCGGCCCGGTGCTCGTTGTTGATGAACAGCGACAGTTTCATGACTGTTTATCCATTAAACAGATCTCAGAAACGAAAAGAGAAGCGGCCGAAACCGCTCCTCCCTATTTTTCTTCGATCGTGTCCAAGGTCACTTCTCAGTGGACAGTACGATCGTCCCGGCGGCGGACAGCATGCCGCCCATGCCGTTGACTAGCGACAGGCTGGCGCCCGGCACCTGACGGTCGCCGCACTCGCCGCGCTGCTGACGCACCGCTTCGATGATCGGGAAGATGCCGTACATTCCACTGTGGGTATAGGACAGGCCGCCGCCGTTTGTGTTGATCGGCAGCGAGCCGCCCGGCGTCGACTTGCCTTCGTCGAAAAACGAGCAGCCCTCGCCCGGCTCGCAGAAACCAAACGACTCGAGCATGATCGGCGGGCCCGAAGAAAAGGCGTCGTACAGCATGATGTGGTCGAAGTCGCCGTGGCTGACACCGGCCATCTCGAATGCCTTTTTGCCCGAATTGCGGGTCGCGACGCTGAGCGGCATCTCTTCCATTTCCGTCACGAAGACATGATCGGTCCCCTCGCCGGCGCCCCGCACATAGACCGGCGCCTTGGCACAGTCCTGCGCCCGGTCGGCTCGCGTCAGCACCACGGCGCCGCCGGCGTCCGTCACCAGGCAGATATTCAGCAGGTTGAAGGGGTAGAACAGCGGCCGCGAGTCGAGCACGTCCTGGACCGTGATCGGATCGCGGAACATGGCCTTCGGATTCAAACCGGCCCAGGCCCGGGTCGAGACCGCTACTTTCGCCCAGTCTTCCAGGGTCGTGCCGTATTCATGCATATGGCGGTTGGTGATCATGCCGAAATAGGTCGGCGCGCCGCCGAAGCCGTAAGGCATTTCGTACTGCCCGCTGAGGCTGGTGTCGCGCGCCCGGGTGACGCCGGTGCCGGATCGCCCGCTTTCGCCGTGCGAGATCAACGCGACGTCGCACAGCCCGTGGTGAAGGGCGAGCAGGGCGTGGCCGACCATAATTATGAATGAACAGCCGCCAACCGAGGTGCCGTCGACATAGCGCGGGTTGACGCCCAGCGCCTCGCCCAGCAGGGCGGGGGAATGCTGGCCGGCCGTGAAGATACCGTCGACATCGGACATTTTGAGGCCGGCGTCGGCGACGGCATTATGGCTTGCCTGGAGATGCAGGCTCAGTTGGCTGACATCGGGCAATTTACCGATTTCATCGGACTCGTCGACACCCACGATACATACGGAGTTTGATAGCTCTTTCATTTCACTCTTCCATCAATCGAATTCGTTTCGCATTCTCTTAACCGCAGCCGTCAGCTTGCCGGTTGAAAGAGTGGAATGGTCACGTCGTCGTTCTGCTTCTCGAACACGACCTCGACCGGCATGTCGCATTTCACGACCGCGGGGTCGGGATCGATATTGATCAGGTTCGACATCATGCGCGGCCCTTCCTCGAGCTCGATCATGGCGAGGATGTAAGGCGCCTCGATCTTGAAGGCCGGATTCAACGAGCGGTGCGCGATCTCGAAGGAGAAAAGCTTGCCCTTGCCGCTGGCCTGGACCCAGCCGACATTGCGCGAGTGACAGGAAGGGCATGCGATCCGCGGATAGAAGAACGTATGTCCGCAATCGTCGCATTTCGGCATCATGAGTTTCCCTTCCTTCAGCCCATCCCAATAGGGCTTGGCCTCCGGTGTCTGGGGTGTTGGTAACGGTCGTTTGAGTTCCACGGTATTCCTTCCTCTTGAAGCTTGTTGGTTGTCCGGTTTTGCTGCGGCAAAGGCCCAGCCGTGGATACGACCGACGCGCCCCTCCCCATGGGACAAATGAATATCCCGAACGCTAAACGACAAGGCCCGTGCGAAGCAAGGATCGGGCGCGTTTTTGTCGCAGTTTAACGAACGCGCGATCAGGCGTTCGCAACCCAAATCGCCGGACCGCCACTCAGATCCGCGCGCGCGCCGCTGCGCCGTTCCCCCGTCGCGAGGTCGACGATCTCGCCTGGTCCGCCCGTATCGCCGCCGGACACCGGCTCGCCCCCGATATCGAGCGCCCAATCTCGGTCGTCCGCCGCCGCCAGCGCGCCGTTCAAATGGCGCAGCACGTGAAACGCGGCACGGGGATTATAGAGCCGGTCGACCACGCCCTGGCGCACAAAATAACCCCGATCGACATCGGCGAAGGTGTCGCAGAACACATGCGCCGCCGTATGGGCGTGTGCGGCGACCAGCGCCTGCGCCGTCCGGGCCGCGACCCACGCCTCGTCCTGCTGAACCGCGCCCGGACTGCCGACCGACATACGGATATGGAGCGATATCTTCAGCCCCAACGGCGCACAGACTTCGAGCGCGGCCCGCGCCGCATGCCAGGGCGCGGTTTCGCCGTCGACGCGGAAGACGACGCCTGCCAAGCCCTCGATATCCGCGACCGAGGCGATCTGGTCGCCCTCGTCCGGCGTAAAGCCGTGGTTGATCATGTGGTAGTACTTCTCGCCGCCGCGCTCCATCTCGTCCTTGGATCGCAGCTTCGACAGGTAGAGCGCCGCGCCGGCCGCCGCGGCGACCGGTTTAGCGGCGGCAGCCACGTCGCCGAGCGATTCAAGCGTCTGCCCGATTTCCCAGGAGTCGATGAGGCCTTTCGCGCCTGCAACGGCCGCGGCAAGCTGCGCGCTCGGTTTGTCGAACGAGAACAGGGTGAATTTGAAGCCGAGCCGCGCCAGCTCGTCCAAGCGCGCCCGATGTCCTGCGTCGAGCAAATCCCGCGCCGGGATGCGGAGCCGCCGCACGCCCATTTCCAGCAGCGCCATCAAACCGTAGTCGTTGCGGGTCCGCTTGCGGTCGAACTCGTCCAACCCGCCGGACGGCGGAATCTCGATCACCTCCAGCCAGTTCTGGCGCATGTCGAAGCCGAAACGGGTCAGCGGATTCTCAAGCGGATGCACCGGCGCCACGCGCGGCACCGCAACCGGCGGTGCGGCATCCGGTTCCGCGACTTCGCCATAGGTCCGGACGATCTCGCAAAGATGGCCGTGTTCATGCACATGGACCACGAAATATCCCAGCTTGGCCGCGTCGTTGCGCCCGGCTTCCGTCCCCGGCGGCGGCGCCGCGCGATACATCTCCGAATAGTCCTGGCGGACGAACGCGGTCGAGGGCAGCAACCAGCAATCGGTCGACCCGTGCCGGTGGTACCAAAAGTTATGGACGTGGCCCGCGAATAACGCCTCGACGTTGTAATTTTCCAGCAAACCCAACAGCCAGGACCGGCCCGGCTCGCCCAGATTGTCGTAATGCTCGTCTTCGTCGGGATAGGTCAGGTAGGGCGGGTAATGGGAGTTGAGGAACACGCGCTTGCCGGCGCTGTCGGCCAATTCGCGCTCCAGCCATTCCCGCTGTTCGGCCTCCGCCGCGAGGCCGGAATTGATGATCTGCGCGTCGATCAGGACGAAGCGGCAGCCTGCGTGATCGAACGCCTGATAGTTCGACCCGAAATGCTCGTGCCAAAGTGCCAGATACGCGTCGCGCACGACACCGGCCGGACCCCAATCGATCGGTTTGTCGCCGACATCGTGGTTGCCGGGAATGGTGTAGAGCGTGTGCCGCAGTTCCGCGACCTGGTCCTTGAAGCGCTGCGCGGCGCGCTCGTAGAGATGGGGGATCGCCGGCACCGGGTGCAGCAGATCGCCGAGATGAATGACGAACGCAACGTCCCGCATATTCAAGTCGCAGATAACGTGCCGCATCCGGCCATTGGCCAGCTTGTTGACCTCGAAGGGCGAGTTGCATTCGGTCTCGCCCTGGTTCAAGTGCGTATCGGTGATCACCGCGTAGGTGAAAAGCCGCGCTCCCAGATCGTCGGTCATGAAGTTACCTCCCACCACACATCAATCAGCCTGACTTCAATCCTCATGATGCCCGCGAAATAGGCACGCATAAAGGTGGCGCTGAAATTGCCGTACAGGCCGGCCTGTCATTAAAGTGGCCGGGCAACCACAGGGTTCGAGAACGATGCCAACGACCGCAACGGAAGACGTTTGTAAATTAATCGATGTGGTCATGTAAACCAATTCAGCCCTTCGCGTCATTAATAGTTGAAAGGGCAATTTTTCATGCAGGAAACCGACAAAGATATCGACAAATTGGAGCGTTTGCTCGGTGGGGCAACGGCCGAATATCGTGCGCTTCGCCACACCAAGGCCTTGCGGGCGGGAAGCGGCGTAATCAGACGGTCCTTCCACCTAAGACCGTACGCCGTTGCCGCCTCGGTGCTGCTGCTGGTATCGGGGTCGATCGTCGGACTTTTCAATGAAGCGATCTGGTCGGGCGCGAAACAGAGTCCGGTGTCCCGATTGGCGATCTCGAGGCCCGCAACGCCTTTGAGCCTGAGGCCGGCAAGGGGGTTTCCTAAGCGCGTTTCCATAAGCCGTTTAAAGCTCGCAAAGGGAAATCTCGGACCGATCCTGCCCCGCAGACCGACCGGCTCGAAGGGTTGAGACGCCGATGAGCGCTGCGGACGATGACTGGAACCTGCTCGCCCGAGCAACCGAGGACGAGGCGGCTTTGGGTACGCTGTTCGAGCGGCACCGCCACTATGTCTACCGATTGGCCTGGGGCCTTTCGAACGAGGATCACATCACCGACGACGTCGTTCAGGAGGTATTCCTGAAAATGCGGAGCGGCAGGCTCGAAGCCACGCCGAAGGCGAAGTTCACGACGTGGCTGTACAAGGTCGCCCTCAACACGACCAGGGAGCAGACACGACTAAAGCGCCGGAGTTGGCGCGACAAGACCGTCGTGAACCCGTTCGGAGGCGAGGCCGACAACCGAACGGACCTGACGCGCGTCGACACATTGCAGGACCTCAGCTTGGCGCTTTCCAAACTGCCGGCACGGCAGCGGGAAGTCGTCGTACTGAGGTTTCTGGAAGGATTCGATACCCGCGAGACTGCCGAAATCATGGGCAGTCGCGAGGGCACGGTAAAAGCCCATCTGCACCGGGCGACCGAAAACTTACGGAACTTTCTTTCTAACCATGTGGAGAAAACACGAAGAAGAGAATCGCCATCGCAACGATCATAGCGGTTGCCACCTTCGCCTTCCCGGCGCATGCCGAAGTGGAAGAAGAGGCTAAGTTCATCCAAAATATGCAGAGATATCTCGACGTATCCGAAAAATTCGTAGAGCTCGCCAACGGCAGGGAAAACGCCGTCTTCTTCGCCGTCGAAGGGATTGTCGAAATCCACGAAGCACGAGGTGCACTGGCGAAAGCCGTTCCCCTGTTGAAGAATATCCTGGAGCAGTATCCGGAAAACCAAACGGTTCGGAACATCATCCGCTTTAAGCTCCGCGACGTTTATGTGGAAACCGGACAGGCCGATCTTGCGCTCGCCGAATTGGAAGCGGCGATCGAGGAGAACCGTTAATGCAGGCAACCGCACTTACCGCCGGCATCGCTATCCCTCGCGGGTAGACCGGATCGCCTTGTATTTCCCTGAACGGCCCTCGGAGAATAGGATTCCGTGGGTCCGTTCGCGGAATTCGCTTCCGCGTCGCCTGCATCGGCGCGCTGGATGCCGACGATATGCGCGACGTCGCCGCGGCGATCGGGGATGTTTGCCGCGAGATGGGCGTCGCTGATTTCGCACCCATGGAGCCGTCGGGCATGGTGTCCTAAGCTATCGGCTGGATCGCGCCGCGAGGGCCGACCGACCGCCAGCGGAGCGAAGCATGCATGACGCCGACATTCCTACCTATGACTATATCGTCGTTGGCGCGGGATCGGCCGGCGCCGTCGTGGCGCATCGATTGTCGGCGAACGAACGCAACCGCGTCCTGCTGCTGGAAGCGGGCCCGGCACGCCATCATTGGTCGCGCGTGCCGCTTGGCTACGGCAAGCTGCTGCATAACCCGAAAGCGAACTGGTGCTACAAGTCAGAGCCTATCGCCAACGCGAACGGGCGGCAGGTCTATGTACCCCGCGGTAAAATGCTGGGCGGGTCCAGTTCGATCAACGGCACCGCCTTCGTGCGCGGCCAGCCCCAGGATTACGACAGCTGGGCGCAGATGGGCAACCGCGGCTGGAGCTATAACGACATCCTGCCTTGCTTCAAGCGCATGGAGACATACGAGGGTGCCGGCGACGACACCTTCCGCGGACGGGACGGACCGCTCCGCGTCACCGATCCGGATGCCAGCGACCCGCTTCTAACAACCATCATCAAGGCGGCGGACGAGGTCGGCATCGAGCACAACCCGGACTATAACGGCGCCCGGCAGGACGGCATCGCCATGAGCCAGGCGACGATCTCCAAAGGCCGCCGCATGAGCACGGCCCATTGCTTCTTGGAGCCGATCCGCAAGCGCCCGAACCTGCACATCGTGACCGGCGCGTTGACCGAGTGCGTCTTGCTCGACGGCACATATTGCACCGGCGTGCGATATGCCACCGGCGGGATGGCACACAAGGCCCGCGCCGCCCGCGAGGTCGTGATCAGCGCCGGCTCGATCAATTCGCCGCAATTGCTGGAACTCTCCGGCATCGGCCAACCCGAGCACCTGCAAGGTCTCGGCATCGAGGTTCGCCATGCGCTCCCGGGAGTCGGCGAGAACCTCCGCGACCACTTCGCGCCCCGCACCCGCTGGGCCGTCGGGGCCAAGGGCTACACCTTCAACGACCGGGGGCGCGGGTTCGGCCTCGTCGGCCAAGTGTTGCGATATCTGTTCTCCGGCAAAGGCATGCTCGGCATGGTCGCGGCCCCGCTCCGCGCCTTCGTCCGCTCGCGCGAAGGGCTGGAAGCGCCGGACCTGCTCTTGGGCTGGGTCCCGATGCTGTACGAGCCGGGCCCCAAAATCTCGGCGCAGTCCGGCGTGACCTGCTACGCCCATCCCATGCGGCCAGAAAGCACGGGCAACATCCACATCACCTCGGCCGACCCGAAGAACCCACCGGCGATCGATTTCAAATTCCTCACCGCCCCGGTCGATGCGGCGCTCACGATCCGCGCGGTGCGGGTCGCCCGCGCCATCATGACCGCGCCCGCCATGGCCCCGCTGCAGGTCGAGGAGCTGGCGCCCGGCGCGCCGTTCGAGACGGACGACGAAATTCTCGACTGGATCAAGGCGACCGCAGAGACGACCTATCACCCTGTCGGCACCTGCAAGATGGGACAGGACGACCAAGCGGTGGTCGACGAGCGGCTCCGCGTACGAGGGTTGCAAGGGCTCCGCGTGGCCGACACCTCGATCATGCCGACGCTCATCTCGGGCAACACGAACGCGCCCGCCATCATGATCGGCGAAAAAGCCGCCGATTTTGTCTTGCAGGACGCCAGCTAATGCCTACGACGGCGGTTCCGCGGCGAATTCGGAGCCTGCAAGGCAGAAATGCCCGAGCTTGTCCTGCCACAATTCGTCGTTCTCATGCAGCTGCCCCAGCGCACGCGATAGGGTTTGAAAGCCGCGGCCGGCAAAACGCTCAGCCAGTTCGGCGAAATACAGCGGCTGTTCGGCGATCCTATCGCGGACTTCCTGCGCCAGGGCCATGACCTCCTGGTCCGCCACGCGCGCCGCCGGCGATTTGGCCGGTCCCTCGCCGAGGAAATCGTCCAGCGTCAAACTGTCCGCGTAGGCGTAGGAGATCCGCTCGAACCGCTCGCGCGGCACGTCCTCCGGTATAGTCGCGTCGATGCCCATCTTCGCGGTGGTCGGGATGCGGCCCGGCACCGGCGGCAGGCTCGGGTCGAGCGGTTTGCTGCGGGCGCCGGAAACGATCAAGACGTCCTTGTCGGCCTGCACGCGCGTCACGATCGCCCATTCGACATCGGTGCCGTCGAACACGTCGATGTCCTCGTCGACGATCACGACATGCTTCATGTCGGCGACCGACAGGGCGGCCATGATCGCGTTCTTGCCGTCGCCCGGCAGCGGTTTGACCGCCACGATGGCGTGCCAGTGACAGCAGCCGCCCGGCGTGATGTTGACCGCGGTCACGGACACGCCGGCCTCCTTCAGCACGCGCAGCACGGCCGCTTCGTAAACCGGCATACTGGGCCAGATATTCTCCCAGGGCATGTGCAAGGCGTAGTAGACGGGGTCGGGGCGGAACGAGATCGCCTTGACCCGCACCAGGTGGTTCCAGTGGAGACCGCCCATCAGCCGGGTGAACTCGCCGAAGCGGCCTTCCGGCCGGGTCCAGCCGGTCGGCAGTATCTCGGCCTCCAGGACGATTTCCGCGCTGGCAATGCAGGGCGTGCCGATGGTCTCGCAGGGCGCCAGCTCGACGGCGCCGCCGCGCATGCCCCCGGCGATACCCATCTCGTCGACCCCGGCTGCCGCCTTGAACGTCGCCGCGATCAACTCCGTCGGATGGGTGCCGATGTTGATCGAGATCGGCAAGGCTTCGCCCTTGGCATACGCCTTGTTCGCCAGGTTGCGCAGATTATTGGGAGTGACGATATCGATGCCGGTGGTATTGCGGTCCTTGATCAGGCAGCGGTAGACGCCGGCGTTCAACCCAAGCGCATCGTCCTGCGCCAGGATCACGCCGGCGGTGATCATCGGCCCGCCATCGATGACGGAGAACAGTGGCACCGGGAGATCGAACAAGTCGACCGTGTCCCCCTGATGCACGATTTCGCGTTTGGCGTTGTCTCCCAGGCGTTTCGGTGGGATAGGATGGTCCAGCCCGCGCCGAAGACGGCCAGCGATCTCGCTGAAATCGCAAGCCATCGCGATGGCGAGACGTTCCCGGCTGTTGGTCAGACCGGAAACCACCGGCATGTCGTACCCCTCGACATTGGTGAATTTGAGGGCGGTGTCCGACTTGTCGACGAGAGCCGCGATATGGCGGATATCGACGGGCATGGATATGACCCGAAGCTGTCCGGCGGTCTCCAGGTCCCCGAGCAGGTCTCGAAAATCCCGCATATTCCGCCCAAGTCCGCCGCTGCCGGAATGTTCGTCCGCACCATCCGTATCGTTCATAGCTTTCCCCCACGTCTCTAACTGGACCTTCCCCTTTTTTAGCAGAGGAACGCGCGCCGTTCGGGAAAAAGCGCTCGCCGTCTGCCGCTCTGGCAATAAACGGGTTCCTTCGCCAGAATATGTCGGCCTCCGCCGCTTGCCCTTCGAAAGGATTCCGATGCCGTACAACGTCTTCGTTACCGTCTCCGGCGAAGACCGGATCGCGCGCTTCGCCATGGAACCGGAGAGCGGCGCGCTGACGCCGCGCGACGACGTATCCCTGTCCGGCGGCCCCGCGCCGATCGCGGTCTCGCCCGACCAGCGGTTCATGCATATCGCGCAGCGCGCGTCCAACGAACTGACCAGCTTCGGCATCGATGCCTCGGACGGCAGCTTGGCGGCCGTCGGCACGATCCCCCTAGCCTCCGACCCGTGCTACATGGCGATGGACCGGACCGGCGGTTATCTGTTCTCGGCCTATTACCTGGCGGAAAAGGCGGCGGTGCACCGCATCGGCGATGACGGTGCCGCGGTCCATCCGCCGATCGAATGGCGCGATACCGGGCGCGGCGCGCATTGCTTCCAGACCGACCGCGCGAACCGCTTCGCCTTCGTGCCGCATATCGAGGGCAACGGCGCGCCGAACGCCATCTTCCAGTTTCGGTTCGATGCGGAAACGGGCGCGCTATCGCCGAACGACCCGGACCGGTTCGCCGCCCCGGAGATGCTCGGACCGCGGCATTTCTGCTTTCACCCGGAAAAGGACGTGATCTACGTGTCCAACGAGCAGGGCTGCAGCGTCAGCGTCTTGGCGCTCGACACCGCGGCCGGCACCCTGTCGCACCTGCAAACCGTGCCGACCTTGCCCGACGGCTGGTCCGGTGAGAACAAATGCTCGCAGATCCGCATGACGCCCTGCGGGCGGTTTCTCTACGCACCGAACCGCGGACATCACTGCATCGCCGCGTTCGCGGTCAACGGCGACAGCGGCCATCTCACGCCGCTCGGGCACGCCGCGGCGGAACCGGTGCCGCGCGCCTTCGAAATCGATCCGGGCGGCCGGTACCTGCTGTCCGCCGGGCTGGAGTCCGGCAAGCTCGCCACCTATCGTATCGATGGCGGTTGCGGCCGGTTGGAACGGATCGCCACGCACGACGTCGGCGCCAAACCGATGTGGGTGACGATCCTCCCCTTGGCCTAGTCGTCCGCGAAGCGGGCGTCGCGCCAAGCGATCGCTTGCTTGACGCCCTGCTCCTTGCGGATGCGGCCGAACTCCTGCTTTTCCCAGGACGGCGTGGCGTTGATCTCGACATCGATGTCGAGACTGGTGAGCAGCGCCTGGCGCAGGCCCATGATCTCGTAGCTGCGGTTGATCGCCTGCTTAGTAAGCTGCACCGAGACGGCGGCCGACATGACCATCTTGCGCGCCATGCGCTGCGCCCGGCCAAGCGCCTCTTCGGCCGGGACGATGCAGTTGACGATGCCCATGCGCAACGCGTCCTCGGCGCTGACACGGTCGTCGCCGGTGAGCAGCAGTTCCTTGGCCTGTTTCGGGCCGGTGATCCAGGGCAGCAGCATGGCGACGATGCCGGTGCCGAAGCGCACTTCCGGTTCGCCGAACAGGGTGCCCTCGGCGGCGACGGTGATGTCGCAGGCGAGCGCCAGCTCGAACGCACCGGCCAGGCAATAGCCCTGCACGACGGCGATGGTCGGCTTCGGGCAGTCCCAGAACTTGACGATGAAATCGAACTGCAGCGCCATCTGCACGCGCACCTTGTCGACGCTGTCGAGGTTGCGTTCCGCCGAGGCTTTCAGGTCGAACCCAGCGGAAAAGGCGCGGCCGGCGCCTTGTACAATAATTGCCTTAACCGCGTCATCCGCGGCGAAACGGTCCACCGCCGCCATGGTCTCGTGCATCAGTTCATTATTGAATGCGTTCAATGATTTAGGGCGATTGAAGGTCAGGTAGCCGACGCCGTCCTCCATCCTGGTTAGAATGAATTCTTCGGTCATTATGCCTCTCCGATTCCGAATTCCGCCGCCAGCAAGGCGTAGGAACGCTTGCGCACCGCCAGCGCGTGGGTCCAGGTCAGCACGACAAGCTCGTCGAGCTCAAGCTGTTCCGCCAAGTTACGCAATTGCGTGCCGACCGTTTCCGGCGTCCCGACGAACGCAGTCTCGCGCAGCGCGTCGAGCCTGCCCTGCTCGGCCGGTGTGTAGGCCTGCCCCGCCGCCATCTCCGGCGACTCGATCGCTTGCAACCGGCCGCGGTCGCGCATCAGGCGCGAGCGGGCGCGGGACATGAACTGGAAGGCCGCCTCTTCTTCCGTATCCGCCGTCAGGGCCCAGATGCAGATCGACGTCTGCGGCTCCGGATTCCGCTCGCTCGGCTGATAATGTTCGCGGTACAGCGCCAGCGCCTGGGCGCAGCCGCGCCCTTCGGTGATGAAATGGGCGAAGCAGTACGGGATGCCGAAATGCGCTGCGACCTGGGCGCCGTAATCCGACGTGCCCAGCATCCACATCTCGGGCGAAGTCTCGCCGGTCGGGAAGGCGCGGATCGTGCCGAAGGGATGGTCTGCGGGCAACGGTGCGCCCGACACCCAGGCCATCAAGTCGCGGATTTGCGCCGGAAACTGCTCGGTCGCCTGCGCCGCGTTGGGGTTGAGCGCGTAGGCGGTGCGGCCGTCCGAGCCCGGCGCGCGGCCGAGACCGAGATCGATGCGTCCCGGCGCGAGCGCGTCGAGCACGCGGAACTGCTCCGCCACCTTGAGCGCCGAATAGTGCGGCAGCATCACGCCGGCGCTGCCGATACGGATGCGCGACGTCGTCGCGGCAATCGCCGACATCAGGATTTCCGGCGCGGTCCCGGTGATCGTATCGTGGTTGTGGTGCTCGGCGAGCCAGAAGCGGTTGTAGCCGAGCGTCTCGCAATATTGCGCCAATTCGAGCGTTTCGCGGATCGACTCCGCCTGCGGCCGCCCGGCGATGGCGACGGATTGGTCGAGGACGGAGAGGCGCGAAACCGCCACGCGGCTATATCACCTTCTCGGTCGTCAACGCCTCGATCTCCGCCGCGTCCATGCCGAGCCAATCGCCGAGCACTTCGGCATTATCCGCGCCCGCTTCGTGGAAGAATTCGATCGCCTCCGGTGAAAATTCCGACAGGCGGATCGGCGAGCTGGGCAGGACGATTTCGCCGATATAGGGATGGCTCATCCGGTGCAGCATGCCGCGCTCGTGCATGTGCGCGTCGTTCATCACCTCGTCGACATCGCGCACCGGCGCGACGGGAATCCGCATCTCACGCATCTTCGTGTACGCCGCGTCGCGGGTCTGCGTCATGGTCCAGGCGCCGATCATCCCGTTGATCGCCGACTCCTGCAGGTTCCGCTGCGGGCCGCTGCCGTAGGCCGGATCGTCGTTTAGCTCCGGATGGCCGATCAACGCCGCCAGCCGCTGCCACTGCGCCTCGCTGACGCAGATCAGCGCGATCCAGCCATCCTTGCATTCGTAACGGCCGTAGGGCGCGGTATTCGACGCGGTCTTATCGCCGCGCCGTTCCGGCAGTTCGCCGGTGCGGTGGTAGGACGCGTACTCGCTGCTGAGGACGAAATACATTGCCTCCTGCATCGCCACCTCGACCAAGGTGCCCTTGCCGGTGGCGTTGCGGCCCAGTATGGCGCTCAGGATGCCGGCGTAGAAATGGATGCCGCCCATGATGTCGCTCGGCGTACCGCCCGCGCGCGCCGGCGGCCCGCCGGTCTCGCCGGTGATGCTCATCACGCCCGCGGCGGCCTGGATCGTGTGGTCCATGGCGAGCTGGTCCCTGTCCGGCCCGGTCACGCCGTAACCGGTCGCTGTGCCGTAGATCAGCCGCGGATTGACCGCGTGCATGACCTCCCAGCCGAGGCCCAGCCGGTCCATCGTGCCGGCCGCGAAATTCTCCAGCATCACGTCGGCCTCCGCCGCCATCGCTTTCAGGATCTCCTTGCCGCGCGGATGCTTGAGGTCGAGGGTCATGCATTTCTTGTTGGAATTCAGCATGGCGAAGGCGAGCGGCGTATCCGGCCCGCCGCCGCGCCGGATACGGTCGCCGGCCCGGCTCTCGACCTTGACGACCTCCGCCCCAGCCATCGCCATCAGGAACGAGGCGTAGGGGCCCTGGTAGATTTGCGTGAGGTCGAGCACCTTGATGCCCTGGAGGGGTTGGGTTTGCATGATGGTCCTTCTTGAATTGGCGGCGCCATTAAAGACGCTGACGACCGTGCACGAAAGCCCCGGTTCTGTTGAAGATCTTTTCAGTCAAGGTTTGCAGCCGGACAATACGCTCGGGACCGGGGGGAGAATTCACCGATAACCGCGACGTTAGCCCTCGTCGGCTGCTTGGGCGGCGCGGATCAGGGCGGCCGCGTAGCGTTCGGCGAGTTCGGGCACCTGGAAGGGCAGCCGCTTGCGCTCAAGATACTCCTGCAAATACGTTTCGCTAATCGTACGCTGCTTACGGATCGCCGCGGCGGCGCCTTCGAGATCGCCATGTTCGGACAGGCAGGCGGCCAAGAGGATATAATTGCCCGAGGCGTTCGGTTCCCGCTCGATGGCCCGGCGCATTAAATCTACGCCCTCCTTATACCGGCCCATCGCAAAGCAGGCGAAGGCCTGGCTGCCGATCATGAAACCAAGCCAAATATTGCGCGGGCTCATCCGAATGGCGCGGGCGAGATGCTCGTAACCGGCTTCCGGTCTACCGATGGAGATAAGAACAAACGCCAGAAACATCAGGGTCATGGTGCAGTTGGGATTGAGCACGTACGCCTGGTCTAAATACGACAACGCGCTTTCGAAGTTTCGTTCGATATGGTTAACCCATCCAAGGGCCATATAGGCCGAGTGATCGTTGCGATCGAGGGCGCGCAGCTTTTCCGCTGCCGCTCGCGCTCGCGCCAACTGTTTGGTCGGGTCATCGCCCAGCCGGGCGAAGGCGACGAGATAATTAACCAAGAAAATCGTCCACCAGGCCTGACGGCAATTAGGATCGGCGGCAGCGGCTTGTTCCGCCAGTTCCATACTCTGCGCGAACAGCGCCGGATCCGCCTCCAGCCGCGAGCGTTCCAGCAAGGCGCGGGCGCGCCAGGCCATCTCCTGCGCGCGCAGTTCGCCCTCATGCGGGCGCCAGGCCCGTTGTATTTCGGCGAGATCGATTTCCGGTTTGATGTTGGTCGCGATCCGTTGGGTTATGTCGTCCCGCAAAGCGAAAAGCCGGTCGATGCGGTCATCGTAATTCTCTGTCCAAATGTGCGTTGTTGTGGGGGCGTGGATCAGTTGCGCCGTGGTCCGGACATTTTCACCGTCGCACCGAACATTGCCTTCCAATATGTAGTCGACCTGAAGTTCGGTGCCGATCGATCTGACGTCGATGTCCGGGCCGCGATACTGGAAGCTCGAACTTTGGGCAATCACCGTGAAGGCCTTGAAGCGCGACAGCGCGGTGGTCACGTCTTCCGCCAAACCGTTCGCCAAATAGTCCAGCTTTGGGTCGTTGTTCAGATTGGCGAACGGCAGGACCGCGATAGACAGGCTGTGTTCCCTTGCGTGGGCAGGGTTCGGAACATCGGGGACGCTGTTCGAATCGATATGCGTCCTCGGCGCTGCCGCCGATACAATTTCTGGACGAACCTCCGCAATGAATCGAAATCCCTGTCCCCGCAACGTCTTCAGGTATCGCGGATTGCGGCCGTCATCGCCAATCGCTTTGCGCACGCTCTGGATACAACTGCTTAATGTGCCGTCACTGACGGTTAATCCGGGCCAGCCGTGGGCTAAGAGTTCTTCTCGGCTCAAAACCCGGTCATTGTTTTTGACCAAGTAGCCGAGCAATTCGAAGACCTTGGCCCTCGTGTGCACAACCGCACCGTCGCGGCGCAACTCCCGCCGCTCCAGGTCCAATACGCAATCGGCAAACGAGCATCGCAATTAGGCTTTGCCTTCAGTTCTAAGTGACAGTGACAATTCTGCTTCCCAATCCTCTCGAAACGTATCATTGGAGCGTGACCGATAGTCGCGCTGAAACGCCCTTCAAACATCGAAAAACAGTCGCCAAATTGTAAGTTAATTGCAAGTTGTCGCCAAGCAACGTCGCTCAAACCTCCCCAAAATGAGTGAAGGGGCAGTCGGGCAATCCACAGTCACACTGGTTCGCAACACCGCCAGCCTCTATTCTCGAACCCGGCAAACCGCCCGACACCAACCGTCTATGGGGAGTCCCTATGGCAACGAACCTTGAACGTGTCCCGGGCACGGTCGCGTCAGCCGACCTCTGCACGCTGCTGGAACGGGACGGAGTCGTCGTGGTGGAAAATGCGCTCGCGCCGGCGCTGCTCGACGGCCTCAACCGCGATTTCGACCGGATCATCGCGGCGACGGCGCCCGGCATCCGTCACCCGACGGAAGCGGACATGGTCGAGTTCTACGGCGAGGCGACGATCCGCGCGGACGGCCTGCCGGCCAAGTCAGCGGCGTTCCTCGAGGCGATGCTGTTGCCGTTGCTGTGCGGCGTGGCGGACCATTTCCTGCTGCCGCACTGCGACGACTACCTCTTCAACACCGGCCAGCTGATCGAGATCGGTCCCGGCGAAAGCGACCAGCGGCTGCACCGGGACGAGAACGTCTGGCGGCACCTGCCCGCCCCGAAGCCGCAGCTGGAAGTCGAGGCGCTGTTCGCGCTCGGCGACTTCACCGCGGCGAAGGGGCGACACGGGTCGCGCCGGGCAGCCATCGCTGGCCCGCCGACCGCGAAGCAACGCCGGCGGACATCGTCCAAGCCGAGATGAAGGCCGGCTCGGCGCTGTGCTATCTCGGCTCGACCCTGCATGGCGGCGGCGCGAACCGGACCAGCGATGAAAGGCGCCGGGGCCTGTTCGTCGGTTATGTCCTTGGCTGGTTGAGGACCGAAGAGAACATGTTCCCTAGCGTTCCCCTCGAGGCGGTCCGCGCGATGCCGCTGCGCATCCAGGAACTGCTCGGCTACAAGGCGCAGCGGGCCATGGGCGTCGTCGATGTCGGCAGCCCGATGGCGCTGCTCGACTGACGCACGCGCCTACCAAGCGCCCCCGGGTTAGGCCGCGCAAAAGAACGGGAATCAGGTCATGCAATCCTACATTTCGAGCGTCTGCGTCGCTTCATCGGTGCGGATGAATGTATGATTGCAAGACCTGACGCCTCATTTCCGACTATTACGGCAAAATCCCGAAAGACGAGGCGGCCTTCCTGCAGCAGGTCGCGGAAGATACGGTCAATAAATTCTACGGCCGATAGGCTCTACGCTTTCGTCATCGGTGCAACAGTCGAAAACGGGAGTCAGGTTGCCTAATCGCAGCTGTCAATTCCCTGCCAAGAACTCCACCGTTCTCGTGGTCGCCTGCGTGATCGGTTGGAGATTTCGGTGGCAGTGAAATGTGCGGTGCCTGTACATTTTATCCTTAATTAAAATTCAAGACCCGACCACGTATACGCTGCCTTCGTGTACGCGACCCCGTGTACGGCGATGCCCCATGTCAGCGGCAATGGCGGTCTGCGCATCCATTACGAGGTGATCGGCGTTGGCCCGCCACTGGTTCTGCCGCACGGCATGACCCAGTGCATCCGAAGGTTTGAGGAATAGGGGCCAGGTCATGAACTTTGAAAAGCGGCTGTGACGATTTCCATCGAGGGGCGGTAGAACATTTTAATATTCAAACCTGCCCCTAAGCCGGGAGGGCAGTCGACGGCTTACGTTGGTAGTCATGGCCGGCAAACCGTTAATATCACCGCTAAGATCAGTTTCTTTGCCCCCGCGTCGTGGAGCGGTTGACGATGCATGCGGTTGCCCGCCGGTTTCTGAGCCACGCTGAAATTCTTACCGCGATGGGGCTTGTCCTCGTGGCGAGTTGGGCGTTTGTCGCCTGGATGACGCTTGGCACGTCGCATCCGGCGGTCAGCTTGATGATGCCGATCGATGCCGCATGGTCTTTGGCCACGGCGTTCGCCGTCTTCGTCATGTGGGCCGGCATGATGGTCGCGATGATGTTGCCCGCGGCGGCCCCCATGATACTGACATTCGATGCCTTGGAGAGCCGCAACGCGCGGAGCGGCGCAGCGCGATCGATGGTCTTTGCCGGCGCCTATCTTCTCGTGTGGATCGTGTTTTCCGCCCTGGCCACCGGCGTGCAGTGGGGCTTGCAGCACAGCGGCATGCTGACGCCGATGATGGAGAGCGGCCCGGAAGAGCTGACCGCGGCGTTGCTCATCCTCGCGGGCCTCTATCAGCTGACGCCGCTGAAGCACGCCTGCTTGAAGCGCTGCCGGACGCCGGTCGGCTTTCTTATGGCGGAATGGCGGGACGGCCCATGCGGCGCCCTGCGGATGGGGCTCAAGCACGGCGTTTATTGCACGGGGTGCTGCTGGGCCCTCATGCTCCTGCTGTTCGTCGCCGGCGTCATGAACCCGATCTGGATCATATGCCTGACGATCGTGGTGGCGCTGGAGAAATGGCCGAGATTGCCGCGATGGATCACGACACTTCTCGCCGGAATCCTGCTGTTGGCCGGCGCCGTAAGATTGCTGTGAGGCGTATCGCTTCGTGCCGCCGCCCTACGGTCCCGTCCAATCGAACGGAATGTGCTTGGCGGAATTGACGCCCCAGGAGAAGTCGAAGCCGAAGGCGTCGACTTCACAGACGGTCGACGTTCCCCAGGTCACCAGCTGCGGCCCGGGACCGGTTTCCGATCCGGGCGCATTGGCCAGTCGTGGGTATTCGCCGGGATTGCTGGTCGGTCCGGTCAGGGCCTCGGCCCAGGCCTTGACCTTGCCGGCGATATCGACGCCCCACCGCGACTGGTCGGGTTGGATCTCAAAGGAAATCTTGGCCCGCTCGACCCCGATGACTTCACGGCCCCCGGTGAACAGGGCATTTACCTTGGCCGGGAAACCGCCGGCGCGGCCGCCGAGGATTGCCGAGAAGGCCTCGGCCTGCGCGTCGTCGGCCCGGTCGTCGATAAAGATACCGGCCCGGCCCTTGACCTTGCCGGCCCACAAATCCCCATCCCAGCGGCCCACCCGCACGAAGGCGAGGTCGTCGAGGACAATGTCACCGTAGCGCCCTTGTGTGATGTGCCAAAACAGAACCGATTCGCAGAAATCGTTATCCGGCGGTTGCGCGAATGTGCACGGACAGGCGATAGCACAACTGCAGTTGTCAAACCAGTCGCCGACGATGTGCCAGTTGGGCGTATCCGGCAAGGCAGCCTCCGAATCCGTAGCGGTCATCTTCGTGAATTATAGGGCCGCCGCGGAAATTTGCAGCAAGTTTGAAGTCGCGGAACAATTGGGCCGGAAGCGTCGCGGGTTGGGGGTCAGGTTGAGCTAACCCGGGTTTGACGGACATTTTATTAAATCGTTTGTGGTCAAGTCTGGAACTTTGAATATATTCGGCGATCCCCCTCCCCCCTCACCGCTTCTCCTCCGGAATCAACCCGCGCGGGGTGAAGCGGAGGACGAGCAGCAGGATCAGTCCCATGGTCATCAGGCGCATATGGGCGGCGCTTTCGAGCAGGTGCTGCCGGACCGGGTTGTCTTCCGCCATGCCCGAAGTGAGAACGTCCATCAGCCACAGGCCTATCGGCTCGGCCTCAATCCAGAAGAACCAGATCAGGAAACCGCCCAGCACGGCGCCGAGATTATTGCCCGAGCCGCCGACGATCACCATCACCCAGATCACGAAGGTGAAGCGCAGCGGCTGGTACGAGGCGGGGGTGAACTGGCCGTCGAGGGTGGTCAGCATCGCGCCGGCCATGCCGATGACAGCGGAGCCCAGCACGAAGACCTGCAGGTGCCGCCGCGTCACGTCCTTGCCCATCGCGCCCGCCGCGACGGCGTTGTCGCGGATGGCGCGCATCATGCGGCCCCAGGGCGAGCGCAGGGCGGTCTCCGAAAACCATAGGATGACGAGCAGCACCAGTGTGAACAGCACGGCGTAGCACAGCTTGACCGTTATCGAGGAGAGGTCGATTGGCGTCGACCCCAGGGTTTCCGCCAACGATTGGAACCACGCCGCCTGCTGCAGATCGACCTCATAGGGCACCGGGCGCGGCAGGCCGGACACGTTCTTCACGCCGCGCGTCAGCCAGTCCTCGTTCTTCAGCATCGCCACGATGATTTCCGAGATGCCGAGCGTGGCGATTGCCAGGTAGTCTGAGCGCAACCCTAGCGATACCTTCCCGACGACCCAGGCCGCGCCCGCGGCGAAAATCCCGCCGACGATCCAGCTGAGCAGGATCGGCAAGCCCAGTCCGCCGAGATAGCCGGTCTTGGCGGATTCGACCGCCTCGATCGCCTCCACCGCCGGGTCGAACACCGCACGCGCCGCGAAAAAACCCGCCGCGATGACGAGCGCCGCGAACACACTTTTGAAAGGCGGCCGCCACTGCGCCATGACGAACCAGACGGCGGCGATCGTCACCAGCGCGATGCCGCCCGCCTTCAGGATACCCGCACCCCCAGCGGCCCAGGCGGCGGTCACGGGCGGCGTCGAGACCAAGACCCCGGCAAGGCCGCCGAGCGCGGCGAATCCCATCACGCCGACATTGAACAGCCCGGCATAGCCCCACTGGATATTGACGCCGAGCGACATGACGGCAGAGATCAGGCAGAGGTTGAGGATGGCCAGCGCCAGCGACCAGCTCTGCATGAACCCGACCAGCGCCAGAAGCGCCAGCATGGCGGCGAACAGGAGCGGTTTGCGGTTTGCCCGGATCACAACACCCGCCCCTTGAAGATGCCGGTTGGCCGGACCAGCAAGACGAGCACCAGGATGGCGAACGACACCGCGAACTTGTAGTCGGTCGACAGCAGCTGAACGAGCCCTTCCGGCTCCCAGCGTTCCGGCACCAGATAGGCGATGAATTTTCGGAAGGCGAAAGTAATCGAGACTTCGGAGAACGCGATCACGAAACCACCAGCAATCGCGCCCAGCGGGTTGCCGAGGCCGCCGACGATCGCGGCGGCGAAGATCGGCAACAGCAATTGGAGAAACACGAAGGGCTTATAGCTCTTGTCCAACCCGTAGAGCGTGCCGGCGATGGCCGCGAGCGCGCCGGTCAGGATCCAGGCGATCATGACGACCCGGTCCGGATTTATGCCCGACAGCAGCGCCAGATCTTCATTATCGGAATAAGCGCGCATCGATTTGCCGGCACGCGTTTTATTGAGAAACCAGAACAGCGCCAAAACCAGCACGACCGTGGCGACGACCGTGATGCCCTGCGACGTCTTGATCGCCAGCCCCTCGGACAGGCCGGTCGCGCTGCGGAACTCGCGCACGTTGACGATGAAGCGCGTCCCGTCGCCTACGACCCGGTCGTCCGGTCCGATGGCGAACCGGATGAGGCCGTTCATCAGGAACATCAGGCCGATCGACGCGATCAGCAGGATGACCGGCTGCGATTTTTGCCGACGGTAGAACCGGTAGACCCAGCGATCCATGGCCAAGCACAGCAGGATCGTCGCTCCGATACCGGCCGGCAGGGCCAGCAAGACGGTCGGCAGCGGCGCGATCGAGACGTCGTGCGCCTGCAGCCACCACATCACCAAGATGCTGATCATGGCGCCGAACGACATCGTCTCGCCATGCGCGAAATTGGAGAAGCGCAGGATGCCGTAGACCAACGTCACGCCGAGCCCGCCCAGCGCCAGCTGGCAGCCATAGGTCAGCCCCGGCACGAACAGGAAATTCAGGATCAAGATGACCGCGTTCGTGACGTCTTCCAACGAACCCCTCCCCCCGGCCTCAGCCGCCCAGAAACGACTTGCGGACCTCCGGATTGGCCAACAGCGCGGCCCCGGTATCCGTGTAGTGATTGCGCCCCTGCACCAGCACGTAGCCCTCGTCGGCGATACTCAAGGCCTGCCGCGCGTTCTGTTCGACGATCAGGATCGTGATCCCGGTGCGCGCGATCTCGATGATACGGTCGAACAGCTCATCCATGACCATCGGCGACACGCCGGCGGTGGGCTCGTCGAGCATCAAGACCTGCGGCTGCGTCATCAGCGCGCGCCCGACGGCGACCTGTTGCCGCTGTCCACCGGATAGCTCACCGGCCGGCTGAGACCGCTTTTCCTCGAGGATCGGGAACAGGGCGAAAACCTCGGCCATGGTATCGGCGAAATCGTCGTCCCGGATGAAGGCGCCCATTTCGAGGTTTTCTTCCACAGTCATCGATGTGAACACGTTCCCAGTCTGCGGAACGAACCCCATGCCTTTGCGCACCCGGGCCTGCGGCGCCAATGCAGAGATGTCTTCGCCATCGAGCATGACATGACCGCCGCGCAAGTCCAGCATGCCGAACAAGGCCTTCATCGCGGTCGACTTGCCGGCACCGTTCGGCCCGACGACGACCGCGATCTCCCCCTTGTCGACGGCAATCGTGCAGTCATGCAGGATATCCGCGCCGCCATACCCACCCGTCATCCCCTCGCCGGATAGGAAACTCATGGTGCAATCTCAGCGGATGCAGCGGCCGCATTCTTCAAGCCGGTCCCGAGATAGGCTTCGATCACATCCTCATTCGCTTTGACGTCGTCGGCCGAGCCCTGCGCGAGCACGGCGCCCTCCGCCATGACGATAACCGGGTCGCACAACCGGCTGATGAAATCCATGTCGTGCTCGATCATGCAGAACGTATAGCCGCGCTCCTTATTGAGCCGCAGAATCGCATCGCCGATGGTGTTGAGAAGCGTCCGGTTCACGCCGGCGCCGACCTCATCGAGAAAAACGATTTTCGCATCGACCATCATGGTGCGGCCGAGCTCGAGCAGCTTCTTCTGTCCGCCCGACAGATTGCCCGCGTTCTCTTCGGCGACATGAGATATTTCAAGAAATTCGATAACTTCGTCCGCCTTGTCGCGGATCGCCGCCTCTTGCGCGCGGACCTTGGCGGGCCGCAACCAGGTATCGACCAGACTTTCGCCGGACTGACGATCCGGCACCATCATCAAATTCTCGCGCACCGTCAGCGTCGAGAATTCATGCGCGATCTGAAACGTCCGCAGCAGGCCCATCGCGAACAGCTCATGCGGTTGCATGCCGGTGACGTCCTGGTTGTCGAGATAGACGCGGCCGGCGGTCGGCTTATAGAGGCCGGCAATGACATTGAACAAGGTCGTTTTGCCCGCACCGTTCGGACCGATCAGCCCGGTTATCGTGCCGGCCGCGATTTCAAGAGACACGTTATCGACGGCGCGGATACCGCCAAATCGCATATTGAGTTCTTCGACGCGGATCATCGGCGATCCAAGACGCGTGCGTTGCGTGCGGATCGAAGCGGCCCGGGCGATGTCCGGGCCGCTTCGGACCGTTAGCGGTAGCGCGCGGTTGTGATCTTGCCGCCCTTGATCAGCACTTCGCGGTAGTTGCCCGCGCTTTCGCCCGCGCCGACCAGCTCGACCGCAGAGGCGCCGACATAATCGATGTCGCCGCCGCCCTTGAGGATCTTGAGGGCTTTCGCTAGATCGCCCGGATAGATCTTTTCGCCCGGCGCGTTGGCGACCATGGCAACCTTGCCTTTCAGCTTGCCGCTGTCCGAAGATCCGGAGGCCTGCATGGCAAGCATGATCAGCGCGGCAGCATCATAGGATTCCGCGGTGAAGGGGCCGGCCTTGAAGCCTGCCTTCTTCGCCAGGGCCTTGAAGGTCGCGACGCCGGGGCTGTTGGTGCCCGGCACCGTGCCGTAGGACCCGTCGAGGTCTTTGCCGATTGCCAGGGGCAGCGAATCGCCGATCATGCCGTCGGGCAACACAAACCGAGAGAACGCGCCGGAATCCAGCGAAGCCTGAATAATTCCCTTACCGCCCTGATCGAGATAGCCCGCAACGATCAGGATGTCGCCACCGGCCGCCGCAAGCGCGCCGACCTCCGCGGAGTAATCTCCCTTGCCGTCTTCATGCGCCGCGGAAATGGTGATCTTGCCGCCGACCTTAGTGAAGTTGGCCTTGATGCTTTCGGCGAGGCCCTTGCCGTAATCGTTGTTCGTGTAGGTCAGCGCGGCCTTCTTGACCCCTTTGTCCTTCAGAATCGCGGCCAGCACTTGGCCTTGGCGCGCATCGGACGGTGCGGTACGGAAGAACAAGCCGTTATCCGGCAGCGTCGACAGCGCGGGCGATGTCGCGGAGGGCGAGACCATTACGATACCCTTGGCCATCGCCACGTTCTTCAGCATGGCGGTCGTCACGCCCGAACAATCGCCGCCGACGATCGCGCTGATCTTGTCAGAGGTGATGAGACGCTCCGTCGTTGCCGTGGCCGCGGCAGAATCGACGCACGTGGTGTCGCCGCGGACCGGGACGATTTTGCGGCCGCTTAGAATGCCGCCGGCGGCGTTGACTTCGCTCATCGCCAGCTCCGCAGCGGCCGCCATATCCCCGGTCAACGATTCGATGGGACCGGTGTAACCCAGGATAACGCCGATCTTGATGTCTTGCGCTGCAACAGGCGTCGCCAGCATTGCTGCAGCCGCGAATGCCAAAAACGATTTCTTCATCGTGAATCCTCCCATTGAATTATTGCGCATTCACCTACGCGTATACCGCAGGTTAGTAGGGAAATGGTTCAGGTGACAAACTTTTTATCCCTTTAATCGGATCGTTCGATTTTATTCTTTCGAGCGACGTATTCGATGCTGGACCGGCGCCAATATTTGTCGCGACTTCGGTGGCCCAGACACTAACGGCGGCAATTTCATCTTGTCCGACATGATGGCCTTCGGAAACATCGAACTAGGTCATGAACTAGTGTGATGATTCTGAAGTTCGTCGCATTGAATACGACGAATTTTAGGATCTGAATCACACTAGAATCAAATAGTTGGTGTCCTGATTCACGCGAAATTCAATCCCTTGATTTTCACGATCAGGACACTTGAACATCCCAGGATTCGGCGGCAGCGTATTTTGCCTTCGCCGCATTCCCGACCGCACCTGATGAGGCCCTTGCGATGAACCGATATGACCCGGAAGCCATCCTAGGCGGCATCGAGCAGGCTGTTGGTGAAGCCGGGCGAGACGCCGAACCGGGCACTGGCGGCGACCGCGGCGCGCATGTCTTCAGGCGTCAGTAGTGCCCCGGCGCCGACGATCGTCGGGAGCCGCCTCGGTCATCGCCCTGATGGCGTCGAGGGTGGCCGGCGTGCGCAATGTGACCTCAGGCACCCTGAGTCCGCCACGGGACAGCGCCCGCGCCAGCGGCGCGGCGTGGGCGGTCTCCTCGACGGTCAGGACCGGGACAACCTGGGCGAGCCGGCAGATCGTTTCGGCGTTCATCGGTCGAGCTCCCTGATACGGGTGACCAGCCCGGCCGTCGATTGGTCGAGCCCGGCGTCGGCTCCGTCCTCGCCGCGCATGACCGGGACCAGGCGTTGCGCGAGCGCCTTGCCGGGTTCGACACCGAACTGGTCGAAGGAATTGATGTCCCATATGGCCCCCATCGTGAACACCTTGTGCTCGTAGAGCGCGATCAGCCGGCCCAGCGCGAACGGGTCGAGCTGGCGGTGCAGGATGGTCGTCGAGGGCCGGTCGCCTGGGAAGGTCCGGTGCGGCGCGAGGCGGTCGGCCTCGGCCGCCGTCAGCCCGGAGCGGGCCTCGGCTTCGGTGCGGCCAAAGGCCAGTGCCGCGCCCTGCGCCAGGCAATTGGCAAGCAAGAGCCGATGTTGCTCCGTGTCGGCATCGCGCGGCCGGGCGGCGGCGATGAAATCCACGGGGATGACGTCAGTGCCCTGGTGCAGGAGCTGGAAGAACGAGTGCTGCGCGTTGGTGCCTGGCTCGCCCCAGACCACCGGGCCGGTGGCTCTCGGGGTGGGCGCGCCGTCCCGCGTGACGCACTTACCGTTCGATTCCCTTTCGAGCTGCTGGACATAGGCCGGGAAGCGCTCGAGCCGCTGATCGTAGGGGATCAGCGCCACGGTCGGCCAGCCCATCGCGTTGCGCCGCCAGATGCCGGTGAGGGCGAACAACACCGGCAGGTTCTCTTCAAGGGCCGCCTCGCGGAAATGCCGGTCCTTCGCGGCGGCACCGGCAAGAAAGGCCCGGAACCGCCTGGCGCCGATGGCAATGGCCAGGGGCAGCCCGATCGCACCCCAGAGCGAGTAGCGCCCGCCGACCCACTCCCAGAAGCCGAAGACCCGCTCCGCGGGGATGCCGAACTCGGCGCAGGCCGCGAGATTGGTCGAGACCGCCGCCATGTTGTCTGCTGCGTGACCGCCCAGCCAGGCCTGGGCGGAGCGGGCATTGGTCATCGACTCGAGCGTCGTGAAGGTCTTCGACGCGACGATGACCAGCGTTGTTGCCGGGTCGAGCCCTCGGAGCGTGTCGGCCAGATGCGCCCCGTCGACATTCGAGACAAAGTGCACTCGGGGTCCGTCACCGTCGGGCGATAGCGCCCGCACGGCCATGGCGGGGCCGAGATCGGAGCCGCCGATGCCGATGTTGATGACGTCGGTGAAGCTGCCGGCGCGCACGCCCTCGGCGAAGGCGAGGACATCGGCGTGCGCACCCTCGACATCATCGCCCGGCGGCGCCACCGCGCCGCCGCGCAGCGCCATGTGGAGCACCGCCCGGCCCTCGGTCCGGTTGACCGGCTCGCCCGCAAACATCGCCTCGCGCCGGCCTTCGATATCCGCCGCCCGGGCAAGCGCGAGGAGCGCATCGAGCGCTGCAGCGTCGAGCTTTTCCTTCGAGACGTCGATGCTCAGGTCCTCGAAGGCGAAGGAGAGCCGCTCGAACCGTGCCGGATCACCGGCGAACAGCGTGCGCAGATGGGTCGGGCGCAGGCGCGCGGCCTCGCGGTGAACCCTCTCCCAGGCGGCTTCCAGCGGGGTCATGATTTCCTAGCCCGCATTTCTCAGTGCGCCCCGACGGCGCGTAACACCAGTGGAGGAAGGATCCACCCAGACAGTTGTCGGTTTGATCTGGTAGCTGACAGGCGGTCTTGTCGGGTAACCGGCGGGACCGAAGCCCTGTGACAAAGGCCGC